>NZ_JAUNPE010000305.1 GCF_030536815.1 Kocuria sp.
GCTCAGCGAGGACATGGCCTACGTGGCGCGGGTTGCGATTGCGGAGGCGGCGCGCGCGGTGGGGGCCGATGCGCACCGCATGGAGGTGTACCGCGAAGCCACTCGGGCGCGGTTGGTGTGCGTGTACACGTTCAGGCCGCAGTGGATCCCGGTCGCGGAGCGGTTGTTGGATCAGCTGGGCTGAGTACTCTCCGTTGGGCCTCTATAGGTGGCGTTGATGTATCGGTCGATTGATCCGAAAGCCTGACTTACTCCGTGCCTTTGTAGAAGGCGGCGGTTTTGATGGCCTGCTGCTGGGCCTGATCTTCGTCCGCGCCGGACTGGACGTAGGCGGTTTTCCAGGCGTCCGCGGCGTCGTCCGTGTAGGTGTGGCCCTCGGTCGAGCCCGCGAAATCGCACAGATCCTGGAGGATGTCGCTGGACGCGGCATTGAGATGCAGCGCGAGTGACATGAGGCTGCTCTCCCAACCGATGCCGGTGGCGGCGGGTCCGTAGGTGCGCCAGTGGTCGTTTTCTGGCCCTTCACAAATGAGCATGGGTAGCGGGGTGCGCGGGGACGTTCCGGAGCGCGTGTTGTGAGGCCTGGGTAGAGGTCGAGGCCTCCAGGATGGGTAGCGACCAAGCAACCTGATCCTTGAAGGCCTCGACGTGTCTCATGCTATCTGCGCACCCGCGTGCGCGCTCTTCGACCTGACCGACGTCCACGTCCTGACGGTGGAACGCGGGCCACGCTCGTTCACCGTGGTGGCGGAAACCGCCTCATCGCTGGCGGGCTGCCCAGGATGCGGGGTGCTCGCCACCGGTCACGGCCGGCGGGAGGTCCTGCTCCACGATCTGCCGTGTGCCGGAGTGCCCGTGCGGGTGCTGTGGCGCAAGCGGATCCTCCGGTGCCGGGAGGATGCCTGCGAGATCTCGACGTTCAGCGAGGTCCACGAACTCGCCGCGCCACGGGCCAAGCTCACCACCCGCGCGATCGCCTGGGCGGTGACGCAGCTGCGCTCCCACGACATCGCAGTCTCGGCCCTGGCCGAGATGCTCGGGGTCGCCTGGAACACCGTCTGGCACGCGATCGTCCCCGTCATCGAGACCCAGCTGATAGCCGAGGACCGGCTGGCCGGGGTCAACGCCTTGGGCGTCGACGAGCACGTCTGGCGCCATGTGGGTCCGCCCGGCACCGGGCTGGTCACCGGCATCGTGGATCACTCCCGCGGTGAGGACGGCCGTCCCCGGGCGAGGTTGCTGGACCTGGTGCCCGGGCGCACGGGGGCGGCCTACGGCGACTGGCTTGCTACCCAGGGGCCGGGGTTCACGAGCGGGATCCGCACGGCGACGCTGGACCCGTTCCACGGCTACGCCAACGCGATCCGCGACGAGCTCCCGGAGGCGATCACCGTCCTGGACGCCTTCCACGTGGTGAAGCTCGGTGGGCAGGTCGTGGACGAGGTGCGTCGCCGCGTGCAGCAGGACACCCTCGGCCACCGAGGCCGGGCCGGGGACCCTCTCTACGGGATCCGCCGTACCTTGCAGATCGGCGCCGAGCACCTCACCGCCAAGCAGATCACCCGGCTCAACGCGAAGCTGGTGGCTGGGGACCCGCACCATGAGGTGACCCTGGCCTGGCACTGCTACCAGAAGCTGCGCGCCGTCTACCACGCCCGCCCCGAGCACGGGCGCCGGCTCGTCGCCGAGGTCCTCGATGCGTTCCCCACCTGCCCGATTCCGGAGGTCGCCCGGCTCGGCCGCACTCTGCGGCGGTGGAAGGCCGCGATCCTGGCCTACTTCGACACCGCCGGGGCCTCGAACGGGC
>NZ_JAUNPE010000146.1 GCF_030536815.1 Kocuria sp.
GCCGTCCGCCAGGAGGCGCCAGGATGCCCGGCCGGTCCAGTGGTCGGTGGAGTTCTCCGCGGGTCCCAGGTCCACGTGGCCCGGGGCGGTCGGAACCGCAACGGAGCGTTCCGGGAGGGGAGCGGGCACGGGGCTCACCGAGAAATCCGCCGGTGAACACGCCCCGTCCGGGTCAGGAGAACACTCCGCGATCGGCTCGTGAACCCGGTGGGCCTTCACAATGTCCGCCACCACGCGCTGCACCCCGTTTGCTGCGGCATCGGGGGTCTCCGTTGCTCGGGTGGATTGGAAAGGTGTGTTCCTCCCCACGAGACGAATATGGACACCGGTCACAGGGGGTGCGGCGCAACTCGTGAGAATGGCCGTCTGCACTTCCACGGGAGAACCGTGGCCGGAGTCGATGAAGGCCCGGCCCGGAGTCTCGGCAGCAATGGCGGCGGCAACGGGGCTCCCAATGATGTCCGCGGAATCCTGATCCGTCCGGACCCGCAGACATACTGCCTGAGTGACATTGGCACGCACATCAGAAGGCACCGCCCCCTGGGGGCGTTGAGTCGCCAACACCAGGTGGATCCCCAGGGACCGGCCCACGGTCGCGATCTTCGCGAGCTCGTCACCGGCTGCGGGGAACGCGTCCACGAGCATCTTGACCTCGTCGACCACTATCACGAGCTCCCGGAACACCAGGGGCTCCGTGGCACGCGCTCGGTGTAGTAGCCGTCGAAAGTCCGACAGGCCGTGCTCGGACAGGATGCGCTCGCGGCGTCGGAGTTCGGCGCGCAAGAACTCCAGGGCGCGCCGCACGTCCTCCGGGGCCAAATCGGTCAGCAGAGTGCACCGGTGGGGGAGTCCGCTGAGCGGTGCCAACGCGGCTCCGCCCTTGAAATCCACGAACAGGAACTCCAAGCGTTCCGGCGCGAACCGGCACGCAAGTGAGGCCACGAACGTCCTCAGCACCTCGGACTTGCCGCATCCCGTGGTGCCGGCGATCAGCACATGCGGGTGCTCATCACCGAGGGAAAGCTCTTCCGCCCCGCGACGCGACAGCCCGATCGCGGCACTCAGGAAGGGGACGCGAGCAGTCTCGGCCCACACATCGGGAATCCGGTCGGGTTCGGGAAGAATCAGATGAGAACCCACGGTCCGCGGCAGTCCCGAGACGTCGCGCAACGAGGGAACGCTCGCTTGAACCCTCGACCACTGCTGCATGGCGTGCGCGAAGACGCAGGCCGTCACGCCGTCGGCGCACAGGTTCATCCGATCCCGGCCGGCGCTCGCGTCCAGTCCGGGGACCGCGCCGGGTACATCGCATGCAATGACCGCAGCGCCGTCCCACGCGAGGACGGCACCACCGGCGGCGGCATCGGCGCGGTCACCGGGGACGGAGACCACGAGTCGCACGCGCTCCCGGGTCACCGGGATCAGTGCGGCCGTCCGCGCGGAATAGATTTCCAGTGCCGGGCCGATGACCGAGCCGTGCCGTTGCGCGTCCGTCACGTGCAACGTGGGAAGAGCCGGCGGGCGCCATTCCACGGTGGGATCGACAATCAGGTTCTGGAATGCTCCGGGGCCGGTCAGCAACTGCATGGCCACGGCGTTGACCACGTCCCCGCGGTGCCGGGAGGGTAGCCGCACGTCCAGGTGGGGCACGCGTGACATGTCGATGAGCACGGGTGCGAGGCGGTGCTGCGCGGGCACGGCCGACGGGCCGTCACCCACGGTCACGGCGGCGGCCCGCGGAGCCTCGCCCAGTCGCACCCACCGCTCGTGTTGGACCGCTGCGGTGCCGAGCGCGGGAAGAGCCAGCGACGCCCCCGAATCCAGCAGCCGCAGTCGGTGCACCACTTCCGCCGCCGACGGCGCCGCCTGATCACAGCGTGTCAGGTCCCGTTCCAGTGCGGCGGCCACGCGGGTCCGTTCCCGAAGCACGGCCGCTCGACCCACGGCCCAGCTGACCACGGCGACGACGGCGCCCAGGGCGCTGAAGACCATGAAGAACCACATGCCCGTGACGATGGTGATGACCACTCCCAGAACCAGGGGGAGCAGCCCCATGACCAGGCCCATTCGGGCGCCGTGCCCTGAGCCGCGGTGGACCGTGATGATCTCCGACGGGCTGCGCTCCCCGCCCTCCCCGGCACCCCACTGGACGCGGCGGTGCTCGGGTGAGTCCCCGGTGGGCGTGCTCACCTCGAGCCAGGACTCACCGCAGCGCAAACGGTCACCCTCCCGCAGCGGGATGGAACCGGGCATGATCCGGATACCGGAGTGATCCATCACGATTTCCGTGGCAGCGCTTCCGGCTCCCCGCGCCGCCAGGATGGGGACCCCGTTGGTGCTGCTCAGCCACTGGGAACCCCTGGCCACGGCCAGCTCGGTACCGGAGGCAGCACCGGAGACCACGGTCAACCGGGGCATGTCATGTCCCCGTGTTAGGTTCCGCGCGTGATGATCCTCCCCACCGGAAAAAGCAGCGCGCACTCGGGTGCCGGACCCCACCGGGTCGGCCACAGAGGGGGTGTGTTCGCTGAGCGTGATGGTTGCCCCGTCCACCAGCGGGGGTTCGCCGAAGCGTGCGGCGTTCACGTTCGTGCCGCCGATCGTTGCCGCGGCGTGGACTCCCAGAAATGTGCATACCGCCAGAGCCACGCTGACCCCGGGGGCTCCCGGTGCGGCCTCGATGGCCACGCTGTGCTCCTGTTCCTCCGATCCGCCGGCCCAGCGCAGATCGACCATGATTTCCATGGGTCCCAGCACAGCATCGCCCGCACGATGGGCCGGGGTGGGAACGTCCCGGTGTGGAAGCGGGCGGCAGGCCCCGGGCGGCGTCGTCGTTGTGCAGCGCGCAGACCGTGCACCGGGAAAATCTCGGGAAATTACCGGAGGCCAGCGGTGGACGGGCCCGGCAACGGGTACCCGCACGTGAGACAGTGGAAATCATGAAACCCCGGAAGGTTGTCATTGTCACTCGGATCTTCACACCGGAGCCGGCCGCTGCCTCGTTCAGATTGCGCGCCCTGGCCAGGGGGTTTGCCGCTGAAGGCGCAGAGGTCACGGTGCTCACCACGCGGCCGCCGCGCGGGATGAGCGACACGACCGCGGCGGAATCGTACTCGGTGATTCGCGTGCCGGTGCTGCGCGACGCGTATGACTACGTGCGCGGGATTCCCCAGTACTTGAGTTTCGATATCCAAGCGTTCGCCCGGCTGCTGGTCATGGACGCGGACATCGTGATCAGCGAGCCGCCGCCCACCACGGGACTGGCCGTGTGGGCCTCGAGTGCGCTGCGGCGTCGCCCGTACATCTGGTACAACCCGGATGTCTGGACCTCCGCGACCCTCACCATGGACGTGCCTCGGATCGTCACCGAACTGATGCGCCTGGCCGAGACCGTGTCCGCGCGCCGCGCGGGCGGCGTGATCACCGTCTCCGAGGCCATGGGCGCGGAGCTTGCAGAGGTCACGGGTGTGAAACGCGACAAAATGTTCGTGGCCGAGAACGGGATCGACACCGACATCTTCACCCCGGACGGCCCGACCGAGGAACTCACGGAACCCTATTTCGTGTACGCCGGTTCGATGTCGGAGTGGCAGGGAGCGGACGTATTCATTGACGCTCTCGCCCGGATCGTGCCCGAGCACCCGGACGTCAAGATCCATTTCTTGGGCCGCGGCTCGGACGTGGAACGGATGGAGCGTGTGGCGCGCGAAGTGGCCCCGGACAACGTGGTGTTCGACGGCATGCAACCGCCCGAGCGCACCGCTGCCTTCACACGCGGTGCCGTGGCCGCGCTCGCCTCGATCGTTCCCGGCCGGGGCTACGACTTCGCCAAACCCACCAAGGTCTATGCCGCCGCCGCGTGCGGGACGCCCGTGATTTACGCGGGTGCCCGCGGGGTGGCTGCGCAGTTGGTCACGGACAACGATCTGGGACAGGCCGTGGGCCACAACGCCGCCGAGGTCGCCGCCGCGCTGCGCACCGCCCTCGAACCGTCCGGTCTGCACGATCGGGACGCGGGCGTACGACGCCGCTCGGACTGGGCCCGCGCGCATGCCTCCTTGGGTGCCTCGGGCCGTGCCGCGGCCCAATGGGTGCTCAGCGGGTTCGTCCGGAACCGAGCGCGGTGACGGTCCACACAGCGTCAAGAAAGTGCCGAACCGGCGGAGTCCGGTAACTTAGGGCAAGATGTCTTGACCCTCACGGGTCGTGAAGATGGTAGGGAGTAAACACGTGAACACTGATTTGGTGGTCGTCGGTTCGGGTCTGTTCGGTTTGACCGTGGCAGAACGAGCCGCCAGGGAATTGGGATTGCGGGTCACCATGATTGACCGTCGATCCCACCTGGGCGGAAACGCGTACAGCGAGAACGAGGAACGCACCGGGATCGAGGTGCACCGCTACGGCGCGCACTTGTTCCACACATCCAACGAGCGCGTGTGGGAGTACGTGAACCGCTTCACCGCGTTCACCAACTACGTGCACCGGGTGTACACCCGCCACAACGGCGAAGTGTTCCCCATGCCCATCAACCTGGGCACCATCAACCAGTTCTTCCGCTCGGCGTACTCTCCGGGTGAGGCCCAAGACTTGATTCGTGAACAGGCCGGCGAGCTCGCGGGAACCGACCCGCAGAACCTCAACGACAAGGGCATCCAGCTGATCGGCCGCCCCCTCTACGAGGCATTCATCAAGCACTACACCGGTAAGCAGTGGCAGACGGATCCCAAGGACCTGCCCGCGTCCATCATTTCCCGCCTTCCGGTGCGTTACACCTACGACAACCGCTACTTCAACGACACCCACGAGGGTCTGCCGGTGGATGGTTACACCGCGTGGCTCGAGCGCATGGCGGATCACCCGAACATCGACGTTCGCCTGGACACCGACTTCTTCGACGACTCGCAGGAGTTCTCCAAGTCCAACGTGGTGGGCCAGGTTCCGGTCATCTACACCGGCCCCGTGGACCGCTACTTCGACTACACCGAGGGCGACCTCTCCTGGCGCACCATTGACCTGGAGGAGGAAGTCCTGGACATCGAGGATTTCCAGGGCACCTCGGTCATGAACTATCCGGATCCGGACGTCCCCTACACCCGCATCCACGAGTTCCGTCACTTCCACCCGGAACGCGACTACACCAAGGACGCCACCGTGATCATGCGCGAGTTCTCGCGTTTCGCGGACAAGGGCGACGAACCCTACTACCCGGTCAACACCGCGGCGGACCGCGAGAAGCTGCTGGCCTACCGTGATCTGGCCAAGGGCGAGCAGTCCGTGCTGTTCGGCGGACGACTGGGCACCTACAAGTACCTGGACATGCACATGGCCATTGGTGCCGCACTGTCCATGGTGGACAACAAGATTGCACCGCACTTCACGTCCGGTGCACAGCTGA
>NZ_JAUNPE010000306.1 GCF_030536815.1 Kocuria sp.
CCGTGCGACTGGGCGGCCAGGACGTCCGCGAAACCACCTTTGAATCCCTGCGGGACACCGTGGGCATGGTCATGCAGGACGGGCACTTGTTCCACGACACCATCCGCGCCAACTTGGCCCTGGCCCGGCCGGAGTCCACCGACGAGGAACTGTGGCACGCGCTGGACCGCGCCCGCATGAAGCACGTGATCGAGTCCCTCCCGGACGGACTGGACACCGTGGTGGGAGAACGCGGCTACCGACTCTCCGGCGGTGAGCGGCAACGCCTGACCATTGCCCGGCTGCTGCTTGCCCAACCGCGCGTGGTCATCCTGGACGAGGCCACCTCCGCGCTGGATTCCACCAACGAGGCCCACGTGCAGGCCGCGCTGAGTGAGGCGATGATCG
This sequence comes from Kocuria sp., assembly GCF_030536815.1. Classification (GTDB taxonomy): domain Bacteria; phylum Actinomycetota; class Actinomycetes; order Actinomycetales; family Micrococcaceae; genus Kocuria; species Kocuria gwangalliensis. The sequence goes on from NZ_JAUNPE010000306.1 coordinate 388, forward strand.
GACGCACGGCCGTCGTGATCGCCCATCGACTGTCGACCATTCGGCAGGCCGACCAGATCTTGGTGATCGAAGCCGGCCGGATCGTGGAGCGCGGCACGCACCAGGAACTACTCGAGGTCGACGGTCGGTACGCGGAACTGTACGAAACGCAGTTCTCGACGGCCGAATGAGCGGGCCTAATCTGTGGTCATGCCCATGAGCGCCTCGCTACCCGACCAGCTGATCGAAGAACTGGGGATCACCGGAGCCCACGCACTTGCCGTGGTGCTGTCCGCGGTGGGGATCTACCTGGCTTTCCTGCTGTTCGTGCGGATCTTCGGGCAGCGCGTGCTCATGGCCATGTCCACCTTCGACGTGGTCGTGACGGTCATGCTCGGTTCGGTGGCCGGTCGCGTGATCCTGGGCCACCCGCCCACCCTGACCAGCGGCATCCTGGGCCTGGCCACCCTGTTCGTCCTGGAGGCCGGGTTCGGGCAATTACGCTCGTCCTTGCGGGTGCAGAGACTCATGAACAGCCCGGCGCGGTTGCTCATGATCGGGCCGCAGATCCAGGACAAATGGCTCAAGCGCTCTCACATCACCCTGGGGGAATTGCACGGTGCACTGCGCAAAGCGGGCATCCGTTCATATGACGAGATTGCATGCGTACTCCAGGAACCCGGGGGCGGCATCAGTGTGCTGCGCCGCGGGGTTCCCATTGACCCGCAGTTGCTCACGAACGTCGCCGGTGCGGACCGCATCCCGGCCGAATTCTTGGCTGAGCGCAAAACTGACGATGACGAAACGCATGCCAACACGCGCATGAGAACAGGCCGCAAAATTAACCGCGGGACAACACCGTGACATAACGGAGTACTGATGATTTCCGTGGATAGGATAAAAGCACGCCACGGAAGGGACTTCAGGGCATGACCGAAACGGCCATTCGCTATTCAGGCGTGAGCAAGGTGTACTCCAACGGGACCACCGCTGTGGACCACTTGGATCTGGAGATCCCCACCGGCTCACTCACCGTGTTCGTGGGCCCCTCCGGCTGCGGCAAAACCACTTCTCTGCGCATGCTCAACCGCATGGTGGAACCCACCTCCGGCACGGTGGAAATTAACGGCCGCAATGTGGCAGACGTTCCCGCCGCGCAACTGCGCCGTTCCATGGGCTACGTGATGCAGCAGTCCGGGCTCATGCCCCATCGCACGGTGGAGGACAACATCGCCACCGTTCCCCGGCTGAACGGGGTGTCCAAGTCCGCGGCGCGCACCAATGCCCGCAAACTTCTCGGCTCCGTGGGTTTGGACGAGTCGCTGGCCACCCGCTACCCGGCGCAACTGTCCGGCGGGCAGCAGCAGCGCGTGGGTGTGGCCCGAGCGCTCGCGGCCGATCCGCCCATCCTGCTCATGGACGAGCCCTTCT
>NZ_JAUNPE010000307.1 GCF_030536815.1 Kocuria sp.
ACGCGTCCGCCGCCGCCCGCTGCCCCAAGTGCACGAGCCACTCCGGAAGGTCTTGGATCCCTGGGCCACCACTCGCGCCGTAACGATAGGGCCGCCAGTTGCGGCCCAGCATCACGGACCGCACGGACATCCGCCCGCCCCCGGGCATGACCTGGCGGCGCATGGGGGATTCCCTGACCCACACGCGGCACTGGGTCACCAGCTGGGCCTGCTGTTCGGGGTCCAGCCAGTCGGGGAGGTGCACCGCGCCGGGCGCCGGTTCCCGGCGTTCGCGCGGTACGGAGAACAGTTCATTGACCTCGAACTCGGCCATGGCCCCACCGTACGCAGCACCTCCGACATGGTTAAATGGCTGTGCCGCGGCCGGTGACCCCCACTGCTACTGTCGTGCCATGGTTGGACAGCAGCGTGCATTGATTGTCAGCACAGGACGTGATCGGGGGGCCCTGACGGGGGCGCGTGCACTCGGACGCGTGGGTTGGCACGTGGGGATCGGCACGCCCATCGGCGGCGGAATGCCCGGATCCTCTCGGGAGAGTTCCGCGCATCATTTCGTGCCCAAGCCCCGCGGTGATGATTCAGCGTTCCTGCGCGGAGTTCAGACCGCCGTTGACGAGGGTTCCTACGACATCGTTTTCGGCGGCGGAGACGACTGGATGGCAGCGCTGTCCGCGTACAAGAATCGGATCCCCGCGGTCGTGGCGCATCCGGACAAGCGTGCCGTGGACTCCGGTTTGGACAAAGTGGTCCTGGCAGAGACCGCTGAGGCAGTCGGATTGGCCGCTCCCTACACGGTTTCGGCTACCCCGGAGGAACTCTCGGCCTGGCACGGTCCCGTGGTGGTGAAGTGCCGTGCTCACTGGTCCCAGGGCCAGACCCGCCCCCACCGCATTGACGCCCGCCTCTTCCCCGACACTTCCTCCGCGCGGACCCAGGTGGATCGGATCCTCGCTGCCGGCGCCCAGCCCATCCTGCAGCGCCCCGTCAACGGCGGCTTGAGCGCGCTCATCGGCATTTTTCACGAGGGCCGCCTGCGCGCCCGCGTCCAGCAGGTCAGCCCGCGACTGTTCCCCACGCCTTACGGTGCCTCTTCTCGCGCGGTCACGGTGCCCGTGGACGAGGACCTGGTCGCCCGTTCTGAGAAGCTGCTGGGCAATCTCGGCTGGTCCGGGCTGGTGGAGCTCCAATTCCTCGCCGGCGACGACGGTACTGCCCACCTCACCGACCTCAACGGTCGCTTCTACGGTTCCATGGCGCTGGCCGAAAAGGCGCGCCCCGGCCTGGTGGACGCGTGGGCCCGCACGGAACTCGGCGAAGCGTTCCCCGAGCTCTCCGACGGTCGCGCGGGGGTGCGGTATTCCTGGTTCGCCGGAGACCTGCGTCGGGCGGTCCGCGAGCGCCGCGGCGGGTTCGCGAGCGACCTGCTCGATAGTCTGCGCTGGGGTCTGCGCGCCCGGCACAGTGTGTGGGATCCTCGTGACCCCGCGCCCGCCGGTTACTTGGTGACGCAGCGGTTGCAGAGTTTGGCGCCGGGTAAGATCTAACGCCGACGACGCCGCATGGCACCGATCATCTCGGTCACCACTGTGCGCTCGGGGGCCCGCATGAGCGCCAGGCCCGCAAAATACACGGCGAAGGCTCCCGCCGCGACCGTGCCCAGGACCACGACCGCCGGCTGGTCCACCACGAAGGTCTTCAGCGCCAACGCACCCACGATGGCGAGAATGGCCAGGAAGGCCGCTCGGAGCAGTAACCCTCCGAACAGGCGCGGAACAAGGCCATCATGCCGGTGGTAC
>NZ_JAUNPE010000308.1 GCF_030536815.1 Kocuria sp.
GCCCTCACGCGCGCAGCAAATCCTGGACTTTGCCGGGCATTGGGGCCAGGAGCGCGTGGCGCAGGATCGTAAACCGTTCACGGTCGGTCTGCATTTGCGCGAAGGCCGTAAGGGACGAACTGGCGCAGATGCCGCTCACATGATCATCGCTGGAGAATCCGGCTTCGGCTTTGCGCACGGTGAGGTTTGGGGAGTACACACCGGTTTCTCGGGCAACCATCGAACCTGGGCTGAGCGTGAATACACGGGCCACCGGTTCCTGGGCGGCAGCGAACTGTTGATGCCCGGAGAAATTGTTCTTGACTCCGGCCAGCACTACACCTCGCCGTGGATTTATGGCGTGTGGGGTCGGGGCATGGACGATCAGGCCAACCGCCTGCACCGTTGGATCAGGTCCCGCCCTCAGCATCCCAGGCGGCCCCGCCCCGCCACATTGAATGTTTGGGAAGCAGTCTATTTCGACCACAATCTGGCCAAGCTCTCCGCTCTGGCCCAGCGCGCGGCTCACATCGGCATCGAACGTTTCGTGCTCGATGACGGATGGTTCGGCTCTCGACGAGATGACACCTCAGGGCTGGGCGACTGGGTTGTTTCGCCCGAGGTCTGGCCCGACGGACTCACGCCGCTGATCGATGAGGTCACGGAGCTCGGGATGGAATTCGGGTTGTGGTTCGAACCAGAAATGGTCAACTTGGATTCCGAAGTCGCCAGAACACATCCGGACTGGGTTCTGGCTCCCGAAGGACGGACCCCGGTGAGCAGCCGCTTCCAGCACGTCCTGGATTTAGGCAACCCGGCGGCCTACGCACACGTACGTGACCAAATGGTCGAGGTGCTCAAGAATCACAAGATTGCTTACATCAAGTGGGACCACAACCGGGACGTCCTCGAGGCTGGTTCCAGCCTGGATCGCGCACCAGGCGTGCACCGGCAGACTTTGGCGGCATATCGCCTCATGGCGGAGCTGAAGGATCTGTTCCCGGGCCTCGAGATCGAGTCGTGCTCCTCCGGAGGGGCGCGTGTGGATCTGGGTGTGCTCGAACACACCGACCGCTTCTGGACCTCCGACTGCATTGATCCTGCCGAGCGCCAGGAGATGCACCGGTGGACCCAACATTTGGTTCCACCGGAATTAATGGGTAGCCATGTTGCCTCTGGCCGTTCGCACCAGACGGACCGCTTGCACGCGGTGAACTTCAGGGCAGGGACGGCCCTGTGGGGTCACTTCGGGGTGGAATGGGATCTGACCCAGGCCAGCGAAGCTGAGATGAACGAACTCTCCGATTGGATCGCCCTCTATAAAGAGCACCGCGATCTCCTGCACCACGGACGAGTGATTCGCGTGGATCCCGTGGACCCGCACTGGGATGTGCACGGCGTGGTCTCAAAGGACCGCTCGGAGGCGCTGTTTGCCGTGGTGTGCACCGGAATCTCCATAACTGATCCGGTTGGTCGTCTCACATTCAGGGGCCTCGACCCCGCGGCCGCATACAGGGCCACCGACGTGACACCCAAGGCGGCCGATGCTGCCTTCATGCCGCCGCCATGGTGGCCCCAAGGCTCCGCAACAAGGGGCTCCTTCTTTCAGGAAGTCGGTCTGCACGCCCCTGAGCTGCGCCCTGACCGCATTCGCCTGATCCACCTCACGGCCGAGTGACGCACCGGCGTTCGTGACCGACTGAAAAGGAATCCGATGAGTAGCGTGACCACCAGTTCTGCGCGACCGCCAGCGGGCGAGCGCACGGAATCCACCGTGCATCCAAAGCGGCGCCGACACAGGGACGACACCAGAATT
>NZ_JAUNPE010000309.1 GCF_030536815.1 Kocuria sp.
TCCAGGTAGGTGGAGTAGTTGCCCTCGTAGGGGTACAGGCGACCGCGGTCGACCTCACAGATCCACTCGGCCACGTGATCCAAGAAGTACCGGTCGTGGGTCACGGCCAGAACGGCACCGTGGTACGCGGCCAGGTGCTGCTCGAGCCACAGCACGGACTCGGCGTCCAAGTGGTTGGTGGGCTCGTCGAGGAGCAGCAGGTCGGGTTTCTGCAGAAGCAGCTTGCACAGCGCAACACGACGACGCTCACCACCGGAAAGGACCTTCACGTCCGTTTCGGGCGGCGGGCAACGCAGCGCGTCCATGGCCTGCTCGAGCTGAGAGTCGAGGTCCCACGCGTTTGCCGCGTCGATGTCTTCCTGCAGCTTGCCCATTTCTTCCATGAGCGCGTCGAAGTCCGCGTCGGGCTCGGCCATTTCGGCGGAGATCTCGTTGAAGCGATCGAGCTTGCCCTTGATCTCGCCAACGCCTTCTTCCACGTTGCCCAGAACGGTCTTCTCTTCGTTCAACGGCGGTTCCTGCAGCAGGATACCCACGGAGTAACCGGGGGTGAGCCGGGCCTCACCGTTGGAGGGCTGGTCGATGCCAGCCATGATCTTCAGGATGGTCGATTTACCAGCACCGTTGGGACCCACAACGCCGATCTTGGCGCCGGGGTAGAACGACATGGTGACATCGTCCAGAATGACTTTGTCGCCCACCTTCTTGCGGGCTTTGGACATGGTGTAAATGAATTCCGCCATACCTTCCAGGTTACCGCGCCCGCGCGCCTGTTCCAGCCACGTTCGGCTCCCAGCGCGCGGCTCCCCCAACGACGCCGCTCCGTTGCGTTACCGGGGTCACATTCGGGCCCCCGGTAACGCACGGCTGGCGGTTGCGGTGGAGCCGTAGTCAGTCGCTCCCCACGCCCACCGGGGTACGCTCCTCGGAGTCCTCCTCCGCGTCCTCGGTCACATCCAGGTCACTGGGCAAATGGCTCAGGGAGGTGAAGGCATGATCGGGATCGGAGCGGATGATGACCCCGTGACCGTGCTCGTCCAGTTGCTCGTCGTCCTGCAGCCCCGCAATTTTCGCACCGTTGTCATCCTGGGCGGGTTCGTCCGCGTCACCGGTGGCATTGTGTGGACGCTGAGCCTGGCCACCCGTGCGAGAGAAGTTGGCCGTGCCGAAGTTGAGGTCGTGGCCGATGGCAGTGGCGTCCACCTGGACCGTGGTGCGGGGTCCGTTGTCGGACATCCACTCCTGGACTTGCAGCTTCCCGGTCACCATGATCGGCTGCCCGCAGCGCACGCTGTTCATCACGTGCATGGCCAGTGCGCGGAAACAACGGATGGAATACCAATTGGTGTGAACATCGATCCAGGTGTTCTTGTCGGCGTCGAACCGGCGTGTGGTGGTGGCCAGGCGGAAACGCGCGGCAACGGTGCCGTCATCGAACAGGTGGGACTCGGGATCTTTGCCGACGAATCCGCGGAGGGTGATGTGCTCGGGCATGGGATGCTCCTTCGTATGAGCCATCCCCGTGGCTCGTGAAACCGCGAGGACGGAACCTGTGCCCCGTAATTCAGGGGTGTCCCCACGGTCCCGTGTTCCCACGGCCGACGAGACTCGGGAACTGCGAACTGTGGATTTCCCGCGTGAACTCGTCCGCGAGTCCCACGGTGTGCAGTTGCCACGCCGCGGGCAAAGCGCCAACCCCGTGCTCAACCGTTGCTAGACTGTATTGGCGCTTCACGCGCTCCGCCTCGGTAGCTCAGTGGATAGAGCAGGAGCCTTCTAATCTCTTGGTCGGGG
>NZ_JAUNPE010000310.1 GCF_030536815.1 Kocuria sp.
TACGAGAATCCCCTGTACTTCGCGGAAGAGGCTGCGCAGCTGGACCTCCTGGCCGATGGCCGGGTGGCTCTCGGCGTGAGCAGGGGATCTCCCGAGCCGGCATTGCGCGGCTGGGAGTCCTTCGGCTACACGGGTTCCGAGGACCCGCGCGGCGCGGATATTGCGCGTGAGCATTTCGAGAAGTTCATGCGCGCCATCAAGGGCGAGGCCATGACCTACGCGGATCCCGCCCAGTACGGCGCCGGGGCCACATTGGCCATCGAGCCGCAGTCGCCCGGTCTGCCCGAGCGTATCTGGTGGGGTGCCGGTTCGGCCAAGACCGCCGAATGGGCTGGCGAACAAGGTGTGAACCTCATGAGTTCCACGCTGCTGACCGAAGCCAACGAGGGTTCTTTCGCGGAGCAGCAGGCCGAACAGGTGCGTCGGTTCCGCGAGGCGTTCCGCGCCGCGGGCCACACCCGCACACCGCGCACCTCGGTCAGTCGCAGCGTGTTCCCCATCGTGGGGCCCGAGGACGAGATTTTCTCCTACATGGGGGCGCGCGAGTCCCGGGACCAGGTGGGCGTGATCGACGGGTTCACCTCGATTTTCGGGCGCACCTATGCGGGCTCGCCGGACAGCCTCGTGGAGCAGCTGAAACAGGATCAGGCCGTGGTGGAATCGGACACCCTGATGCTCACGATTCCCAGCCAGCTGGGACCCGAACTGAACCTGCGCATCCTGGAGAACTTCGCCAAGTACGTGGCCCCCGAGCTCGGATGGCAGCCTAATACCGAGGGCCCCGTGACGGGGTACGAGATGTCCTGAGCCGAGCTTGGCGGAGGCGTCCCGTGGTCGGCACTGACGACGTCGCCAAGCTCACCCTCCCGGGGCCGCTCACCGCATGTGCGCGGCCCCGCACTCACTTAAACTGGTGGGTATGTCCCTGCCGAAAATTGTGCTGTTCTATGTCTTCACCCCCCTGGCCGATCCCGAGGCAATCAAGTTGTGGCAGCAGAACCTTGCCGAGCGCGCCAACGTGAAGGGGCGCATCATCGTCTCCGAGCAGGGCATCAACGCGACCGTGGGCGGGGACATCCACGACGTCAAACGCTACGTGAAGGGCCTCAAGGAGTACGCCCCGTTCAAGAACGCGGACATCAAATGGTCGGACGGAGTGGGGGATGACTTCCCGCGGTTGAGCGTCAAGGTGCGTCCGGAGCTGGTGACCTTTCACGCGCCCGATCCGATCACGGTAACCGAGGATGGCGTGCGGGGTGGTGGCACGCATCTGAAACCGCATCAACTGCATGAGCTCATGGACCAGCGCGGGGAAGAGGTCGTGTTCTTCGACGGCCGCAACGCCGTGGAAGCGCGGATCGGCAAGTTCAAGGATGCGCTGGTTCCGGAAACGGACACGACCCGCGATTTCATTGACGAGATCGAGTCGGGCAAGTATGACGCGTTCAAGGACAAGCCCGTGGTCACCTATTGCACCGGCGGCATCCGCTGCGAGGTCCTGTCCGTGTTGATGAAGAACCGCGGTTTTCAGGACGTTTACCAACTGGACGGCGGGATCGTCCGCTACGGGGAGGCCTACGGCAACAAGGGGCTGTGGGACGGTTCGCTGTACGTGTTCGACAAACGAATGCACATGGAGTTCGAGCCCGGCGCCCGGTCACTGGGATCGTGTGTTGAATGCGGCAATCCCACGCCCCGGTACGTCAACTGCGCCGAGGGCAGCTGCCGGCAACTGTTCCTGTGCTGCGAGGACTGCACCGCATCGGGCGCACGCGATCACTGCCC
>NZ_JAUNPE010000311.1 GCF_030536815.1 Kocuria sp.
AGGGAGCAGGGGCCGAACTCGTGCTCGGCGGCGTCGAGGACCTTGCTCGAGCGTTCGTTGCGTTCCTCCGGCGTCTTGGCCAGCGGCGGAAGTTCCTTGAGCAGCGTGCCCACGTACAACTGGCCGGAACCGTTGGGGCACGCGGCCACGCACGCGCCACAGCTGATGCAGCCGGCGTTGCCCAGGGCCTTAAGCGCGACCGGGAACTTGGCCTCCTTGGCCACCCGCCGCAGGGCCTTCTTGTCCACGGACAAATCCTTCTTGACCGGGAACGAGCCCGCGCGCATGGGTTCGATGAAGATCTCGTCCCCATCGCGGTAGGCCCGCAGCGACTGGGTGCACGAGGCCTGGTTCTTGTCCGGGCCGTGCGGCACGCCGTCCACGGTCACGCCGCACTTGCCGCAGATGCCTTCGCGGCAGCCGTCGTCGAAGCTGACGGGGTCATCTCCTTGGCGGATGAGGGTTTCATTGACGGCGTCGAGCAGGTCCAGAATGCTCATGTCCTCGCGCGCCTCGACCGGGCTCACGGCCACGAACTCGCCGTCATCCTCTGCGGTGGCCTGCCGCCACACATGAATGGTCAACAGCATCAGCGCACCACCTTCGCTTGCACGGCCACGGGGATCGTGACATTACCCAGGGCGACGACGGCGCCCACGACCTTGGCTGCCACTTCCACGGTTTGCGCGCGCTGCGCGGTGGTCGTGAAACCCGCATCCATGGCGGCCGTGCGCATGCCGTGGATCATGTGGCCCGCCAACGCTGCCATGGACGCGGCGTAGAAGAAGGCAACGCCCGGTCGGGACAAACTGGCCACCAGGTTGCCGTAGGCATCCCCGTGGCGATGCTTCGACGACGCCGCCGGGCGGGCTCCCACCGTCAGATCCGCCACGTGGTAGACGGTGAACAGGCCGAGCACCACGCCCGTGGACCGCATGGAGCGGGCAATGATCTGGGGGACCGAGCGACGTCGGCCGCGAGGGCGCCTACGCTGCTTGCCCGTGAGCTGGCGCTTGAGGTCCCGAATCGTGCCCTGGACCGTGTGACGCTCGGCGCGCATGGCACGCAGTGTGAGCTCGGTGCCGGCCATGATGTGACTCGTGGCGCTCGCGAGCAGTCCCACGCGGACCACCCACAACACGCCATTGCGCGGCAGTACGGGCGCACCGACCGTGCGAATGAACTCCGCGTACTCGTTGTAGTACTTCCGGCCCAGGTAAACCTGCATGTTCCCGGCCATGTGCCCCGCGGTGAACAGGCTCAGGACGGTTCCGGACGCGGCCATCGCGAGTTTGAGCTCGGAATTGGTGGCGTCCTTGAACATCACTTCCCACGCGCTGGGCTTGGGAGCGGGGTCGGCAGTGTCCGTCGGGGGTTGAGCGGCGGGATTCATCACTGGATCATCCTAGGAGGTCTGCTCGGAAGTATCAGTTTCAGTGCCCCGGGAAGTAACGAACGTCCCACGCCGTAACGCATGGCGCGGATTTCTGGTTCCTGCAGCGCACCGCAGGACGGGACTCGCGTTCGGGCCCGGGATTCTCACGGGGACGAACCCATCACGACTTCACCGGCGACGTGACTCGTGAAGGGTCGCTCCGAGAAGCTGCCATCATCCTCGTGCTGTTGAGTCTGCTGACGATCGGATGCGCAGTGCTGACGCGTTATCCGCGGATCTTCAACTTTCCCGTAACACTGACCCGAGAAACTTGAGGTGGCACCGGAACCAACGAATACATCTCAGGAGCCGGGAGAACCCTCATCCGAACTGGCAATGGCTCTAG
>NZ_JAUNPE010000147.1 GCF_030536815.1 Kocuria sp.
GCGCACATCCGCCGCGTGAACTCATTGCAGGTGTACGTCCGTCAGGACCATGCGGAGCGGGACAACCGGGTACTGGGTGAGTTGCTGTTGGCGGCCGCTCCGGCGGGGGCGGAGGGATCGCCGTGGTGAGCTTCGACCACAGGGAGCCCGGAACCCCCGAACGGACGTGGGCCGACAGCAAACAACTGCGTGCGGTGCCGGAGCTGGACCTGGCGGGTGTGGACCGCGCCGTCGTCTTCGCGGCGCACCCGGACGACGAAACGTTGGGCGCCGGCGGCACCGTTCATCGCCTGATTCGGGCGGGCACCTCGGTGCGTGTCATCGTGGCCACGCTGGGGGAGAAATCGCACCCGAACTCGCCCACTCACACGCGGGAATCCCTCTCGCAAGTGCGCCATCGGGAAATGGCGGACGCGGTGGGCGTCATCACCGCGGGTTCCGGCGTGCCCGAGTACCTGGCCCTGCCCGACGGAGGGCTCACCGCGCAGGCGCTCGCGGACCCCGTCTCGGAGGCCGTGGCCTGGGTTGCGCAGGGCCGGCAGCCCCTGGCGGTGGTCACGTGGGTCGAGGACGGTCACCCGGACCACGAGATCCTCGCGGCGCAGGTGCAGCGGGCCGCCGGAGCCGCGGCGGTGCGCTGTGTCCAGTACCCCATTTGGTGGTGGCACTGGGGCGCTCCGCACAAATTGCCGCGTGGGCTGGTGCACGTGCCGCTTTCGGACGAGGACCGGGACGCCAAACGGCAGGCCTTGGAGCACCACGTGTCCCAGGTGCGCCCGTTGTCGGGCCAGCCGGGGGACGAGGTGCTGCTCGGCCCGCACATCCTGGAGCACTTCGAACGGGACCGCGAACACTTCATCCTGTCGGCACCGCACCAGACACCGGTGTTCAACAGGGTGCACAGCGAGTCCGAGGACCCCTGGAACGTGGACAGTTCCCGCTACGAACACCGCAAACGCGACGTGCTCATCGCCAGCCTCCCGCGCGAGCTGTACCCCCGCGCCCTGGACATCGGCTGTTCCACGGGCGCCCTCACGGCGCAGCTGGCAGCCCACGTGGGCATGCTGACGGCGGTGGACGCGAGCGACGTCGCCCTGGGCAAGGCCCGCGCGCGCCTCACCGAGCGGGGACTCAAAAATGTGCACCTGCGCCACGCCGTGCTCCCGGGGCAATGGGACCCCGCCTGGACCGAGCTGGACCTCATTGTGGTGAGCGAGGTGGGCTACTTCTGCTCGGCCGAGCAATGGAACGAGCTGCTGTCCCTGTGCACCAGGGCGCTGTCCCCGGAGGGTCACCTGGTGCTGTGCCACTGGCGCCACCCCATCAAGGATTGGCCCCTGGACGGTGACGACGTGCATCGTGAGGCTCGACGCCGCCGCAACCTCACCAGGTTGGTGGCGCACCGCGAAGCGGATTTCGAGATCGATATCTACGCTCGGACCCAGCGCGGCCGTTCATGAACTCCCGGGTGGCGGTGGTGATTCCCGCGTGCAACGAACAAGATCGGGTGGCCCGGTGCATCGAGTCGGTGAGCGCGGCCGTCAGGGACCTTGTGAGCGCCGAGCCGGGGGCTGCCGTGTCCGTGGTCCTGGCCGCCGACAGCTGCACCGACCGCACGGTACCCGTGGTGCGCGAGACGTGGGCGGCGTCGTGGGGTCCGGACGAGCGTGCGCAGCTGACGGTGTTGGAGGGCCGCTGGGCCAGCGCCGGGGGAGCTAGGCAAGCGGCCGCGAACCGCGCGTTGATCGCGAACCCGGACTGGCTCGCCTCCACGGACGCGGACACCGCCGTGCCCGCCCAGTGGCTCAGCTACCAGGTCGAGCGAGCGCACACCGGTGTGGACGCCGTACTCGGCACCGTGGAACCGGACCCGGCCGAGTGCCCCGAACGCGTGTACCGGCTGTGGCATCTGGAGCACGACCTGGCGGAGGGTCATCCCTATATCCACGCGGCCAACATGGGCGTGCGGGCCGGTGCCTTCGCTGCAGCCGGCGGATTCCCGAACGTGGAATGCAGTGAGGACGAGGCCGTGGTCGGGGCGCTGCGCGCGCTCGGCGCCCGAGTGGAGTCCACGGACCGGATTCGCGCCATCACCTCCGGGCGGTTGCGCGGTCGGGCAGCCCTCGGGTTCGCCTACCATTTGCGCAGCCTGGCGGCCCAGCGAGGAGCGGTTCAGGGCTTCGCCGATCGCTGAAGCCCTTGCGGCAGCGGGCCCGGCACTGCTTAAGGTTGACAGCAGTTAGTTGCAATACCCATCGCAGAAAGAGGTTTTCATGAGTGAGACCAGCATCAGCGCCAACCGGGTCATCGACGCCCCGGCGGAGGACATCTTCGAGGTTCTCTCCCTGCCCGCCAAGCACCCGCAGGTGGACGGATCGGGCACCGTGGTGTCCGGCACCGACCAGCGGATTCAGCAGGTCGGGGACGTGTTCGTGATGAACATGAACTCGGATGTCATGGGCGGTGACTACAAGATGGAAAATCACGTCACCGGTTTCGACCCCAAGAAGTTGATCGCGTGGAAGCCGTGCCAGGAGGGCACTCCCGTGGAGAAGAACGGCTGGGAATGGATGTACGAACTCCAGTCCCAGGGCTCCGATTCCACAGAGGTCACCCTGACCTACTCGTGGGGCGACGCCAACCCGGCGCTGCTCAAGAAGATGAGTTTCCCGGTGTTTTCGGAGTCCGTCCTCGAGGAGTCCCTGGAGAACCTCGCCGCAGCGGTGAGCGACAAGTAAGGGTTCACTCCCGCAGTTATCACCTGACGACGCCGCCCGGTCGCCCGCAGTACGCGGGTCACCGGGCGGCGTCGTCGCGTTCGGGACGGTGCGGGCCGGGTCGACGCGGGCGCGGCGTAGCCTGGTCCAGGACATCACCGACATGAACGTTGTGAAAGGGAGCGCCTGGGCATGCAGTCCGGAGGGACATGGGAAGGCTACGAGCGGGGCAGCTCCGGTTACAAGAAGATCCTGATCGCGCTGTTGTGCGCGGGCATCGCAACCTTCGCGCAGTTGTATTCGGTCCAGGGCGTTCTCCCGATCATGGCGCGCACCTTGGGGATAGACGCCGCTCAGGCCTCGCTGGCCGTGTCGGCCGCAACCCTCGGCCTGACGGTCGCGGTGATCCCGTGGTCATTGGTGTCGGACCGGTTCGGCCGCCGCCGGACCATGGTGACCGCGGTGATTGCCGCCACCATCCTGGGCGTGGCCATGAGTCTCATGCCGTCCTTCGAACTGCTCGTGGGCATGCGTTTCCTGGAGGGAATGGCGTTGGGCGGCATTCCGTCCGTGGCCATGGCCTACCTCGCGGAAGAAGTGAACCCGCTGCACTCGGCCATTGCCGCGGGTAGTTACATTTCCGGCACCACGCTGGGTGGGCTCTCGGGGCGCATCGTGGCGGCGCCCGTGGCCGACTTCTTCGGTTGGCGCGCCGGTACTCTCGTGGTGGCCGTCTATGCGGGCCTCGCCGCGGTCGCGTTCATCCTGCTGGCCCCCAAGCAACAAGGCTTCACACCGCAAGCGGTGCGGGTCGGGGGACCGGAAGGCCCCGTCGAGCGGCTGCGGGTCAACCTCAAGGACCCCGGACTGGTCTCGCTGTACATGCAGGGCTTCCTGCTCATGGGCGGATTCGTGGCGGTCTACAACTTCATCGGATTCCACCTGGGCGACGAACCGTTCAACGTGCCGCAGTCGGTCGTGTCCGTATTGTTCCTGTCCTACCTCTCGGGCACATGGTCCTCCGCTCAGGCGGGGCGGCTCGCGGCCCGGTTCGGCCGCCGCGCAGTGTTGATCATGTCCTCGGTGATCATGCTGGGAGGGCTCCTCGTCATGCTCATCCCGTGGCTGCCGGCCGTGGTCGCGGGACTGCTGCTTTTCACCGCGGGATTTTTCGGGGCGCACTCGGTGGCCAATGGGTGGGTGCCGGCACGGGCCACCGTGGGGCGGGCCCAGGCATCCTCCTTGTACACGCTCTTCTACTACGGCGGTTCATCCGTGTTCGGCTATGTGGCGGGGTTGTTCCTAACAAGTTTCGGTTGGAACGGCGCGGTGGCGTTCATCGGGGCCCTGATTGCGGTGGCAATTGCATTGACCGTGCTCTTCCTGCGCCGGCCGGTCACACCGGGCACGGTGTGGTCCCGCGAGGGCTAGGGTGGAAGGAGACGCAACCCGCACGTGGACCGCCTGAGGAGGCCCCCGCATGACCAGCACGTTGACCGTCCGCCACTTGTTCGGCCCCGGACCGACCAATCCGTACCCGGAAGCCACCGAGGCGCTCGCCCGACCGCTCATCGGGCATTTGGACCCGCAGTTCCTGGCGATCATGGACCGCGCCTGTGAGGGACTGCGTCAGGTGTGGGGCACCGCCAACCGCCGGACATTACCGATCTCGGCCACCGGTTCGGCGGGTATGGAAGCGGCGTTCGTGAACTTCGTGAACCCCGGTGACGCGGTGGTGATCGCCGTCAACGGATTGTTCGGCGAGCGCATGTGTGATGTTGCCGCGCGCTGCGGTGCCGAGGTGGTCCGGGTGGACTTCCCCTTCGGCCAGCCCGTGGATGCGCAGAAAGTGGCGCAGGCGCACCCGAACCCCACGATCATTGCGGCCGTTCACGCGGAAACCTCCACGGGCGTCCGCTCAGACATTGCCGCCCTCGGGGCCATCAAGGGCGACGCCCTGCTTCTCGTGGATGCCGTGACGTCGATCGGCGGTATTGAACTGCTGGCCGACGAATGGGGCATCGACATCGGCTACGCGGGCACACAGAAGTGCCTGGGCGTGGCCCCGGGTCTGGCGCCCTTCACGGTCTCGGATCGCGCATGGGAGCGCCGGGTGGAGAACCCACGCTCGTGGTACCTGGACCTGGGCATGCTGGGCGGTTACGTGGGGGAGACCTCCGGCAGCGCGACCCGCACCTACCACCACACCGCCCCGGTGGCCATGATCGCGTCCCTGGATGCCGGGTTGCAGCGCATTCTCGATGAAGGGCTCGACGCCGTTCGCGACCGCCATTACGCGGCTGGCCATGCGCTGCAGAACGGGCTGGAGGCCATGGGCCTGGAACTCTTCGCCGCGGAGGGCCACCGCCTGCCCGAGCTGACCACCGTCAAGGTCCCGGACGGAGTCGATTCCGCCGCCGTCCGCAAGGAACTGCTCGAGAAGTACAACCTGGAGATCGGACCGGGAGTCAAGGAGTTCGCCAACACCGTGTGGCGCATCGGCCTGATGGGCCCCAACGCCGCCCCGGATTCCGTGGCGCTCATCCTGGGTGCGTTGCAGGACGTGCTGGGGAAGTAG
>NZ_JAUNPE010000010.1 GCF_030536815.1 Kocuria sp.
TCATGGTACGACGCAGCGCTCCGGCCATAGTCTCTCCTCAATCACTGGACGGGTGCGTGCAACACTCACCCGCAAATTTATCTCTCTTTACGCTACCGCACGGTGGGACGCGGCCCGAGGACATCCGACCCGATGCGCACGTGAGTGGCTCCGGCCGCCACAGCCGCCTCGAGGTCCCCACTCATGCCCGCCGAGATGGCTCCGGCCCCGGGGTATTCCCCCTGGACATGCTGGGAAATGCTCCAGAGCCGCTCGAAGGCATCTCGCGGTTCACCATCCTGCGGGGCCACGGCCATCACACCGGCCAGTTCGAGCCCGTCGGTCCGGTCGATCAGCCGAGCCAGTTCGGCCACGTGTGAGGGGTGCGCTCCCCCGCGCTGCGTGCCTTCCTCGGCTGACGGGTCCAGGTTGACCTGGATACAGCACTTGAGATCGGCCGTGGCACACGGGCCGGCGGTGACATCACCGGCTGCTACCGCCGCGCGATGATTGGCCACGGCCTTGCCCAGGGCACCGACCAGCGACTCACGGTCCACGGAATGCACCCACGATGCGTAGCGCACCACGCGCTTTGCCTTGTTGGACTGCAACTGACCAATGAAATGCCACACGGGTTCACTCGTGCCGGGCTCCCGCCCGGCCAGCGACTCGGCGACCTCCAGCGCCTTGGGCAGCGCTTCCTGGTCCTTGTTCTCGCCGACGGCGCGCACCCCCAGATCGCGTAGGCGCACCACGTCCTGGGCGGGGAAGAACTTGGTCACGACAATGAGCGACGGCAACTCACCGCCGTGGGCGCGGTCCTCGGAACGCTGCTCGGATGCCGCAAGGATTCGTTGGCGCACGGAGGACAACCGTTGTGCCAGTTCCGCGGTGCGGGCCACGTTGTCATCACCCGGTTGCTGATCGTCGGCGGTAGTCACGGTGTGTCCTTTCCCGCGGGTTCGAATGCTGGTGGCACCCACACGATTCCCGCATGGCGAGAAGTGGTCTTATCGCGTCGATAAGAGTACAGCTGGGTGTGCTCCAGCGTGCACCAGTCCGAGCGAGCGGAGCCGGGGTCAGCGACTCGCACCCGGAGTCCTTCGAGGACGCGGCGTGCGGTGCCCGGCAGGTCGAGTCCCGGACTGTGCCAGGAGGTCTCGGTGTCGATACCGGGTAGCATGCGCGCGGACTCCGCCCGCATGTCTTCCGGCACTTCGTAGCACGCACCACAGATGGCCGGGCCGATCCACCCGGTGAGCGTGGTAGCACCACGCTCACGCAGTGCTCCCACGGTGTTCTGCAGCACGCCGTCGAGCAGTCCGCGCCTGCCGGCGTGGGCGACCGCGAGGAGCGGTGTATCGGCTCCGGGGCGCTCGGCAACAAAGATCACCGGAAGACAGTCAGCGGTCAAGACGACAAGGGGCGTCCCGTCCTCACTGATCGCGGCGTCCGCCACGGGCGCCTCGAGCGGAGTCGACCTGGACGCGCCGCCGTTGGATGCGAAGGTCACCACGTCGGTTCCGTGGACCTGATGCATGTACCGCAGGGAGCCGGCCGCCAGACCTAGCCCGACCTCGAGTGCCCTCCTGTGTGCCGCCACCTGGGCGGGGTCCGCCCCGGTGTGCGCCGCCAGGTTACCCTCGGTCGCGTCCGTGAACGCCACGGCCGCGCCGGCGAATCGGTCGGTGAACCACACGAGACATCATCTCCTCATTGCAAAACTGCGGGGTGGATACCGCCAAGCGGTACCCACCCCGTGATTCAGTCTCTCGGGTGTCTACCCGGCCAGCAGAACCCGCTCAACTCACTTCAGGAAATCCGGGAAGTCCAGGGAATCCTTCCGGGACGAGTTGGCCGAGGAAGGGGTGGACTCGCCCTCGGCGGGCAGGTCCACGTCGAAACCGGCGTCGTCCGGGATGTCGTCCTGCTGGGACTGCCGGGAACCGAAGGACTGCGAGTTGTTGTTGCCGTAGGAGGAGCCACCGCGCTGCGGGGAACGGCCCACGCCCGAGGGGCGTGAGGCGTCGCCGCCGAAAGCCGCACGGGTATTGGCCGCCTGGCGATCCGCAGGAGAAGAGTTGTTGGCATTGGTTTCCTGCGACACGGAGTCGAAACCGGCCGCAATGACGGTCACGCGTGCCTGGTCACCCAGGGCATCGTCGATCACGGCACCGAAAATGATGTTGGCCTCGGGGTGAGCCACTTCCTGCACCAGGCGCGCGGCCTCGTTGATCTCGAACAAACCGAGATCGGAACCACCCTGGATGGACAACAGCACACCGTGGGCGCCATCAATGGACGCTTCCAACAACGGCGACGCGATGGCGAGCTCGGCGGCCTTGACCGCGCGGTCCTCGCCCTGTGCCGATCCGATACCCATGAGCGCGGAACCCGCACCCTGCATCACCGACTTCACGTCCGCGAAGTCAAGGTTGATCAGGCCCGGGGTGGTGATCAGATCGGTGATACCGGAGACACCGGACAGCAGGACCTGGTCTGCGGACTTGAAGGCGTCCAACATGGACACGTTGCGATCGGAAATGGACAGCAGCCGATCATTGGGGATCACGATGAGCGTGTCCACTTCGTCGCGCAGGGTTTCAATACCGTTTTCGGCCTGGTTGGAGCGACGCCGGCCCTCGAACGTGAACGGACGGGTGACCACGCCAATGGTCAATGCACCCAGCGAACGGGCGATGCGCGCCACCACGGGTGCGCCACCGGTACCGGTGCCACCGCCCTCACCGGCGGTCACGAAGACCATGTCGGCGCCCTTGAGCACTTCCTGAATTTCCTCTTCGTGGTCCTCGGCTGCCTGGCGTCCGACATCGGGGTTGGCGCCTGCGCCGAGACCGCGGGTCAATTCGCGACCGACGTCGAGCTTGACGTCAGCGTCCGACATCAACAGCGCCTGGGCATCGGTGTTGATGGCGATGAACTCAACGCCGCGCAGACCTTCTTCGATCATGCGGTTGACAGCGTTGACACCGCCGCCGCCGATGCCGACCACCTTGATGACGGCCAAGTAGTTCTGGGGGGTTGAGGAGTCCATATGCACCTAACTCGCGTGGGGCTTGCCGATATCCAACGTGCGAATCCAATAAGATCAAGAATTACTTGAAACTTGAGCGATTTACACACGCGGGGAAACATCGATTTTCATGTCGCCCTTAGAGTACCAATCACCCGGAGGTTCTCCCTATCACGATCGGTTGTGTTTCCTGATAAGTCGCCGTTTCCGCTGATCAGCGGGGCATCCGGTACATTCAATCTGAGCTTGACACTTAGATATGGGACCGAGACACGGTTACTTGATGGTCGGGTGCAGGGGAGCTGAAACGTCGTACTCGGTACCGTCCGCCGTGTCCTCATCGTTCACGAGAGCCGCGAGCACCTGTGCCTTCAACTCACTGTTCGAGGAATCCCCCCAGATCGCCTTCCGGCCGTCCGCAAAGATCAATTCGACCGCTGATTCCGACGGCGCAGCGGCCGTGTCGAGCTGGCTCAGGACGTTGGCGGGCAACGAGGCGAGGACATTGGAGATCGCGGAGAATTTGTCGGTGCTCAGCACGTCCCTGCCACCCTCGATCATGGGGACGTCGGGCCGGTCCTGCTGCCCGTAGGTGGACAACTGCTTGCCCTGAGAATCGACGAGGATCAGCTCCTGTCCCTCCTGTACCGTGGCCACCCCCACGCGTTCGTGCAGCTCCACCGTGATGGTGTGGGGAGGTTTCAGGATCACATCCACGGACTTCACCTGGGGAACGTTGCCCACGGCCTCACGCACCTCGTCCTTGGAAATCCTGGTCAGTGGTACACCCTCGAACCGCTGTAGGGCGTCCTCGACGTTCTGGGGGTCGGTCAGGCGCGCGCCCTCCACGTCGATGGCGCGGGTGGCGAACAACGGTGAGAAGAAGACGAGACCCACGAACAGACCCGCCGCCAGTAATGCACCGAGCAGGGCGAGCCACCGGTTGCGGCGGAGCCGGCGGTGGGAACTGCGTGGAAAGGCCACCACGGTGTCCGGATCATCGTCGGTGGGTTCCGCCTCGGTCACCGCTGACTGCGCCTTGGCCACCCTGCGGCGCTGGCGCCAGGACGAGAAACGGCTCCCCGGGACCGGGGTTTCTTCCAGCTGCCCGGTGTCCACGCGGGACACTTTGGACTCGTCGTTGACGCGCACCCGCACCGGTTCGGGTTCGAAGGACTCGCCCGAATCGTCGTGAGTCGGACGGTCGAATAGATTCTCCTCGCCCGCTCGCGAATCCGCATGTTCCGCAGAATCCGATTCCCGACCCAGACGCGGTTGGTGGGGTGGAGTGGGCCTGACCATCAGTTGAGCGCCAATCCGTTCACGATCTGGGGACCCAGCGCCGTGACGTCACCGGCCCCGATCGTGAGGATCAGGTCACCCGCCCCCGCCGATTGCAGGACGGCACCAATGGCTTCTTCCGCCTCCGGCGTGGACGCCACACGACCGGATGCGGCGAGCTCCGCAATGCTGTGCCCGGTCACGCCCGGAATGGGTTCCTCGCGCGCCCCGAAGACGTCCAGGACGTACGCGCGGTCGGCGAGTTCCAACGCTGCGGCGAATTCGGCAGCGAACTCGCGGGTGCGTGAATACAGGTGTGGTTGGAAAATTGCGTGCACCTTATGCTCTCCGGCCACTTCACGGGCCGCCGTCAGCGCGGCCTGGACCTCGGTCGGGTGGTGGGCGTAGTCGTCGAAGACGCGGACCCCGCGGGCGGTGCCTTTCAGGTCGAAGCGGCGGGCCGAGCCGTGGAACCGGCCAAGACCCTCGATGAGTGCCTCCGGCTCCGCACCCGCGGCCACACCGGCCGTGAACGCTGCCGCGGCGTCGGCAATGTTGTGGGCTCCGGGTACCAGCAGGTCCAACTCGAGTGAACGAGCGTCTTCCCCGGCCAGGGCGAAAGTGAGGGTGCAGTGCGAGCCCACGCCCCGCGCCTCCACATCGGAGATGTGAACGTCCGCGGCGGGGTCCAGCCCGTAGCTCAACACGGCCTCACCGGTCTGACGACGCCGCTCGGCCAGGTTGCGCGAGCCCTCGTCGTCCAGGCACACGACCAGGGTGCCGCCCGGGCGGATGGTCTCGGCAAACCGGTCGAAGGACGCGAAGAATTCTGCGGCCGAACCGTAGTGATCCAGGTGATCCGGTTCCACGTTGGTGACCACGGCGATCTCGGGGAGGTAGGCGAGGAACGAGCCGTCGGACTCGTCCGCCTCGGCCACGAACCACTCGCCGTCGGCGAATCCCGCGTTGGCACCCAGGTCGGCCACGAACGCGCCAATGGCCCACGACGGGTCGAGGCCCGCCGCGCGGAAGGCAACCGTGGCCATGGAACTCGTGGTGGTTTTCCCGTGCGTTCCGGCCACGGCCACGACACGTTGCCCGTGCATCGCGGACGCCAGTGCCTCCGACCGGTGTACCACGCGCAGGTCCTGCTCACGCGCGGCCGCGAGTTCCGGGTTGGTGGGCTTTATGGCGGTGGAGACCACCACGGTCCCGGCACCGGCCACGTTCTGGGCCCTCTGACCCACGAACACCGTGGCTCCGAGCTCTTCCAGTTCGCGCAGCCCCTGGGAGTCCTGCGCATCCGAACCGCTCACGGGTACCCCGCGGGCCAGCAACAACCGGGCCACGGCGGACATACCGGCCCCACCCATGCCAATGAAGTGGACACGCCCCAAAGCGTGGGGGTCGAGCTGGACCTGGGGGTTCACGGTGGTCTCCTCCGAACGGAAATAGTGAGTGATCGGTGACTAACTTAACGCTGCGGTGCGTGGTCCAGCACCAGCTGCGCCATGGTCCGGGCCGCGTCGCGAATACCGTGGGCGGCCGATGCCCGAGCCATTTTTTCCAGACGGGGGGCGTCGGTGACCAGGGCGGCCACCGTAGTGCGGTAGTAGTGCGCGGTGAACTCGGAATCCTTCACGAGTTCTGCGCCCCCGGCGGCCACCAGCGACCGCGCATTGAGCGCTTGCTCCCCGTTGCCAATGGGCAACGGCACGAAGACCGCCGGCAGCCCAACGGCTGCGACTTCACACACGGTGGCGGCACCGGCGCGGGCCACGAGCAGGTCCGCTGCCGCGTAGACCTTTTCCATCCCGTCCACGTATTCCGTCTGCACATACCCCGGTGCCCGCAGCAATTCTCCGTCACCGGTGCGCACCTCTTTGGTCCGGCCGGTGACATGCAGCAACTGGTAGCCGCCGCCTGCGACTTCCCGTGCGATGTTCGCCACGGTGCGGTTCATGGATTGGGCACCCGAGGATCCCCCGGTCACCACCACGGTGGGCAGGTCCGGTTCGAGTCCCAGTTCTTCGCGTGCCCGGGCCCGCAGGGCACCTCGGTCGAGCTCGGCGATTTCTTGGCGCATGGGCATGCCCACGGCCACCGCCCCCTTGAGCGGAGTCTCGGGGAAGGCGGTGGCCACCACGGACGCGAACCGGGCACCCACGCGGTTGGCCAGGCCGGGACGGGCGTTCGCCTCGTGAATGATCACGGGAATCCGACGCCGCGCGGCCGCCAGGTACACGGGTGTACACACGTAGCCACCCACGCCCACCACGACGTCCGCCCGTTGGGAGTCGAGAATGCGCCCGGCCTGCTGGACCGCGCGGTTCAATCGCCCGGGCAGGCGCATCAGATCTGCGGACGGGCGGCGCGGCAGGGGTACGCGGTCGATCAGTTCCAGGGGAACCCCCGCGGCCGGCACCAGGCGGGTTTCCATTCCCGACGCCGTACCCACCGCGCACACCGACGCCGCCGGAGCTGCCTCCCGAATTGCCCGGGCGATGGCCAGGAGCGGGCTGATGTGTCCCGCTGTTCCCCCACCGGCGAGCACCACGTGCACGGCCCGGCGGTCGTTGTTCAGTGGATCACTGGTCAAGGTGTGCCTTTCCCTCCTGCGACGTCATGCGCCGCAACCATTCTGGTCCCCGACGTCGCGGCTGGTGGTCCTCGGCGGCTTCGTGTGCCTCCTGCCGGTCCAGGATCGTGGAATTGATGCCGACCTCAACCGAGCGGGGGACCCGGGCGAAGGACATCACCACGCCCACCGCCATCAGGCTGATCAGTAACGCCGAACCACCGTAGCTGATGAACGGCAACGGAATGCCGATGACGGGAAGGAGGCCCGTGACCATGCCGAGGTTCACGAACGCCTGACCCACGATCCACGTGGCCACACACGCGGTGGTGATCTTCACGAAGATGCTGCGGGTCCGCAGGATGATGCGCGCCATGGCGATCACGATGATCGCGAAGAACAGCAAAATGATGGCCGTTCCGAGCAGCCCCAGTTCCTCACCGATGATCGAGAAAATGTAGTCGTTGTGCGCCTCGGGGACGTAGTTGTACTTGAGTCGGGACTGCCCCAGGCCCACGCCCCACCAGCCACCGGTGGCCAGCGCGTTGAGGCCCTGTTGGGCTTGCCAACACGCATCCGTGGCACCGCATTCGCCGAACAGCCAGCCCGTGATTCGATCAACGCGGTGCGGGGCGGTAACGATCGCCCCCACACCGAGCACGGCACCGAGTACGGCCGCACCGGCAAAGATTTTCAGCGGGGCCCCCGCGAAGAACAACGCAGCGGCGTAAATCAACACGAACACGATCGCGGTACCCATGTCCCCGCCGGCGGCCACCAGGCCGGTGGGTACCAGGAATCCCAGGGCAGAGGGCCACAGGGCCTTTTTCCAGTCCCGGATCTCATCGCCCTGTTTGGCGAACTGCGCCGCAAGCCATACGCACAGGGCCAGCTTGGCTGCCTCGGAGGGCTGGACGGTCATGCCGCCCAGATTCAGCCAGTTGCGGTTACCGTTCACTTCCTGGCCGATGGGTGTGAACACCAAGAGCAATAAAAACACGCCGAATCCCCACAGGCCCCAGGAGAACTTGCGGTAGATCCAGGCCGGGACGAAGGAGAGGCCAATCATTGCAATGAGGCCCGCTACGCCGAACATGGCCTGGCGCTGGAACAGGAAGTAGGCGGAGCTGTCCTCGGCAATAGCTTCAACGGCCGATGCGGAGAGCACCATCATCATGCCGATCGCGGTGAGCATGAGCACCGCCCCGGCCAACGCCCAGTAGGAATGGAACAGCGGCCCGTCGACCAGCTGGTGCCACAGGTGACGCAGTTTGGTGGTCAGGGGACGGTCTCCCCCGTTGCCGGCCCGCACCACACCCATGTCGTCCTCAGGCATGCCGGGCGGCGTCTGGGTTCCGTGTGCGGGAGTGACCACGGGGTGGTCGACCACGGCGGCGTTACGTGGGGTGGTGGAACCCCGGCCAGGACGTTTCGCCATCACAGTCCCAGTTCCTCGCGCACGCTGTTCATGAAGGCGTCACCGCGGTCCGCGTAGTCCCGGAACTGATCCATGGATGCGGCGGCGGGAGCCATGAGCACGGTGACGTGCGGTGCCGCGAGCGTGCGTGCTTGCTGCACGGCCACGCGCATGGCAGCGTGCCCGTCCTCCGGGTCCACGGCGGAATCGACAGCGCCGGGGCCCGATGTCGTCACCACCGTCACCGCGGGAGCATAGCGTTCCAGTGCGCTCAGTAAGGACTGGTTGTCGGTTCCGATCAGGATCACCGTGTGCAGGCGCGAGGCGTGGCGTTCGACAAGTTGGTCGTAACTGACGCCCTTGGACAGCCCACCGGCAATCCAGATGACCGAGTCGAAGGCCGAGAGGGAAGCCTGGGCAGCATGCGGATTGGTGGCCTTGGAATCATTGACCCAGCGAACGCCGTCGGACTCGGCAACCAGCTGGATGCGGTGGTCCCCGGGTTGGAATGCGAGCAGCCCGTCCCGGACCGCTTCCGGGGTGACCCCGGCGGCGCGGGCCAGTGCGGCCGCGGCCAGGGCGTTGGCCACCACGTGTCGCGTGGGAAGCGCGCCGGTATCGGCCACGTTGCCCAGTTCGGCGGCGGTATTGGCGCGGTCTTCCACGAAGGCCCGGTCCACCAGCAGGTCCTCCACGACTCCCACCATGGACAGATCCGGGGAGCCTGTGGTGAAACCAATGGCGCGGCAGCCTTCTTGAACGTCCGCCTCCTCCACGAGTGCCACGGAGCCCTCTTGTTCCGCGTTGTACACGCACGCCAGTTTGGTGTTCTCGTACACGCGGGACTTGTCGGCCACGTAGTTCTCGTACCCCTCGTGCCAGTCCACGTGATCCTGGGCCAGGTTGAGCACCACGGACGCCAAGGGGGCCAGTGAGTGAGCCCAGTGCAGTTGAAAACTGGACAGTTCCACGGCCAGGACGTCGTACTCGACCGGATCACGTAATGCGTCCAGGATGGGGGTGCCCACATTGCCCACGGCAATGGCTTTGAGTCCCGCGGCCTGGAGTATGGAGGCGGTCATTCCCACGGTGGTGGTCTTGCCGTTGGTTCCCGTGATGCACACCCACTCGGCGGTCTTGCGGCCCGCGCGTTCACGCACGCGCCACGCCAGTTCCACGTCACCCCAGATCTGGACGCCTTCTTCCCGGGCAGCAGCCAACAAGGGATGCGTGGGTGGGAACCCGGGCGAGGTGACCACCAGGTCCGGGCGCTCACCGGCCACGTCGGGAACGTAGGTCATGGCGTCCTGGCCGAGGTTGATGTCCAGGGCGCCCACGATGCGCAGGGTGTCCGCGCGTTGTCTGTTACGCGCGGTGTCATTGCCGTCCAGGACGACCACGCGGGCACCGAGCTCAATGAGGGTGTCCGCGGCGGCAAAACCGGATACACCGATTCCGGCCACGACCACTCGCAGCCCGCGCCAGTCCGCATCCCAGCTGGTCAGCCCGGCCAATCGGGGGTTGCCCACCATTGGATTTTCATTGCCGGCGTGAATCATCGAAGTGCCTCAGCTCCGGGGAAAGCCCCTCCGTTGTGAATCAACCAGTCACCGTAGAACACGCCCAGCGCCGCGGCGACGAACAGCCCGGCAATGATCCAGAATCGCACCACGATGGTGACCTCTTGCCAGCCCTTGAGCTCGAAGTGGTGCTGCAACGGGGCCATTTTGAAAATGCGCTTTCCGCCCGAGAGTTTGAAGTAACCCACCTGCATGATGACGGACAGCGTAATGATCACGAAGAGACCGGCAATCAGGATCAGGAGCAGCTCGGTGCGGGAGAGCACCGCGAATGCTGCCAGCGCGCCGCCGAGCCCCAGCGAACCGGTGTCTCCCATGAAGATCTTGGCCGGTGCGGTGTTCCACCACAAGAAACCGATCAGGGCTCCCACCAGGGCCGCCGCCACAATGGCCAGGTCCATGGGGTCACGCACCTCGTAACAGGCCGCCTGGTCCACGTTCTCGCACAGGTGCCCGGACTGCCACAGAGCGATCAGCATGTACCCGCTGAACACCAGGATTGACGCGCCCGTGGCCAGGCCGTCCAGGCCGTCCGTGAGATTCACGGCATTGGTGGTGCCGGTCGCGATCAGGTTGACCCAGATGATGAAAAGGATGGCGCCGATGATCGGTCCGGCGAAGGCCAGATCAACGTTGGTGTCACGGGTCCAGGAAATTGCCGTGGAGGCGGGGGTGTTACCGGCCGCGTCCGGGAAGAACAACACCAGCAGCGCGAAGGCCACCCCAATGGTGCCCTGCAGAATCATTTTGCCGGCCGCGGTGAGCCCCAGGTTCTGCTTCTGGGCGATCTTCTTGTAATCGTCCAGGAAACCCACCGAACCCATGCCGAGCATCAGCCCCAGGGCCAAGAGCCCGGACACGCTCATACCGCCGTTCTCGGGCCAGGCCAGAACGCTCACCACGTGGGTCACCGCATAGGCCGCCACCACGGACAACAGGATGGCCACCCCGCCCATGGTGGGCGTGCCCCGCTTGGTCTGGTGGCTCGTGGGGCCGTCATCGCGAATGTACTGGCCGTATCCGCGGCGGGCCAGCATCTTGATCAGCGCGGGGGTGCCGAAAATTGAAAAGACGAGGCCCAGCCCCGAAGCCATGAGCAACTGAATCATGCCGGTTCGTCCCCTGTGCCGTCGATGGTGCCGTTGGAGGTGGCCGCCTGGCCGGACGCTGCCGCCGCGACCCGGTCACCCAGGTGGTTCAGACCCGCTGCATTGGAGGATTTGAACAACACGATGTCACCCGGTTGCAGTGCATGCATGAGGTAATCCTCGGCGTCCTCCGCGGTGGCCACCCACTGGGCCTCGTCTCCCCACGAACCCTCCAGGGTTGCGGCGGTGAAAATGGGGCGGGCAATGTCCCCGACCGCCACGACATGCGAGATGTTCATCCGCACCAGGAGCTGACCGAGCGCATCGTGCGCCGCGACCGACTTGTCCCCCAGCTCGTACATTCCGCCCAACACGGCCACGGTTCGACGCGGTGCGCTCTCACCGTCACCGCGTCCCATCTGGGCCAGCGTCTGCAGGGCAGCGCGCATGGACTGCGGGTTGGCGTTGTAGGCGTCGTTGATCACGGTGACACCGTCCGGGCGCTCGATGCGCTCCATCCGCCAGCGCGACTGGGCTCCCCTGCCATGGAGGCCGGCGACTATGGCCGGCGCCGGGACACCCGCGGCGAACGCCACCGAGGCCGCGGCCAGGATGTTGGCCACGTGATGGGCGCCGATGAGCTGGGATTCGATGTCGTGCGCAGAACCGTCCGGCAGGTGCAGGGTGAACCGCGGGCAACCGTCGGCTCCCACCATCACGTTCTCGGCCCACACCCGCTCATCTTCGTGTTCGGGTGTGTGGGGCGCGGAACCCAGGCCGAAGCTCAGGATCCGGGCCTGCGTTCGGGTACGCATCTGACGCACGCGGGCGTCGTCGTCGTTGAGGACGGCTGTGCCCGATGTGGTGAGACCCTCGACCATTTCGCCCTTGGTGCGGGCAATGTTCTCCACGCCACCGAATTCACCGGCGTGGGCGGTGCCCACGCACAGCACCGCACCGACGTCCGGGCGGACCATGTTGCACAGGTATTCGATGTTGCCCAGATGATTGGCACCCATCTCGATCACGAAGTAGCGGGTGTCCTCCTGCGCGGTGAACACCGTGAGGGGTACGCCCACCTCACCGTTGTAGGAATTACGCGGCGCAACGGTGGGTCCCTGTGACCCGAAGATGCCCGCCAGCAGGTCCTTGGTGGTTGTTTTACCCACGGAGCCCGTGACCGCCACAACGGTGACCGGGTGCTCCGCTCGGAGGCGGTCGATCACGTTACCGGCCAGCGCGCCCATGGCCTCCACCACGTCGGGAACGAGAACACCGGGGTAGGCCTCCCCCGCCTCATCCGCTATCTCGTGCTGCATCACATGGAGCACGGCGCCGGCGGCTGCGGCCTGCGGCACGAATGCGTGGCCGTCCGTGGTGTCGCCGGGCTTGGCAACGAACAGGGTGCCCGGTGTGACCTCACGGGAATCGGTGGTCACCGCGGTGATCACCACGGCCTCCGGGTCCTGGACGCCCACCAATCTGCCTCCGGTGGCCCGGGCCACCTGAGCTGCGGACAGGGGAATCATGACTGCTCCTTACGACTCGAGTGCAACGCGTCCAACGCCGCCGTGAGCTCCACGCGGTCATCCAGGGGATGAGCCACGCCGTTGAGATCTTGAAAAGTTTCGTGGCCGCGGCCGGCCACAATGATGGAATCCTCGGGCCGGGACAGGCGCACCGCGGTGTGGATGGCCACCTCACGAGGCGCAATCACGTGCACCTCGGCGGCCCTCGCGCCGTGTTCCTGGGCGGCTCGCGCACCCTGGGCAACCTGTTCGCGGATCGGGGCGGGATCCTCGTCATGCGGATCGTCGTCCGTGATGATCACAATGTCCGCGCCCTCGGCGGCAATCCTGCCCATGATGGGCCGTTTGGTCTTGTCACGGCGTCCCGTGGCACCGAACACGATAATGGTGCGGCCACCGTCCTCGGTGGGTTCCACCGATTGCAGGGCCCGGGCCATGGCGTCCGGGTTGTGGGCGAAGTCCACGACGGACGTGGGCCGCGTTCCGATCAACTGCATCCTGCCGGGCACGTCCGTGGTCAGTGGATCATGGTCGTCCAGCGTCTTTTGCAGGGTGTCCAGCTCCACTCCCGAATCCAGCACCATGAGTACCGCCAGTGCCGCATTGGCCACGTTGAAGTCGCCGGGCAGTGCCGTGGACACCGACAGTTTGCGACCATCGCGGTGTTGCAGGGTGAACGCGTGGCCAATACCCCGCCGGGTCAACGAATCCAGTGTCCAATCGGCGCCGGACCGGTCGGGGCCGGCGTGGGCGTCGTCCCCGATGTTGCCGCGCAGGGCCACCGAGGTGACGTGTTCCGCTCCGAGATTCTCGCGTGCCCGGCGGGCCATTGCCTCGCCCCACGTATCGCCCTCGGTCAGCAGGACGACGGCGCGCTCGGTGCGTTCGGCGGTGAACAGCTGGGCCTTCACCTCGAAGTACGCGTCCATGGACCCGTGCAGGTCCAAATGGTCCTGGGTGAGGTTCGTGAACCCCGCCACGTCGTAGTGGACGCCGTCCACGCGGTGAAACTCCAACGCGTGGGAGGAGACCTCCATGGCAGCGGCGTCGATACCGCGCTCACGCATGAGGGACAAGAGCGAGTGCACGTGGGGTGCTTCGGGAGTGGTGAGCTTGGACGGAATGGGAGTGTCCCCGGCCAGGATCTCAATGGTCCCGATCAAGCCCGTGGAATGCCCCAGCGCCCGCAGGATGGAATTCACGAAGTACGTGGTGGTGGTCTTCCCGTTCGTACCGGTCACGGCGAACAGTTTCTGGGCGCTGGCGTCCCCGGGGTGGGAGTTGTAGATCTCGGCCGCAACGCGACCGGTCCAGGCCCTCGGATCCGCGCTGACCAGCACCGGGAGCTCCACGCCCGCTTGCGCCACGAGCTCCGCACCCGCGGCATCGGTGAGAATGGCCAGGGCACCGGACGCGGCGGCGTCGGCGGCGAATGTCGCACCGTGAACATGTGCTCCGGGAAGAGCCGCGTACAGGTCTCCCGGCTGGGTCTCACGAGAGTTCAGGACCACTCCCGTCACCCGCGTCTCCCGGGCACCGGGGGAAGCCACGATCTGCGCGCCCGTGAGGCGGGCCAACTGCTCAACAGTGTGCGCCACGGGACGGGACGGCCGCGCGGACTGCGCGTCGGGTCCCTGGTCGGCAGATTCAAGCATGAAATTCCTTTTCAATGAGCTGTCGCGAGTGTTCCCCACTCGCCCGGGCCGGTACTTACCGATATATCACCTCGTCGTGCGAGTTTATCCGGCCGTCTCTTCCCGAGCCGGTGCAGGCCACGTTTGCTCCAACGCGTTCGACGGCGTCACCGAGCGATCCAGATTGTCCGGGACCTCCTTGGTGATGGCCACGGGATCGCTGGTGGACGGGGGAACGTTGTAGTGATGCAACACCTGCTCCATGATCGTGGAGAACGTCTCGGTCACGCCGATGGTGTGCACATCGCCCTCGGGCCGCTGCAGCGTGATCCCCACGAGGTACTGCGGATCCTCCATGGGTGCGACGCCCACAAAGGATGTCGTGTAACCGTCGTAACCGCCCTGGTCACTGGGGGCCTCTGCGGTGCCGGTCTTACCACCCACCCGGTAGCCGGGTACTGCGGCTTCCTCGGCGCCGCCCTCGGTGACCACGGTCTCCATGACGTCCAGGGTTTTCTGGGCGGCGTCCTCGGAGACCACTCGTTTGCCTTCCGGCTGTTCGGAGGTGGTCACGGTGCCATCGGCCTGTTCCGTGGATTCCACCAGTCGGGGTTCGATCAGAACGCCGCCGTTGGCGACCGCTTGGAAAATGGAGGCGGTGCGCAACGGGCTCTGGGACACACCCTGGCCGAACAACACCGTGAACTGTTGCCGGAAATCCCACTCGTCCGCCGGGGCGAGAATGCCCGACGTCTCACCCGGGAGTTCGATACCCGTGGACTGACCGACGCCGAAATCCGCCATGTAATCATGCCGGGTCTGCTTGTCCATCTTGGCTCCCATGATCACCGTGCCGGTGTTCATGGAGTCGGCAATGATGCCGGCCACGGTGCGGTTCTGGGTGTCGTGGTCAAAGGCGTCCGTGATCTTCTCGGAATCGATCTGCAAGTTCGGTGGCACCGTGATCTCGGTCTCGGGATCCGCGATTCCCTGGTCCATCACGGCGGCCGTGGTCAGGATCTTCTGGGTCGATCCCGGCTCCACGGCGTGCGTGACGGACCGGACGCCCAGGTCTTCCGAATCCGCCTCTCCGGGCACATTGGGATCCACCGTGGACGAATCCGCCATGGCGAGAACCTTGCCCGTCTTGATGTCCATCACCACGGCGCTGCCCCATTCGGCATCGAGTTCCTCGGCCCGCTCGGACACGGCCTGCTGCGCGAAATACTGGACGTCGCTGTCCACGGACAGTTGCACGTCCGCGCCGTCCTCGGCAGCTTGCAGTTCCTGTGGCGCCACGGGGATCCGAACGCCGTCCCCGGAGATTTCGTACCGGCGTTCACCGTTCACCCCGCGCAACTGCTCGTCCTGCGTTTGCTCGATACCGCCCAAGGCCTCGTTGTCACCACCCAGGAACCCCACGATGGAACCACCCACCGCACCATTGGGATAGCTGCGCTGGAAGGTCGGCTGGCCGAAGACATAGGGCAGGTTGAGGTCTTGAATCTTTCCGTACTGCTCGGGAGTCACCCCGCGGGCCACGTAATTGAAGGTCTTGTCCCCGTCCAGAGCGTTCTTGACCTCGGTGTCGGGGAGACCCAGGGCATCGGCTATGTCGTACACGGCCTGGGTGGGTGTCACCTGCTCGGTGGACTGATCGTCCTTGACGCGGGTGAACTCGGCGACCGCTGTCTGATCCACCGTGATGTCGTAACGCTGCAGGGTTCTGGCAAGAACCTTGCCGTTCGTGTCGCGGATATCTCCGCGCACCGCCGGGATGACTTCCGTCTGGGTCCGGCTTTGCGCGGCAGCCTCCGCACGGCCGGTGGGGTCCAGTCCCTGCACCCAGAACAGCTTTCCCGCGACCACCAGAAGTAGCGCCAGCAGCAGGGCGATGCCCACCTGCGCGCGCGTCCAACGCGGTCGCCAGGACGCGGTTCTGGTTGCGGGTGATGACACGGTGAATCCTCAATTCCTAGGGTCAGAGAAGTGGGCTACCTCCGAAGGTCCGGCCGTGTTCCGGCTCCGTAGCCGGAACTGCACGAAGGTTACTGTCCGGGCTCACGCTGTGCAGGTGCCGGGACGGAGCCTCCGTTGAGGCTCTCCTCCTGCTGGGCCTGCTGTTGAGCCTTGCGATCGGCGGCCTTCTTCGCGGCCTCTTCCTTGGCGCGCTTTTCCGCACGTTCCTCGGCGGCCACCCGAGCGCTCTCCGCGGCTTCGGAGCCCTTCATCTCGGCAGGAGGCACCAGAATGTCCTGGGTCTCACCCTTTTCTGCCGCGCCCGACGCCGCAACAACGGCCCCGCTGCTCAGCTGAATCGTTCCGATGTCCTGAGCCTGAACCATTCCCAGATCGTTGGCGCGCGCGGCCAGGTTCTGAGGGGCGGCGTTGGCCTCGATGTCCTGGGTCAGGGCTTCGTTCTCCTGAGAAAGTGCCCGTTCCTGAATGGTGAGTTCCGTGAGGCGATACTGCCCCGAGGAGATCTGGATGTTGAGGAACAAGATGCCCATGAGCGCCGCGGCCAGGGCCAGGGCACACATCACCACGGTCGACACGCGACTGCGGCGAACTTCGCGGTGCGGCACCACCGACAACGGGGTGCGCGGTTGCGGCGTGTGTTCTTCTTCCCCGGGGGTCGATGGGGGCGCCGGTCGTGTCATAGCCGCGCTGCTCATCGTGTTCTCCCTGAGTTCATGGTGGTGCGTATTTTCTCGACGGCCCGCAACCGAGCAGAGGCAGCTCGGGGGTTGGTTGCGGTTTCCTCCTCGGTGGGCCTCTCGGCCCCTCGGGTCAGAACCTTGAGCGTGGGCTGGTGCTCCGGCAGCTCGACGGGGAATCCCTTGGGTGCCGTGGACCGCGCTCCGCGCGCAAATTCTTGCTTTACAATTTTGTCCTCAAGTGAGTGGTAACTCATGGCGACGACACGCCCGCCGACCCGCAGAGTTTCCAATGCGGCGGGAATGGCACGAGCCAGAACATCAAGTTCTTCATTAACTTCAATGCGCAGGGCTTGGAACGTCTGCTTTGCCGGGTGCCCCTTTTTGTGCTGGACACTCAGGGGGACCACGCTTTTCACCACGGTCACGAGCTCGCCAGTGGTCTTGAGCGGCTTCACCGCACGCGCCGCCACAATGGCTCGCGCGATCCGCGGGGCAAAGCGCTCCTCACCCCAATTGCGCAAGATGTCGCGCAACTGGTCCTCGTCGTACTCGTTGACCACGGTTTCCGCCGTGAAGTCCGCCTGAGAGTTCATGCGCATGTCCAGTGGCGCGTCGAATGAATACGCGAAACCCCGTTCACGTTCGTCCAATTGCAAAGAGGAAACACCCAGGTCGAACAGGACACCGTCCACCATCTCGACTCCCGCGACCGCAGCGGCGTCCGCAATGTTGTCGTAGGTGGTGTGGATGCTCAGGAAGCGATCCCCGAAGCGCGCCAAGCGCTGTCCCGCGAGTTCCAGGGCTTGTGGATCTCGGTCGATCCCCACCACGGTGAGGTGGGGGAAACGTTCGAGCATGGCTTCTGTGTGGCCACCCATCCCCAAGGTGGCGTCCAGGGCGACGGGTGAATCAACGTCGAAACCGGGAGCGAGGAGGTCCAGACAGCGATCGAGCAGCACCGGTACGTGGCGCTGCTCAGCTGGTGTGTCCTGCATTCGGGCTCCTGATCTGCTCCGGGTTCAGCCCTGGCCGCTGTCACCCGCGTGATTGACGATGTGTGGTCTTCCGCGATCCGGTTACCAGATCCCCCTCCGCCACTCGCCACTCGAATCCGGCCTGACTCGGGGGAAGTCGAGTCAGGACGGTGACGTGGGCGGCTGGAGATCTCATATCCGGTGCGCGTGCGCTGCGGTGAAAATCAGAACAACCCCGGGATCACCTCTTCTTCGGTGTCCGAGAACGCTGCCTCCTTCTCATCCAGGTACTGCTGCCACGCCTGCGCATCCCAGATCTCCGCGCGGCTCCCTGCGCCGATCACGGCGAGTTCTTTTCCGAGCCCGGCGTACGTGCGCAGTGCCGCGGGAATGGTCACGCGACCTTGCTTGTCCGGTACCTCATCCGAAGCGCCGGACAGAAAAACGCGGATGTAGTCCCGTGCCTGCTTGGACGATAACGGTGCCGCTCGCATGTGTTCGTGCACCCGGGCGAACTCCTCCATGCTGAACACGTACAGGCAGCGTTCCTGCCCGCGGGTCAGTACGAGTCCGTCCGCCAGTTCGGCCCGAAACTTGGCCGGAAGGATCAACCGGGCCTTCTCGTCGAGGCGTGGCGAATATGTTCCGAGAAACATCTCCACCGCCTTGAGTCAGGGGTCCAGCCGCACCCTCGTTCCTCTATCGCGCTCCACTTTACTCCACTTGCCTCCACCGTCAACGCAGCGCCTCCCCGGCCCCGGCCCGTCAAGGGTTCTGGCGTGTCCCCGCCAGTTTTCGGGCAAAGAAATACTCCCCGGTCGCGGACCGAGGAGTGGAAAGAGGGGGTACGAGGAGGAAAGTGGGGGGCGTGGGGCGGGGGTTAGTTTCCGCCACCCTGATTGCGCTGATCCCACTTCTGCTCGAGGTTCTGCAGGAAGCCGGACGAGGACTTGGTGCTACCGCCGCGCTTGGTACCGGAGGGTTTGGCGTCTGCAAGGTCTCCCCCGGCCGGAATGAATGCCACGTACACGCCCACTCCCATGACGATGAAGCCCAGTACACCCAGAATGATCAAGTTGGCGGCCACACCCGCCAGAACGACACCCAGACCGACCACGGCAATCACCACGCCCAGCACCACGTTGCGCTTGGACCCGCGCCCACGCGTGGGCTCAGGCTGCATGGTGGACGCAAAACGCGGATCTTCTTGGTGCAGTTGCTTCTCAAGCTGCGCCAGAAGCTGCTGTTCGTGCTCGGAAAGGGGCACGTTTCCTCCTGAGTGTTGAAGTGAAGTTGACCGCGAAACCCGGAAAATCATCACGTGTCATCAAGGATATCCTTTGCGGCCTGGTTTGGCACGGCAGGGCCCAGGAGTTTGGCCGGGCGAAGCACTCCCGGGCCGAACCTGTGATGAACTCGGTCCATGGCCTGCTCGGCTGCCCCCCATTCCTCCTCGCGACCGTCCAGGCTGAGCTGCAACGCGTCACCGGAGGCCGCCAATTTTTCAGCGCGAACTCCCAGCAACCTGACGGATTGTTTCCGTGGCCCCACATGGTCCAGCAGGGCTGTGGATTCCGCGTACAAATCATGGGCTGACGTGATGGGATGACTCAGGGTCCGCGAGCGCGACACGGTGGAGAAGTCCGCGTACCGCAGTTTCAGCCCCACGCGTTCCGCGCGGAGCCCGTGTCTGCGTAACCGAGCCGCAGTGTCGTGGGACAGCCCCAGGAGCACTTGTTTGAGCTGAGCGGTGTCCGATATGTCGCGGTCGAAAGTGCGTTCCGCTCCCAGGCTCTTTTCTGCACGCACGGGCGTCACCGCGCGGGGGTCGTGACCGTTGGCGAGTTGATGCAGATGGTGGCCTGCGGCGTCACCCACGAGTGATCGGAGACGAGTGACGGGGGTGGCTGCGATATCCCCCACCGTGCTCAGCCCGGCACCCTGCAGAACGGCGGCCGTTCGCTTGCCCACTCCCCATAGTGCGGTTACGGACAGCTGCGCCAGGAATGCCAGGGTGTGCTGCGGTTCCACGATCAGCAGGCCGTCCGGCTTGCAGTGGGCGGATGCGATTTTGGCAACCGTTTTGTTCTCTGCCACACCCACTGAGGCGGTGAGTCCCGTGCGGTGTTCGATCTCCGCACGAATCCGCCTGGCGATAACGGCCGGCGGCCCGAGCCGACGGATTGCCCCGGAGACGTCCAAGAAGGCCTCGTCCACGCTGAGCTGCTCAACGCGGTCGGTGATTTCACGGAACATGGCCATGACCAGCCCTGAGTACTGCGTGTAATCCTCCCGGTGGGGCTCCAGGATCACGGCGTGTGGACACGCCGCACGGGCCTGGACGAGAGGCATGGCTGAATTCACGCCGAATTTCCGCGCCTCGTACGAGGCGGACAGCACCACGGATCGGGGGCCCAGACCCGCCACGATCACCGGCTTGCCCCGGTGCTGGGGTGTCCGCAGTAGTTCGACACCCACGTAGAACATGTCCATGTCCACGTGCAGGATGGCGCAGCGGCGGTACCGGTCCAGTTGCTCCGGGGACGGGCCTTGCGCGGGCTCCGTGGACAGTCTCGACTCACCCATTGGCTCTGCCCTCCCCGTGGTCATGGCTGCGGTGAACCGCGGTTTCGTCCGCCGCGATGCCACCAGCCTATGCAGCGCCTCAGACACGCAAGGACCCTGGGGTGCCCCGCTAGGCTGGAGTGGTGCTCCACGCCCGTGGCGGGGGCAGCCATCACCAGACCACCAGCACACGAGGTGCCCGCCGTATGACCGAGACGCCAGAATCCGCAGCCGCAGCAGGTGCCGAGGACGCACAGTTCTCTCGGGCGCTCACCGATCAGCTGGCGGAGTTCTTCGCGGTGGAGCGCCAGCGGGTCACCCAGATTTCCCCGGACGCCCCGCGGCTGGTGGACTCCATTGAACGGCTCACCTCCGGTGGCAAACGATTGCGCGCTCGGCTGTGTTACTGGGGATGGCGCGCAGCCGGCGGCGGGTCCCTGGCGCCGGCCATTGTGCACGCGGCCGCCGCGTTGGAGTTGTTTCAATCCGCGGCACTCATCCACGACGACATCCTGGATCGCTCCGACACCCGCCGCGGACAGCCCAGTGTGCACCGGGAGTTCGAGCGGGTACACACACAACAGGGCTGGCGTGATGACGCCGCGCACTTCGGTGTCGGTGCCGCGGTGCTGACCGGGGACTTGAGTTTGTCGTTCTCCGAGCAACTGTTCGCTCAGGCCTGCGCGCAATTACCCCGCGACGACGAGCGCTCGGCACGAGCCATTTTCGACACCATGCGCACCGAGGTCATGGTGGGTCAATATTTGGACGTCCACGCCGAGGTCGCCCCCGCGCCGGACGATCCGGAGGAGCAGCTGGCTCGTGCCCTGGCCGTGCTGCGCTACAAGTCGGCCAAGTACTCGGTCGAACACCCGGTACGAATCGGCGCCGCACTGGCGGGAGCGGACGAGCGGTTCGTGGCTCACTGCTCGTCCTTCGCGCTGCCCGTGGGAGAAGCATTCCAGTTGCGCGACGACGTCCTGGGGGTTTTCGGTGATCCGGAAACCACCGGCAAACCCGCCGGTGACGACATCAGGGAGGGTAAGCGCACCGCACTGGTCGCCCTGTGCGCCAGGGGCGCCTCCCGGGCAGAGATCGAGTGGTTGGATTCTGCCCTGGGCCGCGCCGATCTCAGCGAAGACGACGTAGAACGAGCCCGCACACTCATGACCGACAGCGGGGCGCTAGGACACACCGAAGTTCTGATCGGTGAACTCGTGGCCACGGCCGAACAGCAGCTGGCAACGCTCCCCACGAATGAGGTGGCCCGCGCCGGACTGCGCGCGCTCGCGGACGCCGCGGTGCGGCGCAGCCGGTAGGGCTACCAGCCCAGGGCTTGCGCCCGGCGTCGGACCTCGGTCTTGCGACCCTCACGCAGCGCGTCCACGGGACGGCCCGGAAGGGACTCGTCGTCGGTGAAGAGCCAGCGAATGGCCTCCTCGTCCGTGTAGCGGG
Organism: Kocuria sp.; assembly: GCF_030536815.1. Lineage (GTDB taxonomy): Bacteria > Actinomycetota > Actinomycetes > Actinomycetales > Micrococcaceae > Kocuria > Kocuria gwangalliensis. The sequence continues at coordinate 21,775 of NZ_JAUNPE010000010.1, forward strand.
CGTCGCGCAGCACCGAAATGGTGCCCTTGAGAGCGTTCAGCGGCTGGCCGTCCGCCATGAACTCCGCCGGAACCACGCGGACGCCGTCGGAGGGGCGGCGGACCTCCAGGAACTCTCCCTGGTCCATCATGCGGTGCACCTTGGTGATCTGGATGTCCAGGGCCTGGGCGATATCGGGCAGATACGTCCACTCCCCCACCAAGGAGTCAAGTTCGGCAAAGGTTTCGGCGCTGATCTCGGATGAATGATTCACGGACAATACTTTGCCACGGTTGGCGGTCAGGTTCATGTCTTCAACTCGTCCGGCCAGGTCAGGTACTCTGGAGACGCTGTCACGGCTCCCGCGAGTCGGTGGCCTTCCCCCTCACCCTCGTACTTAGGCAGGAAGCACGAACATGCCGGTTGAGCCACCAGAACATCGCCCGTCCGCCCGGTCCGCGTGGGCGCGCAGGGCCACCAAGGGCTCCGCTGTCACCGCGCTGGCGGCTCTCTCCGCCCTCGGTTCCCTGGGCGCGGCCCACGCGCACTCGCCGGTGACACCTCAGAACAATGCGGCCTCCCAGCATGCTCACACGCGGGGCGAGATCACCGTGGCCCCCGGTGATTCCGTGTGGTCCCTGGCCACCAAACACGGCGTGACGGTGACCGACATGATGAACGCCAACAACATCCCGGCTCACGCCATGGTCCGCCCCGGGGATCGCCTCACGATCCCCGGTCGGCCCAAAGAACATACCGAGGCCGAGCCCGCCGAGCCGTCGGAGCCCCGGCCTCCGAGCGCGCAGCACACCGTTGCCCCCGGGGACACCGTGTGGGACCTCGCCGACCAGCACGGGGTCAGCGTGGTCGAACTGCAGCGAGCGAACGACCTCGACGCCTCCTCGTTGCTGCGGCCGGGGCGCACGCTCACCATCCCCGGCTCGCAGGCCACGCCCCAGGCCGCCGACGCCGCTCAGGCGCCCGCCGCGGCGTCGGCGACCGAACCCGCACCCGAGCCCAAGGCGCCGGAGGCTGCGAAGGCGGCACCCAAAGCCGCCGTGGACGACACGTTCGCCGGGAGAACCTATCCCCAGCACGTGGTGAATTCGGCGAACGAGCACCACGCCGAGTTGCAGAAGCGGGAGCTGCCGTCCCAGGAAGCCCTGCAATCCCTGGTCCGAGAGACCGCTGAGTCAATGGGCGTGGAACCCACGTTGGCGCTGGCTCATGCCGCTCAGGAATCCGGTTTCCAGCAGGGCGTGGTCTCCCCCGCGGATGCCGTGGGAACCATGCAGGTCATCCCGTCCGCGGGAGAGTGGGCGTCCCAGCTGGTGGGTCGCGATCTGGACCTGTTGGACGCGCGCGACAATGTCACCGCCGGTGTGGCCATCATCAAGGAACTCCAGGACAAGACGCCGTCCAAGGAGATGGGTATCGCCGCGTATTACCAGGGTCTGCACGGTGTGAAGACCTATGGTTTGTTCTCGGACACCAAGGACTACGTACGGGCGGTTTCCGCTCAGGAAAAACGATTTGCCTGATCATTCTCAGCAGGACCGCCTGAGCGGCACGCTGCTGGACCGGCGTTACCGGATCCAGCGGCGATTGGCCACGGGCGGAACGGCCTCCGTCTACGTGGGGTTGGATGAGCGCCTCGACCGTCCCGTGGCGCTGAAAATCATCCACGGCCACTACGCGCACGACCCCAAATTCGTGGAACGCGCCCAGCGTGAGGCCAAGGCCGCCGCACGCTTGCACCACCCCAACGTGGTCGCCGTACTGGATCAGGGTCACACGGAGGACGGCGTGGTGTACCTGGTCCTCGAGTACGTGGACGGACCCACTCTGCGCCAGGTGATTGCCCGCGAATCCCCCATGACCGCGCGCCGCGCCCTGGAACTGTTGATCCCCGTGCTGCGCGGCCTGGCCCAGGCGCATCGCTCCGGCATGGTCCACCGAGACATCAAACCGGAGAACGTGCTGTTGACCACCGGCGGGGACGTCAAGGTGGCGGACTTCGGTTTGATGCGCGCGGTGGACGAGCACACCTCCACGAGCAGCACCATCCTGGGCACGGTCGCGTACGCCGCCCCCGAACTCGTGGGCCACGAACCCGTGGATCAGCGGTGCGACGTGTACGCCGTGGGCATCATGACCTACGAAATGCTCACCGGCTCCCGGCCTTACACCGGCACCGCACTGCAGGTGGCCACCTCCCACGTCAGTCGCGACGTCCCCGCACCGAGTCGCACGTCCCACGGGATCCCTGGCAGCCTGGACGAGTTCGTGCTGCGCTGCACCGCGCGCGATCCAAGGGCCCGCCCCGCCGACGCCGCCGCCCTCCTGGACCTTGCCCTCGCAATTCAACGGTCGTTGCCACCCGTGATTGATTCGGCCTCGCTGGATCAGCCGACCGACCTGATTCCCCCGTCGGATGAGACCCAGTCATTGCCGCGGTCCGCTCCGGCGTATCGGACTGTTCCGGCCGCCGGCATTTTGCCCCGGGAAGACCTGGATGCAACCCGGACCGTGGCCATCACGGCGGCAGGCTCCACCGCGCATCGCACGCCGGAACAACCCCGCGTCATGCTCAACCCACAACCCGAACCGCTGCACCTGGCCATCGGCGCCGTGCTGTTCGTCCTGTCTCTGGCCCTGGCCGGGTTCTTGGGCTGGTGGCTGGCCTCCGGGCCGGGGACCGCCGCCGCCACCGTGCCCGATGTGTCGGGTGTGCCCGTGGCCACTGCGGAACGCACCCTGGACGCGGCCGGGATCAGCAACGTGGGCGTGCACACGGCGACCAACGCCCAGATCCCTGCCGGGTCCGTGATTGCCACGGATCCCGGGGCATCCTCCCAGGTGCGCGGGATCGAACAGGTGGTGTTGGTGGTTTCGGAAGGTCCGGCCCAGTTGGACGTGCCGTTGTTCGAGGGCATGTCCCTGGACGAGGCCCGCAACGCAATCAGCCAGGCGGGTTTCTCCGTGGGCGCCGTACAGGAGCGGTTCTCGGAGGAACCCGAGGGCACCGTGGTGGAGCAGCAACCGGCCTCGGGGTCCAAGGCCGAAGAGGGCTCGGCCGTGGGCCTTACCGTCGCCACGGCCAGCCCCACGGAGGAGGTTCCCAACGTGGTCGGTCAGACCGTGGATTCCGCACGGGAGTCATTGGAGGAACTGGGATTCACCGTGGAGGTGAACCGCCCCGTGGGATCCACTCTGGACCGCGTGATTCACCAGCGCGAGGACGGCGACACCGTGATCCTCACGGTGTTCTGAGGACGATTCGATCACCAACGCGCCGCGGCACCGGCGAATGACATCCTTGGCGGAAATCATCCGGCGGTGCCGCGATGGTGGTTGAACGGGCTCAGCGTTGCGCGGAGAGGTACTCCGCCACGAGGAACGCGATTTCCAGCGACTGCATGTGGTTCAGTCGCGGGTCGCACAATGTTTCGTAGCGCTCCGCGAAGGAGGACTCATTGACCGGGTCCGAACCACCCAGGCACTCGGCGACGTCGTCGCCGGTCATCTCCACGTGGATGCCACCCGGGAACGTACCCAGGGACTGGTGCACCTCGAAGAAGCCGCGGACCTCGTCCACCACGTCGTCGAAGTTGCGGGTCTTGTACCCGGACGGAAGGGACACGGTGTTGCCGTGCATGGGGTCGGTGACCCACACGGGCTTGGCGCCGGAACCCTCGACCGCCTGAATGATGGCCGGGAGTTTCTCGCGGATGTTCTTGGCGCCCATGCGGATGATGAACGTGAGTCGACCCGGTTCGCGCTTCGGGTCCAGGGCGTCGATCAAACGCAAGGCATCCTCACCCGTGGTGGACGGGCCGAGCTTCACACCAATGGGGTTGCGCAGCCGCGAGAGCAGGTCCACGTGGGCGCCGTCGAGCTCGCGGGTGCGCTCCCCGATCCACAGGAAATGCCCGGATGTGCCGTACGGCAGGTGCGTGCGGGAATCGATACGGGTCAACGCGCGCTCGTAGTCGAGCAACAACGCCTCGTGACCGGCGAAGAACTCGGTGGTCTTGAGCGCGTCGAAGTCGGCGCCGCAGGCCGCCATGAACTTGACCGCGTGATCGATTTCGCGGGCCATGGATTCGTAGCGGGCGTAGGCGGGGTTGGCCGCGAAGCCCATGTTCCAGGCGTGCACGCGGCGCAGGTCCGCGAAACCGCCGGTGGTGAAGGCACGAATGAGGTTCAGCGTGGAGGCGGAGGTGTGGTAGCCGCGCAGCATGCGGTTGGGGTCGTGAACGCGGGAGGACTCGTTGAAATCAAAACCGTTGACCATCTCACCGCGGAAGGACGGCAGGGTCTGATCACCGCGGGTCTCCAGGTTGGAGGAGCGGGGTTTGGAGAACTGACCCGCCATGCGGCCCATCTTCACCACGGGCAGTGAGGCGCCGTAGGTCAGGACCACGGCCATTTGCAGCAGGGTCTGAACGCGGCCGGAGATCTTGTCCGCGGTGGCACCGCCGAACGTCTCGGCGCAGTCGCCACCCTGCAGGAAAAATGCCTCGCCCGCGGCCACGGATGCCAGGCGCTCCCGCAGCAGGTCCACCTCACCGGCAAAGACCAGCGGCGGAACAGTGTTGAGCTCCTCAATGGCGGAGGCGAAATCCGGGTGCTCGGACCACTGCGGGTGCTGACCAATGGTCCGCTGACGCCACTCGTCCAGGCCGGGATAGTTGGCGGCACTGGGTGAGGGGGTAGTCCTGGAGCGTGATTGTTCAGACTGGGTTACAGAGGTCATTGTCCCAGTCTAGGCGTTCCGGTCCGAGGGGTGGTCATCGTTTCCATCATGTGAACGGCCGGGCAGTTTGGAACCCAGTTGCTCCGCCTGCTGGGACACGGTGGCGGACATCGAGCGGCCCTTTTCACGGGCGGATTCGGCGGCGTCCTTGACCTGGGTCTTGAACTGTTCACGTTTATGCTCCGCCAGTTCTTTCTTGTGGTTGGCGGCGTACACGTCCGCGGTCTCCTGGCCGGACAGTTCCTGGATGGCCACCATGATCTGGTCGGTGACTTCACGCATGAGGGCGTGATCCCCGTGCCGGCCCTTGAGGTGGGAGAAGTCCAGCGGCTTGCCGAAAATCGTGGTGACCTTGGCCTTTCGGGGGTCCGGGAACTTGGACCCCAGCGGCTGGATCTTGTCCGTACCGACCATCGCGATCGGCACCACGGGCGCGCCGGTTTCCAGCGCCAGACGAGCCACACCGATCTTGCCGCGGTACAGGCGACCGTCCGGCGAGCGCGTGCCCTCCGGATAAATTCCCAGCAGCTTCCCGTCCTGCAGGGCCTGACCGCCGGCGCTCAGGGCCTTGGCGCTGGCCTTGCCCCCATTGCGGTCCATGGGGATCTGGTTGATGGCGCGGAAGAAGGCCCCCACGACCTTGCCCTTGACCCCGGGGCCGGTGAAGTACTCGGACTTGGCCAGGAAATAGACCTGGCGGGGCACCGCCACCGGCATGAACACGGAATCCGAGATGGACAGGTGGTTACTCGCCAGGATGGCCGCACCCTGGGAGGGGACGTTCTCCAATCCGATCGCCTTGGGTCGGTAAACCGTGTTCACCACGGGGCCCACCACGTAGCGCTTGAGGAACATGTACACCATGACTCGGATCCTTCCGGAAAGCTTTTGTTGAACCACGTGACCGCGGCGTCGAACGGGTCTGGTACGCGCGGATCAGCAGTGCGCGTAGCGACTTCACCGCTGGATTCTCTCATGCCTTGTGCCCGGGCTGGCACAATGGCGCCATGAGCTTCGATCCCGCCACACACGGCCATCAGTTCTTCCCCGGTTCCGCGTCCGTGGGGGTGCTGGTGCTGCACGGGTTCACGTCCACGACCGCCTCGGTCATCGAGTGGGCGCGCGCCATCCACCACGCCGACGACGCCGCCGGCCACCACCCGTCCGTGTCCGTTCCGCTCCTGCCGGGTCACGGCACCTCGTGGGAGGACTTGGCCAAGGAGAACTGGCACGCGTGGCGCGACGCCGTGGACGAGGAGTACTGGCGGTTGCGTTCCCGGCACGACCACGTGGTGGTGTGTGGTTTGTCCATGGGTGGCGCCTTGGCGGTTCAGCTGGCCGCCCGGTACCGGGTGGCGGGACTGCTCCTGGTCAATCCCGCTCTGGCGTTGACCAACCGTGCCGCCGCGTACAGCCATATTGCCCGCCACGTAGTGACCTCGGTCCCCGGAATCGGCAGCGACATCAAGCGACCCTCCGAGGGTGAGGTCACCTATGACCGCACTCCGCTGGCCGCGGTGGCCCAGCTCAACCTCCTGATTCGACAGGCGATCAAGACGCTTCCCGCGGTGAGCGCTCCGGCCCTCGTCTTCCGCTCGGCGGAGGACCACGTGGTGGCGGGTGCGTCCGTGGACCTCATCCGCGAGCGCAGCGCGGGGCCGGTGGAAGTGATTGCCCTGCCCAACAGTTTTCACGTGGCCACCATGGACTACGACCAGGGCATCGTGGAAACGGCCTCCCGTCAGGCGGTACAGAACCTCATGCGCGGCCTTGGTCTGACGCACTCCGCCGGTGAGGTGGCGGCGTCGGCATGAGCGCACGCGACCCCGAGGACTCCCGGCCCGACGACGATTTCCGCCGCATCATTGACGGCAACGACTGGGACAACGTGCCCCGCGATGATGAGGGGGCCGAGCCCTGGGCCGATGAGATTCCGTGGGAACCCCGGGAGCAACCCGCCGCGGAGGTACCCCTCGAGCTCTTCGAGTCCGAGGAGGACGAGTCGTACAACCCCGATCCTGGAGAGATCACCCGCGGTGTGAGTGCCACGATGATCCGAGCCGTTACAGTGATTCTTGCGGTGCTCGTCATCATGGTGGGCCTGGCGGTGCTGCCCGGTTCGCTGCCCGCGGTGGTGTGGGCCGCCGGTGTCGCCGGCTTGATCGGTGGTCTGTACCTGGTGTTTCGCGCTCTTCCCGAGGATCCCCGGGATGACGACGGCGCCGTGGTCTGAACGAGTTTTTCCGAGCTGACGGTGGACACGTCCATACATGCCGCGGCATGATCCGCATCACACAGTAGGCTGGCTGAAAGTCCTTGCACAGAAGGGTGACCCATGAGACGCGTGAGCGTACCCCCCGCCGTTGACCCGCTTCCGCACAACAGCGTGGCCGAGATCCTGGCCCGCCAAGCACGCGAAAACCCGGACCTTGTCCTGTACACGATCCTGGCCGAAGGCAAGGAGCGCGATGTCACGGCGCGAGAGTTCCGCGACGAGGTCATTGCCGTGGCCCGTGGCTTGGCCGCTCGGGGCATTCAACCCGGCGACCGCGTGGGCATCCTGAGCCGCACCCGCTACGAGTGGTCGCTGGTGGACTTCGCCCTGTGGTGGGTCGGCGCCGTGCCCGTACCCGTGTACGACACGTCTTCCCCGGACCAGATCGCCTGGATCCTGTCCGATTCCAAGGCGCGGGCGATTTTCGTGGAAACCGATGAGTTGGCCGAACGCGTTGAGCTGGCCGCCGCTATCACCCCGTTCGATGCCGTGTCCCGCATGTGTGTTTTCGACACGGCGGATCAGAAGTCATCACTGGAGACCTTCATTGCCGAAGGTGCCGACCGGACGGATTTCGACAACCCACACGGCGGAATCTCCCTGGACGACACCGCCACCCTGATCTACACCTCGGGGACCACCGGCCCGCCCAAGGGCTGCGAACTGACTCACCGAAACTTTGTCGGATGCGCGGCCAACACCATTCCCGTGGCCTCGGAAGTCATTTATCCGGGTGCCCGCACGCTGTTGTTCCTGCCGCTGGCCCACGTGTTTGCACGGTTCGTGGAAGTCATCGCGCTGGACGCCGGCGTCACCCTGGCCCACACCCCGGACGTCTCCGGGCTCATGGAGGACCTGGGGCGGTTCAACCCCACGTTCATCCTGGCCGTACCTCGCGTGTTCGAGAAGATCTTCGTGGGCGCGCGCCTGAAGGCCTCGGCGGCCTCCCCCGTGAAGAAGCTCATTTTCGCCCGGGCCGTCTCCGTGGCCGTCGAGTGGTCCAAGGCCTCGCAGGCGGGCAAGGTTTCCCCGCTGCTCGAGGCCCAGCATCGGCTCTACGACAAGCTCGTGTACTCCACGCTGCGCAACGCCATGGGAGGTGCGGTTCGCTACGCCGTGTCCGGCGGTGCCGCCCTGGGCTCGCGTCTGGGTCACTTCTTCAACGGGATAGGCGTCTACGTGGTGGAGGGTTACGGCCTCACCGAAACGACCGCACCCATCTCCGCGAATTTCCCCAGCATCAACCGTTTGGGCACCGTGGGCCACCCGATCCCGGGCCACGAGATCGCGATTGCCCAAGACGGGGAGATTTTGGTGCGCGGCAACAACGTGTTCCGCGCTTACCACGGCATGCCGGACAAGACCGCGGAAAGCTTCCACGACGGCTGGTTTGCGACCGGCGATCTGGGCGTCCTCGATGACGAGGGACTGCTGACCGTGACCGGACGCAAGAAGGAAATCATTGTGACCGCCGCGGGTAAGAACGTGGTGCCCAACCTGCTGGAAGACCCGATCAGGGCCTCGGCCACCGTGGGGCAGATCATTGTGCTCGGTGACAACCGATCCTTCATCTCCGCGCTCATCACCCTGGATCCGGACACCCTGCCCAGGGTCCTGCCGACCCTGGGTCTGGACTCGTCACTGACACCGGCGCAGGCCGCCAAGGAGCCGGCGGTCATTGAGCACGTCCAGAAAATCGTGGACCACGCCAACGCCAAGGTCTCCCGCGCGGAAAGCATCCGCAAGTTCGAGATCCTGGACCACGATTTCACGATTGAGGACGGTTACCTGACGCCGTCCATGAAGCTCAAGCGCGCCAAGGTCATCGAGGATTACGCCCAGCAGATCGATGCTCTCTACGCCAAGTAGGTGAGGGCGCACCCATCTCGGGATGTAGCCGGAGGCCCGGCCGATCAGTGATCGGCCGGGCCTCCCGCTGTGCGTTGGGGTCCTGAGTGTTGGTGCCCCATCTCGGCGCGGTGTTCAGTTCCGCGTGTGCATCTCAGTCCTGTTCGGGGAGATCCAGTCCGAGCAGCGCGTTCTCGATCACTTCGGCCAGTGCCGGGTGGATCCAGTACTGACCGCGAGCCATTTGCTGAGCGGTCTGCCCGAAGGACATGGCCTGGATCAGCGGCTGAATCAGGTTGGATGAATCCTTACCGATCAAGTGCGCGCCCAGCAGCAATCCGGTGCTCTTGTCCGCAATGAGCTTGCAGATCCCCACCGAATCCTCCATGGCCCAGCCGTAGGCGACATCACCGAATCTCTGTTCCTTCACGGTGATTTCCGTATTGTTCTCCCCGGCCCAGATGCGTGCCTGCTGTTCCGTCATGCCCACGGTCGCGATCTGTGGGTCCGTGAACACGGCCGAGGGCACGTAGCGGTGGTCAGTGACGCGCAGCGATTCCGGGTGCACCACGTTGTGTGCGACCGTGCGGGCTTCCGCATTGGCCACGTGTTTGAGCTGGTACGGCGAGCACACGTCTCCCAGGGCCCAGAGTCCCTCGACGGGCTGGCCATTGCTGAGCACCCGCTGGTAGTCGTCCACGGCCAGCAGACCGGAATCGGACACATCCAGGTGTGCCGCCTCGGGATTGAGGGTGTCCGCGTTGGGCACGCGCCCGGTGGCCATCAGGACCACGTCCGCCGTCCCCTCCCAGCTCTGCTGGGATTCGTCCGACGCCGCGGCGCTCACCGTGAGTTTCCCGTCCGCCGCTTGCTCGATCCCGGTGATCGAGCGGTTCACTTGCAGGTCCCATTGCAGGGCCGCTTCGCGCTTGAAGCGCTCGGCGATGGTGTCATCGTGATGACGCAGCAGCCGCTCGGAACGGTTGAGCTGGGTGACCTTGGACCCCAGACCGTTGAACACGTGACAGAACTCGGCGGCTATGTAACCGCCACCCACCACAATGATTGATTCGGGCAGCTCGTCCAGGCGCATCACGGTGTCCGAGGTGTGCACCCCGGGAAGGTCGATGCCGGGTATCTCCGGAAGCTGAACGCGTGAGCCGTTGGCCAGTACGATATTTGGAGCGGTAATTCGCTCCCCCGACTCGGTCTCCAGAACCTTGGGCTCCACGAAGTGGACGTACTCCTGGATCACGCTCACGTTCTCCAGGGATTGGCGGTAGGTCAGACCCCCATTGGCTATGGCGTCAATTCTGGTGAAGATCCGATCCCGCATGGCCTGCCAGTCCACCGAGTCCACGCTCGCCCTGACCCCGAGGCGGGACGCGTCCTCGGCTTCGCGGGCCACCGTGGCCGGGTACACGTACATCTTGGTGGGGATGCACCCCACGTTGAGGCACGTTCCACCGAAAGTACCCGGTTCCACGATGGCCACGTTCAGGTCCTGATACTCCTCCGTGAGGATGGAGTTGCCGGAGCCGGAGCCCACAATGATGAGATCGAATTCGCGCATGGATCCCATCCTAGGGAGCTTGGCAAATCGGCGATCAATCGGTCTCGATCACCAACACCAGATCACCGCCGCTGACCTGCGAAACGTCCCGCAGGGCGATCCGCGAGACCGTCCCGCCGGTGGGCGTGGTGATGGAGGCCTCCATTTTCATGGCCTCGATCGTGGCCACGGCCTGACCGGGCTCCACGGTGTCGCCTTCGGCCACCGTGACCGTGACGGCACCGGCAAACGGCGCCGCCACGTGACCCGGGTTGGCGGAATCGGCCTTCTCCAGCTCCACGGAATCCGTCTTCACGGAGTTGTCCCGGATCTCCAACAAACGCAGTTGTCCGTTCAGGGTGACCATCACGGTGCGCATGCCCTTGTCATCCGGTTCGGAAATGGCCTGCAGGGTCACCAGCAGTCGCACGCCCTTGCCCAGGGAGATCACGTGTTCGAAGTCCTGGCGCAGACCGTAGAGGAAGTCACGGGTGTGCAGCACGGACAGGTCACCGTACTTGGTCTGTGATGCCTCGAACTCCTTGGTGGGCCCGGCGAACAGCAAACGGTTCAGCGTGGCACGGCGCGTCTCGCCGGGCTGGTTGAGCCCCTCCTGATCCTCATCGCTGAGTTCCTTGTCCCCGAGGGTCACGTTGCGACCCTCGAGAGCCTTGGAACGGAACGGCTCGGGCCACCCCGCCGGCGGGGTACCGAGCTCACCGGCCAGGAAGTTGATCACGGAGTCCGGGATGTCGAACGTGTTGGGGTTCTCCTCGAACTCCGTCGGGTCCACATCCATACCGACCAGCTGCAGCGCGAGGTCACCCACCACCTTGGAGGACGGGGTCACCTTGACCAGGTGGCCGAGCATCTTGTCCGCGGCGAAGTACATGTCCTCGATGGCCTCGAACTTCTCGCCCAGGCCCAGCGCAATGGCTTGCTGGCGCAGGTTCGAGAGCTGCCCGCCCGGGATCTCATGACGGTACACGCGACCCGTGGGGCTGTTCAGCCCCGATTCGAAGGGCTTGTAGATCCCGCGCACCACTTCCCAGTAGGGTTCCAGATCGCTCACGGCATCCAGACCCAGGTTGGTGTCGCGTTCGGTGTTCTCGAGCGCGGCGACCAGCGCGGACGCGGAGACCTGCGACGTGGTGCCCGCCATTGATGCGGACGCAACGTCCACGGCGTCCACGCCGGCTTCCGAGGCGGCCATGAGGGTGGCCAACTGGCCCCCGGCGGTGTCGTGGGTGTGCAGGTGCAGCGGGAGGTCGAAACGCTCGCGCAGCGCCGTGACCAATTTACGGGCGGCTTCCGGACGCAACAGCCCGGCCATGTCCTTGATGGCCAGGACGTGGGCGCCGGCATCCACACACTTCTGAGCGAGATCCAGGTAGTACTCGAGGGTGTAGACCTCTTCCCGGGGATCCAGCAGGTTACCGGTGTAGCACAGGGCCACCTCGGCCACGGCGGTGCCGGTGGCGCGAACGGCCTCGATCGCCGGGCGCATCTGGTCCACATCGTTGAGGGCATCAAAAATACGGAAGATGTCCACGCCGGTTTCTGCGGCCTCTGCGACGAACGCGTTGGTCACCTCGGTGGGGTACGGCGTGTAACCCACGGTGTTGCGACCGCGCAACAGCATCTGGATGGGGATGTTCGGCAGCGCCTCGCGCAGGCGGCGCAAGCGGTCCCAGGGGTCCTCGCCCAGGAAGCGCAGAGCGACGTCGTAGGTCGCACCGCCCCAGGCCTCGATCGACAGCAGGCCCGGCAGGGTGTGCGCGTAGGCCGGCGCCGCCGCGAGCAGATCACGGGTGCGCACCCGGGTGGCCAGCAGCGACTGGTGGGCGTCACGGAAGGTGGTGGACGTGACCGCCAGAGGTTCGTACGCGCGCAGTTCCCGGGCGAACCCTTCCGGGCCCTTCTCCCGGAGCACCTGGCGCCAGCCGGCCGGCGGCTCGTGGGTCGAGGGGCCGTCGAAGGGGCTGCGGTAGGGCTCGTCGGACTTGTCGCCCGGGTAATGGGGCAGCTTGGTACGGGGGTCGATACCGTCCACGCGGTCGCCGTTGGGCTTGTTGACCGTGACCTCGGCCAGGTAGGTCAGGGCGCGGGTCGCACGGTCCGCGGAGGTCTTGCCGCGCAGCAGCTCCGGGTGGTTCTCGATGAAGTCGGTGGCCACGTCTCCGGCAATGAAGTCCGGGTCGTCCAGGACGGCCTGCAGGAACTGGATATTGGTGGCGATACCGCGGATCCGGAACTCCGCCAGGGAACGGCGCGCTCGGTGAACCGCGGTCGTGTAGTCGCCTCCGCGGCACGTGAGCTTGACCAGCATCGAGTCGAAGTGCGGGGAGATCTCGGCTCCGGCGTAAAGCGTGCCACCGTCCAGGCGGACGCCCGCACCGCCGGCGGAGCGGTAGGCCGAGACCTTGCCGACATCCGGGCGGAAGTCGTTGGCGGGGTCCTCGGTGGTGATGCGGCACTGCAGAGCGGCGCCGCGCACGCGCAGGGTGTCCTGGCTGATCCCGAGATCTTCGAGGGTCTCACCGGCGGCAATGCGCAGCTGCGCCTGAACCAGATCGATGTCCGTGATTTCCTCGGTCACGGTGTGCTCCACCTGGATGCGCGGGTTCATTTCGATGAACACGTGCTCACCGGCGCGCTCGCCGGCGGTGTCCACCAGGAATTCCACGGTGCCGGCGTTGACGTACCCGAGTTCCTTGGCGAACTTGACGGCGTCGCGGTGCAGGGCCTGACGGATGTCATCGTCCAGGTTGGGTGCCGGGGCGATCTCGATGACCTTCTGGTGACGGCGCTGCAGTGAGCAGTCACGCTCGAACAGGTGCACCACGTTGCCCTCATTGTCCGCGAGGATTTGCACCTCGATGTGCCGTGGGCGCAGTACTGCCTGCTCGATGAACACGGTGGGGTCACCGAACGCGGTGTCCGCTTCCCGCATGGCGGCGTCGAGTGCACCGGGCAGGTCCTTGGAAGCCTCCACCCGGCGCATACCGCGCCCGCCGCCGCCGGCCACGGCCTTCACGAACAGCGGGTAGCCGATCTTCTCGGCCTCCTCGATCAGCTGGTCCTTGTCCGAGGAGGGTTCGGTTGACTGCAATGTGGGGATGCCCGCGCGCTTCGCGGCACGCAGGGCCGCTACCTTGTTGCCCGCCAGTTCCAGGATCTCTGCCTTGGGCCCGACAAACTTAATGCCCGCGGCATCGGCGGCGCGGGCAAGCTCGGGGTTCTCGGACAGGAAGCCGTAGCCGGGGTAAATGGCATCGGCGCCGGATTCTTTGGCGACACGAACAACCTCGTCCACGTCCAGGTACGCGCGCACCGGGTGACCTTCCTGGCCAATGGGGTACGCCTCGTCAGATTTCTGACGGTGGATGGAATTACGGTCTTCGTGCGGGAACACGGCCACGGTTTTCGCGCCGAGTTCGTACGCGGCACGAAATGCTCGGATAGCGATTTCGCCGCGGTTGGCCACCAGGATTTTGGAGAACATGTACTGCCGTTCCGCACCCCCGGGCCAGTGGGCCTCGAAGGGCGCTGCGTTAGATAGCGAACTAGCTGTCTCAGCATACGTGAGACCTACATCATACGTGTGGACTGACCACACTGTGTACCGGATTCTGTTCTTTCGTGACGAAATCGCTATCAGTCCAGCCATTAGCATGGACAGGGTTGTGTCCCGGTGGCCGGGACACTGAACGGGGAGAGGACACAGTGCAGATCGTCAGCATCAGCAGCCTCAAGGGCGGCGTGGGTAAATCATCGGTAACTCTCGGTCTGGCCTCGGCCGCCTTGGCTGCGGGCATCCCCACTCTCGTGATCGATCTCGACCCCCACGCCGATGCCTCCACCGCTCTCGGTGTCCGCGCTCACGGCTCCCGCGACATCGGTTCCATTCTGCGCAAACCGAAGAAAGGCGCCGTGTCCAAGATCACAGTTGCCGCGTCGTGGACCGCGCACCCCATCACTCCCGAATCCTCCCCCCGGCCCGTCCTGGACGTGGCACCGGGTTCCGCGGTGTCCTCGCATTTGGACCGTTCCGGCTTCAAGGTCAAGGATCTCAAGCGTCTGGAAACAGTGCTTCAGGGGGTTGACACGTACGAGCTGGTACTCATTGACTGCCCGCCCAGCCTCACCGCACTGACCCGCATGGCGTGGGCGGCCTCCCACAAGGTGCTCTCCGTTGCCGAGCCCTCGCTCTTCTCCGTGGCCGGCACCAAGCGGACGATGACCGCGCTGGCCCAGTTCGAGGGTTCCAAACTCTGGGCCGTACCCGCCGCGGGTGTGATCGTGAACCGGGCTCGACAAGACTTCTCAGAACACGCGCACCGCATCAATGAACTTCATGAGTTGTTCGGTGACCTCGTGGTGCACCCGATTCTCCCGGATGCTCCCGTCATGCAACAGGTTCAAGGTGCTGCTTGGCCCGTGCACAGATGGCCCGGGGAACAAGCCGCGGTTCTGGCCGAGCGCTTCAGCACCATCCTCGCCGGGCTCCTGAGGTAGTCACCGCCTCATGACGGACTCGGAGGCCGTTTCGCTGGGGACGGCGTCGAGTTAGCGGGACGCGTCAGCCGGCGTTTTTCTTGCGACGGCGCGCCCGACGGGCGGAGAGCTCGTCCTCGGGAAAATCCTCGGCGGCGTCGGCGGTGGCCACCGCCGTGTGCTCCGCGGGCATGGACGCCAACGCGCCCTCTATTTCGCGCCAGACCCGGCCCACGGCAATGCCGAAGACCCCCTGTCCCCCCTGGACCAGGTCGATGACCTCGTGGGGTGACGTGCATTCGTACACGCTGGCGCCGTCGGACATCAACGTGAGCTGCGTGAGATCCTCGATCCCACGCAGCCGCAGGGCGCCCACGGCGGAACGAATCTGCTGCAGCGAGACACCCGTGTCCAATAGTCGCTTCACGACCTTGAGAACCAGGATGTCGCGGAAGGAGTACAAGCGTTGCGAACCGGAGCCCTTGGCTCCGCGCACCGTGGGCTCGACCAGACTGGTGCGCGCCCAATAGTCGAGTTGACGGTAGGTGATGCCGGCAGCTTTGCAGGCCGTGGGTCCGCGGAACCCGACGGTCTCGTCGAAACTGACCAGATCCTCATCGAACAGCATCCCCTGTGTGCCGCCCGCCAGAGAAGACTGGAGCGGATCTGCTACATCCAGCGGAAGGTCTCCGTGGCTCACATATCCTCCTCGGGATCGGCTGGGGTGGTTCATGGCTGAGTTACCGGAAGACAGTTCTCGGTAATGATTAGACGGTAGACCTCGGGGTGCGGCGGGTCAAAGACATTTGTACGGGGTCGCAACGTGTCGCGACGTCAGCTCACCCGCCGAACTCCCTGTCAGGTCTGGAAATCGTCAGGGTCCACGTGATCCAGAAAGTCACGGAACTCACGCACCTGGACGTCGGCTTCCGCCTGGTCCGGGGCCGGCTGCTCGCGCAGCTCACCATCCGCGCTCAACACAAGACCGGAATCTTCCAGCACGGATTGGGCGCACACGATCCGGGATTTGGTTCGCACGGCCACCGCGAGCGCATCCGAGGCCCTGGCATCCACCACGATTCCGTGGTCGAACTCAATGGCGGCGTGGAACACGGTGTCCTCCACCGTGTGGATGACCACCCGAGAGATGTTGTGGCCCAGTGCGTCCACCACGGAGATCAGCAAATCATGCGTGAGGGGGCGGGGCGGCTTGATGCCCTGCATGGCGAAGACGATCGAGGTCGCCTCGTTGGTGCCCACCCAGATCGGCAGATGTCGAGCGCCGTTGACTTCGCGCAGCACCACCACCGGCTGCCCGGTGGGTACGTCCATGCGGACTCCGGCCACTTCCATGGGTACGTCCGGGGAAGCCACCTAGCGCTCCTGTTCGAAGGGACGGAGAGTGTCTTTGAGTTGGGAGTTCAGCAGGGCCGTGGTCATGGTCAGACACAGAGACGCGATTTCCCGGGCCCGCTGTGGGGCTTTCTCGCGGGACACAGGGTCTCGGCGGCTGATGAGCGGGGCAATGGTTCCCTCCACGAGTCCGATCATGCGCTCCGAAGCACCGCGCAGAGCCCGTAGGTGACGCGGTTCGATACCGTAGGCGCTCAGCCGCTTGGCCGTGGCCGCGACCGTGAGCGCGTAGTCGTCGAAGTACCCCGCGCGTTCCACGAGCCAGCCGTTGTTCATCAGATCCCGCAGCAGGGTGGTCTCGGCACCGGTGCGGGCGGCCACCTCACGCAGGGTGTAACGCCGCCCGGATTGACGGACGGGATGGGCCATTGCCTGGTGCGGATCCTGCGGTTCTTGACCGGGCGCCGTCGACGTCGCTCGCTCACTCTCGCGCGGCTCTTGCGGTTCGGCCTCCGCTCCCGGGTCTTCCCCACGATCCAGACGGTCGCGAATGACCTTCAACGGAAGGTAACGCTCCTGTTGAAGGCGCAACACCGTGGCCAACCTGTCGATGTCTTCTTCCGAGTACTTGCGGTACCCCGAGGCTGTGCGATGCGGGCGCACCAGCCCTTGGTCCTCCAAGAAACGGATCTTGGAGGCGGACAGGCCGGGGAACTCGGGCTGCAGTTGTCGTAGAAGCACCCCGATACCC
This sequence comes from Kocuria sp., assembly GCF_030536815.1. Taxonomy (GTDB): domain Bacteria; phylum Actinomycetota; class Actinomycetes; order Actinomycetales; family Micrococcaceae; genus Kocuria; species Kocuria gwangalliensis. The sequence continues at coordinate 38,789 of NZ_JAUNPE010000010.1, forward strand.
ACCAGCGAGGTCTGCGAGTGTCCGGATTCAGGCATGAGTAGTGTCAGGAGTCCTTTTGAACGGAATGGTAAAAGGTGAACCGGAACTTACCGATCTGGACTTCGTCCCCATTTTCCAAGTGCTTGGAGTCCACGCGGTCACCGTTGACGTAGGTGCCGTTGAGCGAGGACTGGTCCACCAGCTCGTAGGAGTTCGACCGACGAAGGAAGCCCGCGTGCCTTCGGGACACCGTGACGTCGTCCAGGAAAATGGAGCACGCGGGGTGACGGCCGGCAATGACTTCGTCACGGTCCAGCAGGAAACGTGAACCCGTGAGTCCGCCGTTGGTTTCCAGAAGCAACGCGGAACCAGGGGGTAATGCGGCGACCGCATTTTGCTCACTCTCGGACATCTTGTGCCGAGCGGCGGTGGAGAGAACATCCGCGACAATCTGAATGGATGTGGTTTCCGGCCCCGAGTTGGGTACGGAGCTGTCCTGCTTTGACATAGGTATCTTTCTCCTGAGTGTGGAGTCTGCGGGTCAGTCCAGCTGCTGCTGATACTGGTCAGCGTCCAAGAGGTCCTTGGTCGCCTCCGGAGAATCGGCGCGGATTGTGAAGAGCCAGCCGTCCTCGTAGGGGGAGGCGTTCACAGCGCCGGGGTTGTCCTCGAGCTCGGGGTTGACCTCGGTGATTTCACCGGAAATCGGAACGAAGAGGTCACTGACGGACTTGGTGGATTCGATCTCGCCCACAACGGAGCCGGCGGAAACTTGATCCCCCACCTGAGGCAGGTCCACGAAGACCACTTCACCCAGTTCGTCTTGGGCGTGATCCGTGATGCCCACCCGGTAGGTGTTGTCGTCCTGGAGGTCTTTGACCCATTCATGTTCTGAGGTGTACGCGAGTTCCGCGGGAATGTTACTCATGTCGCTCAGTTTAGGGCACAGAGGGTGTAACTTGTCCGCGTGCCTCGCACCCACTTGCGACAACGGCCGGAGATGACGCCCGCCCGGACCGCTCACTTTCATATTTCAGTTGGTCATGGGCTGAGCCCTCGTCGTCTCACGTGCGAAATCTGGTGAGGCGACGCAA
>NZ_JAUNPE010000312.1 GCF_030536815.1 Kocuria sp.
TCCGTACACGACCAACCCCGAGGTGGCCACCGGTGACGGTATCGCCCTGGCTTTGCGCGCCGGCGCCGAGGTTCGGGATCTGGAGTTCTTCCAGTTCCACCCCACCGCGTTGGCCGCACCGGGATCGTTTCTGATCTCGGAGGCAGTCCGCGGCGAGGGCGCGGTGCTGCGCGATCGGCACGGTCATCGGTTCATGACGGACGTGGATCCTCGCGCGGAACTCGCACCTCGGGATGTCGTGGCCCGGGCGGTCTTTGCGGTTCGCACCGGTTCTGCCGACGGTGCCGCGTACCTGGATTGCTCGACCATCCCCGTCCCGGAGGGGCTGACGCGCGCGGAGTTCCTGGCCCAGCGCTTCCCCACCATTGATGCGAGCCTGAAAGCTCACGGCATCGACTGGTCCAACGAGTTGGTTCCCGTGAGCCCGGCCGCGCACTATCACATGGGCGGCATCGTCACCGATGAGCAGGGGCGCACGAGCATGACCGGCCTGTGGGCCGCCGGAGAGTGTTCGAGCACCGGCATGCACGGAGCCAACCGGTTGGCCTCCAACTCCCTGCTCGAAGCCGCCGTCTTCGGACGCCGGATCGGTGAGCTGGTGGCCGAATCGAACCCGAGCTCAGACCCATGGCCGGCGTCTCACGGCACCAAATGTGCGCCCCGCGAGCTCCCACGTCCACGCCCGGCCATCACCTCCGAGCCGTTCACCCGCGAAGCCCTCCAGCACGCCATGTGGCAGGGCGCCGGTGTCTTCCGCACGGTGGAGGGCCTGGAGCGGGCGACGGCGAGGCTGGAAGGCTGGCTGGCGGCGGCGTCGTCGTCGTGGGATGTAACCGAAGCCCCGGACACCCTGGCCGACATCGAAGATCAAAATTTGTTGACCGTGGGGCATGCCCTGGTGACCGCCGCGCTGTCCCGCACCGAATCCCGCGGGGCCCATCAGCGAGCCGATTTCCCGGCCACCGATCCCCGCCAAGCCGTAAGCACCCGGTGGGTTGCCGCTACAGCAGCGGTGCCCGCCCACGAAAGGACAGTCCATGCTGACTCGCTCGGCCGTTGAAGCCGTGATCCGCTCGAGCCTCGCCGAGGACGCGCCGTGGGGTGACATCACGTCGGAACTCGTGATCCCCGCGGAGGCCACCGCCACCGCGACCATCACTTCGCGTGAGGAAGGAGTGTTTGCCGGCGAAGAGGTTATCCGCACGGGTTTCACCACCGTTGACCCGCGGCTGGAAGTCACGCTCCACGTGCGCGATGGCGACCCGATCACTCCGGGAACCGACATCGCGACCGTTATCGGACCCGCGCGGCCACTGTTGACCGCCGAACGCACGGTATTGAACCTGGCACAGCGGATGTCCGGGATCGCCACGCTCACCGCCCGCTACGTGGCCGAGGTCGAAAAGGCCGTTGCGGAGGTGGAGGGCGCCAATAAGCTGCCCGCCGGGACCATTACCCGCACCCGGGTGGCCGATACCCGCAAGACCACCCCGGGACTGCGAGCGATGGAAAAACACGCGGTGACCTGCGGCGGCGGGCACAATCACCGCTTCGGGCTCTCGGACGCTGTAATGCTCAAGGACAATCACCTGGCCGTGCTCACGGCCGGTGGTGCAACAGTCACGCACGCACTGCGCGAGCTGCGCCGACATATGCCTCACACGACACATATGGAGGTCGAGGTGGACCGGCTCGATCAGATCGAGGATGTCCTGGCCGGCGGTGTGGACACCATCATGCTGGACAACTTTGCCCTCGCGGACCTC
>NZ_JAUNPE010000313.1 GCF_030536815.1 Kocuria sp.
AGCCCGTCTGGTATCTGGTGCCGGACGGTGTGGTTCAGTACATCAACAAGTACGGTCTCTACGTCCACGATGAGCACACCTCGACCACCCTTCTCGCGGTTGACCGCGATACCGAGAACGGACCCCGAGAAACCACCAGGAGCACGTTGTGAGTGAGCCTCGGTCCGAAGAGGACAGGAGCCCGAATCCTGGGGAAGCACGGGAACCGGATGCGATCGAAGAGACCAGCCTGGAGACCTCGCACGGGGAATCCGGGTCGACGGCCGCTCCGTGGACCTCGGAGGTTCCCCGGGTGCCCGGACCGGCACCGGTGATCGACCTGGACGGCCCCACCGAAACCGGTCCGGTCAGGCCGTTGGGGCCGCGTCGGCTGGCGCGACTGCAACGGGAAATGGCCGAGCACGCCCAGGAGATCCACGAGGCCGAGCAATCGAACGCCGGGGCAGTGGATCAAGACCTGCTGCTGAAGCAGCAACGATTTGCGGAACTCGCCCTGCGCGCGGCCGCGGCCAACGAGCAGGACCGCAAGGATGCCCAGTCCGCCCTGCGGGCCCGTGACGCTGAACAGGGTGATGGTGCGGGGGCAGAGCCCAATCCCGCGGCGGGGGAGGAGACCATCACGGTATCCTTCCCCGAGTCGGCCACCGTGGGTTCGTCCCTGGCCGCGGACCCGTTGCGGGTTGATCCCGGGCACTTCCCAAGTTCTCCCCTTGCTGCCGCATCGAATCCGCACACCGTGACGATCAGTGTGGTTCCGGCGGCGTCCGCGCCCGATACGGCCCTCGACGGCGCGCAGGAGCGGCGGCAAGAACCCGCGCAGGCGGCGTCGTCCGGGAACAACGCGGAGGCGGAACCGGAGGCCCTACCGTCAAACGAGTCCCTCGATCCCGATCCCAGACCGTCGGAATCGGTCAGCGCCCCCGGTACACCCGTTCGTGCCGTGGACGCCCAGGGCCTGGACCTGCTCGAGGCCAAGGATTACAAACAACGATCCGGGGCCCTGGTGCCGCTGCTCGTGCTTCTGTTCCTGCTCATCGCCGCGCTCATCGCGGTGCTCATCATTTTTGTGCTCTAACGCTTTAGTCTCTGAAAGGACTCACCCCTCTGTGACTGCATTCCCCGAATCCGTCGAGATCATTCGCACCGCCGCCCTGGCCGCGGACGAGAAGAAGGCCGAGAACATTGTGGCCTTCGACGTCAGCGACTCCCTGGCCATCACCGACGCCTTCATGCTCGCCTCCGCCCCGAATGAGCGGCAGGTCGCCGCGGTGGTCGACGCCATCGAGGACAAGCTCATCCAGGAGCACAAGGTCAAGCCACTGCGCCGCGAAGGTCGCGGCGAGGGCCGCTGGGTACTGCTCGACTTCGGCGACATCGTGATCCACGTGCTCCACGACGAGGACCGTGCGTTTTACGCCTTGGAACGTCTCTGGGGGGACAGCCCCAAGATCTCGCTGAACCTTCCCGAGCAGGTCTCCACCTCGAACGGCGACGCCGCTCCGGGCGCCTCGCACGCCGAATAACGGCCCGGTATCCGGACGGCCCGATGCGGAACACCCGATTTGCACGGCGGGTGAACGACTGTCTAGGATAAATGCGTTGCCCACGAGGAATGCCACGGAAAGCACACGGACAACCGGCATCGGTTGGTTGTACGGACTGTGGTAAAGTCTTCGAGGTAAAGCACGGGGCTATGGCGCAGCTGGTAGCGCACCTGCATGGCATGCAGGGGGTCAGGGGTTCGAGTCCCCTTAGCTCCAC
>NZ_JAUNPE010000148.1 GCF_030536815.1 Kocuria sp.
TCACCGACGAGCGCAAAGCCTCCATGGACTTCTCCAAGCCGTACTTCAATGACGAGATCGGCCTGTTGACCACCAAGGATTCCGGCATCACCGGCTTCGACTCCATTGGCGACACCTCCGTGGGAGCACAGCAAGCCACCTCCGGTGAGAAGTTCGCCCAGGAAAAGGGTGCCACCGTGCAGCAGTTCGAGGACGTGGAGCTCATGTTCCAGTCCCTGGAGACCGGCGGCGTGAAGGCCGTGTCCGGTAACATCTCCACGCTGGGCAACCGCGCCGAGGAGAACGAGAACCTCGAAATCGTGGAGACCGTGGACACCGGCGAGAACCTGGGTGTGGCCGTGAAGAAGGGCAACACCGAGCTTCTCGATTCCGTGAACCAGACCCTGGACCGCCTCAACGAGGACGGCACCATGGACAAGATGCGCGAAGAGTGGATCGGTCTCTGACCCGGCAAACCACCGATGCCGGAAACCGATGTGATCTGCAACGTGTGCCGGGCGAGTCTCTCGCCCGGCACACCCGTTGCCGGCGCACCGCGAGATGATTGAACAAGAAATTCTGTGAGGACGTTTGTGATGACTGAGGGAGAAAACTGATGGCCATGACCACCCGGCAGCGCGCCAAGCTGTCGCGGGGCATCCAGTACGCCGTGCTGATACTGGTGTTGATCGCCCTGGTCGTTCTCGCGGACTGGCACATTCTGTACGAACGAGTGTTCAACCCCGCGGTGATTGCGGATCAGTTCCCCGGGATCATCACCGTTGCCCTGAAGAACACGCTCATTTACACGGCCCTCGGTTTCGTGGTGGGGCTGAGCCTGGGCGTGATTCTGGCCCTCATGAAACTCTCCTCCGTGGCACCGTACCGGTGGATCGCGACCCTTTACATCGAGTTCTTCCGCGGCGTCCCCGCACTGTTGGTGTTCCTGGCTCTGGGTTACGGCATCCCCTTGGCGTTCGGCTTCCGGTTCAATCACTACGTGACCGTGATGATCGCCCTGGGTGTGGTGGCAGCGGCCTACATCGCGGAGTCCCTGCGCGCCGGCCTGCAGGCGGTTCCCGCGGGCCAGTACGAAGCCGCCCGATCCCTGGGCATGTCCCACACCCGCGCCATGGTGACCATTGTCATCCCCCAAGCGCTGCGCATTGTGTTGCCGCCACTGACCAACGAGGTCATCCTGCTGACCAAGGACTCCTCCCTGGTCTATCTGCTGGGCATGGGATTGGCCCAGTACGAACTCACCAAGTTCGGCCGCGAGGGCATTTCCGGCGCCGGTGCGGGCCTGACTCCGCTGGTCGCGGCGGGTATCTGCTACCTGATCATCACCGTGCCGCTGGGTATCCTGTCCCGCCGCTTTGAAACCAAGACCGACCGCGTCAAGAAGTCCTCCTAGGAGCCACGGTGTCCACATCTGCAACCGAAAACACTCAGGCGACCCCCGGATCCCAAGCACCCGCCGTGTCCGTGCGCGGGCTCAACAAGGCCTACGGCGACCTCGAGGTGCTGCGCGGCATCGACCTGACCGTTCACCCCGGTGAAGTGGTGTGTTTGATCGGGCCCTCCGGTTCCGGGAAGTCCACCCTGCTGCGCTGCCTCAACCTGCTGGAAGAACCGCAGTCCGGTGACATCACGGTCAGCGGCTTTGACGTGACCGACCCGGACATCGACGTGGACGCCATGCGCCGCAACGTGGGCATGGTGTTCCAGCAGTTCAACCTGTTCCCGCACCTGACCGTGCTGGAGAACTGCACCGTGTCCCAGGTCAAGGTGCTCAAGCGCTCCAAGGCCGAGGCCGAGCAGACCGCAATGACCAACCTGGAACGCGTGGGTCTCGTGGAGAAGGCGCAGCAGCGCCCCGGGCAGCTCTCCGGTGGTCAGCAGCAGCGCGTGGCCATTGCCCGTGCGCTGTCCATGAACCCGGACCTGATGCTCTTCGACGAGCCCACCTCCGCGCTGGACCCGGAAACCGTAGGCGATGTGCTGGCCATCATGCGCACCCTCGCCAACGAGGGCATGACCATGCTCGTGGTGACCCACGAGATGTCCTTTGCCCGCGACGTCGCCGATCGCGTGGTCTTCATGGACGGAGGCGTGGTGGTCGAGGAAGGCCCAGCCCGCGAGGTCATCGGCTCCCCCAAACACGAACGCACCCGGTCATTCCTCTCCCGCGTGCTCAACCCCACCAAGGTGGATACGCCGGAGTAGGCGCTGTCGCTGGACCCGGGGGGGTTGCCAGGACCGGCAATCGCACGTGAGGGGCCGTTAGAACCTCTTCTCGCCGGCGGGAGGGTTCTAACGACCCCTCACGTGCTGCAGTGGGCTTTGGCTGCGCCTGGCGCGTGCAGGATCCAAGTGATGGAACAGCCACTGCAAGAGTTCCATGCGTCGCTTGGGATCCCTGAGGTCGTCGAGGACCACCACGCGGACCTGCCACCCATGATCCCGAAGGCGTTGGATCCGATAGTTCTCATCCCCGTACGCCTGTCCGTTCTCCCAGTGTGGGCGCCCGTTGTATTCCAGGGCGACCATGTCCGCCGGCCAGGCAAGGTCCGGATACACCCATCTGCCGTCCATCATGACCGGGTGATTGGTCTCCATGGGCTGTAGTCCGCAGGTGAGCAGCACTAGGCGGAGCAGGGTTTCCATCGCAGAGATCGTGGGCCCCTGAGCGAGTTTCAGGGCCTGCCGAACCCGCACCATGTTCTGGGCCCGCGGCGGCAGCTGAGCGAGTAGCTCCGCCACGTGATCCACAGCAAGCGGTTGGATCACCGTGCGCCCTTCGGCCACGACCCGTAGGGAAATCATTGCATCCAAGCACGCGGTGATGCGCCACAGGGGAAGGACCGGAGCCGCGGCCACGAGTGCCTCCAACGGGTGGGTCAGCGGACAATCCCACGGACCCACGATCCCCGGCAGCCCCAGCGACTTGGATACGCGCGTCAGTCTCTGACTCGATGCCAGCCTCGTGCCGTTCCACGCTAAGTGTGTCGTGTGTGATCGCGCCTCGTACTCCCTGGCCCGTGGTGCGGAGGCGTGGCCCAAGAGGCGTTGTTCCCAGCCGTAGGCGTGATGGACGGGGAGGTTCAACATGTCGAGGGCCGTCAGTCCGGTCACCGCCACCTGACCTCGGTGCCGTTCCAGGTGATCCCGCAGCAGAACCGATCGCTGCTGAACACTCAGCGGTTCAGCGCTCCGAACCCACGCTCCCCTGGCCAGTTGCCGCATGTACGGTCTGCGTCGTAGATCCCGCGGTCGCCGTTCCCATTCCCGGGCGCTCAGCAGGGTGAGTTTTGGTCCGAGGTCCATTGCTTCGAGAGTTCGCATGGGAGGGACCCTAGAAGTTCTCGACGCCGCTCGGTCGCCGTCGTTGCAGACCAAGCCGTTTACTCACCCCGGGTGTTGCCAACCGGGCCCCTGTGGAGGGCGCTCCGCGCGGTGACCGGCTCTGCGACCCGGAGGGCGCCCATTTGCGGGGCCCGATGTGACCCGATGCGGCCCTCATCTGCGCGGCAGAGGCACGGTGGGCGAACGCAGGCTACGCACGACAGGGGCCGGTAGCGCCGTCGAACCCACCTCAGGTGAGGGTAGGACCCTTCCCCACCAGACAAAAGGTTCCACCGGCCCCTCAGATGTGCGGTACGGCCCTAACGGCACCTGAAGTGGCGGAGCATATCGGTGGAGCACGGCCGCGTGGACGCCAGGCATGCGGAGAGCACAAACGCAGGGTGCCGCTGCTCGCAGTGAGCAACGGCACCCTTGGTGTTTCTATGTTTCCCGAGGCAGTCGGGGTCAGCGCGCCAGGTCGCCGGCCGACTGTCGTTCCCGGAACATCAGTTCAGGACGGTCGAGGGAGTATTGGCGTCCTGGTTTTCGGAAGACTCCAGGATTTCCTCTGCCTTTTCCTTGGCGGCTTCCACAGCCTTCTGGCGGGGAACCAATACGGTCACGAGTGCGCCGAACAGTGCCACACCACCGAAGATGTAGAACGCGGTGGCGCCACCCAGACCGGCTGCAACCAGCCAGCCACCGATGAGCGGGCCGAAGATGCCGCCCAGTCGGCCGAAGCCGGAGCACCAGGCCACACCGGCTGCACGAGCGTTGGTGGTGAAGTAGTTGGAGGTGAAGCCGTAAATCAGCACCTGGGTACCCAGGGTGCCCACACCGGCCACGGCAATGAACATGAACAGCACCGGCAACGGGAAGTGGAAGGTCATCAGCACCAGCGTGATGGCTGCGATCACAAAGGTGGTGGAGACGATGAACTGGGGTCCGCGGCGGTCGGCCAGCTTGGAGGCCACCACACCACCGATCACAGCGCCGGAGTTGAGCACCAGCAGGAATGCCAGCGAGTAGGTCTTGCCGTAGCCGTAGCTCTCCATGATCTTGGGGAGCCAGGTGTTGAGGCCGTAGGTCAGCAGCAGGCCGGAGAAGGACATGAAGCCCAGGAGGATTGCACCCACGCGGAACTGCGAGGAGAACACGGCACCGAAGCCGGTCTTGGCGGGAGTAGCGCCGGCCTTCTGAACGACGACCTCCTCCAGCAAGGGCGTGCCGGTCTTGAGGGAAAGCGCCTCGGCCTCTTCGCGGCGGCCGCGGGAGAGCAACCAGCGCGGGGACTCGGGGAGCTTGAAGAACGCAATGGGCAACAGGAACAGGATGGGAGTCGCGCCGATCATGAACAGACCGCGCCAGCCCAAGGGCTCAAGAAGGATCATGCCCAGCAGCGCGGCGAGCACGCCACCGGCGGGGATACCCGAGTACACAACGGCGTTGTAGAAGTTACGGCGCCCGGCGGGAGCGAACTCCGCAATGGTCGCACCGGCCGTGGCGAGGATCGCACCCAGACCGATACCGGTGATCAAGCGCAAAGCACCGAACGCGAAGATCGAGGTGGAGAGCGAGGTCACGAACATGCCGATGGAGAACCAGGCGATGCCGACCAGGATGATGCGACGGCGGCCCACGTAGTCGCCGATGGAACCGCAGATCAGGGCGCCGATGAGCACACCGATCAGAGCGTAGGAACCCAGGGTTCCCGCGGTGGCGGCGTCAAGTGCGCCGATGTGGGAGGGATCTGCCATCAATGTGGTGAGGACGGTCCCGTAAATGGTGAGGTCGAAACCGTCGAAAATCAGTGCGGCGCAGGCGATACCGGCGACCCAGGCGGCGGTCCTCGCCTCTTTTCGCGGGTTCGCGGCAACGAGTGTGTTGCTCATGGTGGTGGTCCTCTCGGATCAAAGATCTTCC
>NZ_JAUNPE010000314.1 GCF_030536815.1 Kocuria sp.
GCTGGCAATGATCGAGCGGCCCCTTTTCACGGATGCGGACCCGGGCGGCCCGCCCCCATTCCGCGGGGCGGGCCGGCTCAAGCACAACGGTTACGGAGTGGGCATGCCGCCGTTGACGTTGAGGGTCTCCCCCAGGACGTAGCTGGACTCCGAGGAGGCCAAGAACACATAGGCCGGCGCGAGTTCGGCGGGCTGTCCGGCACGGCCCAGCGGAGTGGACTGGCCGAATTCCGGCAGTGACTCCTTCGGCTGACCGTCGCTGACCTGCAGCGGCGTCCAAATGGGGCCGGGGGCCACCGCATTGACGCGGATCCCCTTGGGCGCGAGCTGCTGGGCCAAGCCCTTGGTGAAGTTGTTGATCGCCGCCTTCGTCGAAGCGTAATCCAACAGGATGGGCGCCGGTTGGTAGGCTTCGACCGACGTGGTGTTGATGATGGACGAGCCCGCTGGAAGGTGCTGGAGCGCGGCTTTCGTGACGCGGAACATCGCAATGATATTGACCGTGAAGGTGTCCGTCAGCTGCTCGTCGCTCAGCTCCTCGAGGCTCTCCGAGAAAATCTGTCGACCGGCGTTATTGACCAGGATGTCCAGTCCGCCCAGCTCGTTGACGGCGTTCTCCACAACCGTCGTGCAGAACGCCTTGTCCGAGAGATCACCCGGGATCAGCGCGGCCTTGCGGCCGGCCTTCTCAATGACAGCCTTGACGACTTGCGCGTCCGGCTCTTCGTCCGGCAGGTAATTGAGAGCGATGTCGGCCCCCTCCTTGGCGAACGCGATGGCAACGGCCGCACCGATTCCGGAGTCCGCACCCGTGATCAGCGCCTTGCGCCCCTCCAGGCGACCCGTGCCGCGATAGGATTCTTCTCCGCGGTCGGTCTTGGGTTCGAGCTCAACATCCAGGCCCGGCTCGGGCTGGTGTTGCTCGGGCGGCTGGATGGTCGGGTAGCGCGTCACCGGATTCTGGAAGGTCAACTGGTCCGTTGTCTCGTGGTTCGCATTCTGGTGTGCCTCATGGCTGGTGTCGGTCATGTCCGACTCCTTCCTCGTGGTGGGATAATATTGTAAGCCTACTGATTTTTCCGTGGATCGGGCAGGGGGTGTGATCCGGAACGTGCGCGATACAGGTGGCCGGCGCCCGCGGTGTCGCGCCTCCCCTTTGGACGCCGAGGACCCCGCTCGAAGCCCCGACCGAAACGAGGACCACCCCATGGACCACCCCACGCACACCCGAACCGCCCTGGTGGTGGGTGCCAGTGGCATCGCCGGCTCCGCCCTGACCGACCAGCTAACCCGTGCCAACGGCTGGGAAGTGCTGGCCCTGTCCCGGACCGCAGTACCCGGCAGCAGCGCCCGGCACATCAGCGCGGACCTGCGATCCCAGGACAGCCTCTCCCAGGCCCTGGCCGGGGAGCGCCCCACCCACGTGTTCTTCACCGCGTGGTCGCGGCAGGACACCGAGGATGAAAACATCCGGGTCAACGCCGGGATGTTGCGCAACCTGCTCACCGCCCTGGGCCACGCGCCGGTGGAGCACGTGGCACTGATGACCGGGTTGAAGCATTACCTGGGCCCCTTCGAGGCCTACGGTAAGAGTGAGATGCCCGATACCCCCTTCCTGGAGAGCGAACCGCGCCTGCCCGTGGCCAACTTCTATATCCATTAGGGGTATGTAAGGCATCCCGCGCATTAGCTTTGGCACCAGTGCCATTCGGGCGGCGGTCGCCAGGAGGCCGGGCTCGGCGGTGGGCACGACTAG
>NZ_JAUNPE010000315.1 GCF_030536815.1 Kocuria sp.
GTCTCCGGCCACTTCCGTTGTCAGGCGGCGTGATCGCAGTGTGCGCAGGTGCAGTTTTCACACCTGCAGTTCTCGCACGTGCAGTTGGGCCCGCAGTTTTCGCAGTTGCATACGGACTGGTCAAGGGGTGCAGTGGTCATGGTGGTGCTCCTTGGTGTGGTGATGGGCGGCCGAGAAAATGTGCGTCGCGTCCGAACAGTAGGACGGGAGCCCCGTTGCCTCGGTCGTCGTAGCATCATCCTTGGCCAGGAACCTTCTGATATCAAGACCCGAGGGGCCCGCTCCACCGCGGAAACAGGACTCTCGCCCTCGGTGAACTCTGTTCGCCAAAACCGGTGTGAGGCATAACCTAGGGGTATGGCTTACACAACAGTTAATCCCGCCACTGGCGAAACCGTAAAAGAGTTCCCCACCGCATCGGATCAGGAGATTCAGGACGCCGTGAAGCGTTCGGGTGAGGCTTATAAGTCCTGGCGCAACACCTCCGTTTCGGAGCGCGCCCAGCTCATGCACAAGCTGGCCGAGCTGTATCGCGAGCGCAAGGAAGAGCTCGCCAAGATTCTGACCGGAGAAATGGGCAAGCCCAAGACCCAGGCCATCGGTGAAGTCATGATCGTTGCCGGGATCTATGACTACTACGCCGACAACGCGGAAGGCTTCATGGAGGGCCGCACCCTGGAGCCCTCCACGGGTGGTCAGGCCCGCGTGGTCCTCGACGCCACCGGTTCCCTGCTGGGCATCATGCCCTGGAACTTCCCGTACTACCAGGTGGCTCGTTTTGCGGCTCCCAACCTGATGCTGGGTAACACCATCCTGCTCAAGCACGCCGGTAACGTTCCGCAGTCCGCCGTGGTGCAGGAAGAGCTTTTCCACGAGGCGGGCTTCCCGGAGGATGTTTACATCAACATCTTCGCTTCCAGTGATCAGATCGCGGACATCGTGATCCCGGATCCGGTTGTGCAGGGTGTGTCGCTGACCGGTTCGGAGCGCGCAGGTTCCTCCGTGGCCGCCACCGCGGGCAAGCACCTCAAGAAGGTCGTGCTGGAGCTCGGTGGTTCCGACCCGTTCATTGTCCTGGACGGCGAGAACCTGGAGCGCACCGTGAAGCACGCGGTCAGGGGACGCATGTCCAACAGCGGCCAGGCTTGCACCAACTCCAAGCGCTTCATTGTGCTGGAGGACGCTTACGAGTCCTTCGTGGAGAAGTTCTCGCAGGCAGTTCAGGGCATCGAGGCCGGTGACCCCTCGGACGAGAAAACTTTCCTGGGCCCGATCAGCACCGTGGGTGCCCGTGACGAGATCATGGAGCAGGTCCAGGATGCCATCGACAAGGGTGCCTCCGTACTGGCCGGCGGTAAGAAGATCGATCGCGACGGCGCATGGATGGAAGCCACCGTGCTTGCTGACGTGACCCCCGAAATGCGCGCCTACGCCGAGGAAATCTTCGGTCCCGTGGCCGTGGTCTACAAGGTCAAGGACGCTGACGAGGCCATCGAGCTCGCCAACTCCTCGCCCTTCGGCCTGGGTGGATCCGTTTTCGGTGCCGATGAGGCCGCCGCTCTGGATATCGCCAAGCGCGTGGACTCCGGCATGGTGTTCGTCAACGAGACCACCGGTACGGCTCCGGATCTGCCCTTCGGTGGCGTCAAGCGCTCAGGTGTGGGCCGCGAGCTGGGCCCCTTCGGTATCGAGGAGTTCGCCAACAAGAAGCTGCTGCACACCCCCGCCAAGAAGTAAGGCAGGGTTGACCGTTC
>NZ_JAUNPE010000149.1 GCF_030536815.1 Kocuria sp.
GCGTCGACAGCCGCGTCCGACGCCGCCGCGCGCGCCTTCTCCGCGAGCTCCACCGGTACGTGCTGGATCACCTCGTCCCACCACAGACCCGGCTCGAGCCGCGAGGTGATCTCACGAGCCGCCTGTTCGGCGGAACCGCCCGTGATGACCATGGGGCGCGTGCTGCCCAACCGCTCGAGCTCGGCCGCCAGGAATTCACCGGCCTTGTCGGAGCCGAACACCACGCGCTGAGCGGCAGTGACGTGCTCGAACACCATGGGCTGGTTGTCACCGGGCTTGGTGTCCCCGGACCGCTGATCACTCACGAACATTCCGCTCTCTACGCACGAAGACTGGCCGGTTCCAGTGTGTCAGGTGCGCGGGTTCGACCCCAGAGCCATTTCACGAGGGCTTACTGCAGAGTAGGCCTGGCTACCGTACAGTAAACCCTGATCAGATGGTGCCGGCCGCTTCCTCCCACGTCCGATACTGCGCCGCCAGCCGCACCGGGGCGTTGGGGGCGCCGAATCCGCGGTAGTCCCCGCGCCGTTCCACGACCTCCACGAACACCTCGCCGAGGGTCGCCGTGTAGAAGTGCAGGAACTCCCCGCGCTCATCGCGGTCGTAGAGCAAACCGTGCTCCCGCAGTTCGGCGACCGCGTCCGGGGCCAGGTCGAAGCGGGCCACGAGGTCCTCGTAATAGTTCTCGGGCACCGGCAGGAAGGTGAGGCCGCGGCGTCGGGCGCGGCGAGCCACGGCCACAATGTCCGAGCAGGCCAGCGCCACGTGCTCGGGGTAGGCCGCACCCGTGTAGGCGCCCTGTTCCGCGGCGGTGGGGGCCACGTTGAGGGGGATCCGCACGGTTTCGTCCGCGGAGCGCATGACCTGCGAGCGCACCAGCCCGGACGGCCCGGCGACCTCTTGCGCCGGCTGCGCGTGCAGGTCGAGCAGGGAGGTGAGGAACAGGACGGCCTCGTCGTAGTGCTGCCACGGCTGGGCGAGGTTCACGTGGTCCACGCCGGTGATCAGGGAGTCCGACGCCGCCTCGGCCGGGTCCGCGCCGAACTCCTCCAACCACGGGGGCACCCCGCGGTCCCCGTGGGGACCGAAGAAGATCTCGGTCGCATCCGGGGCGAGCACCCCGTGCAGCACGGTTTCGTCCGGCTGCTGGGTGCGCGAGACCACCGGGGCGAGCAAGCGGGAGGCGCGGTGGGCGGCGTCGTCGGGGCTGTCGACCTGGAACCCCAGGGCGGCCAGGCGGGTGGGCTGCTCGAGCGGGGCCTGCAGGTCCTCGCCGATGACCACGCGAACCGGGCCCTGGGTCCACGCCTGGACGGTGTCCTTGCTGCGGTGGTGACCGGCCAGCTCGAACCCCAACTGATGCAGCAGGCGCGTGGTCTGCCCGAGTTTGGAAGTGCGCAACTCCACGAAATCCCATGCCCGCGGCGGCTGGGGATCCGGCAGATCGCTCAGCACGAGCGGCTCACGCGCGGGGTCCTCTCCCGCCGCGCGCACGGCATCCGCGGTCTGGTCCTCAAGCCACCGCAGCGAGCGCAACCCGTCCACGGCGGTGCGGTAGACGTCCGCCTGGCGGAAGGCATCGTTGAAGATCTCCAGCGAGACCGGGCCCGCGTACCCACATTCATGCAGGCGAGCCAGCACGTCCACCAGATCGAAGTCCCCCTCGCCCGGGAACACGCGGTGGTGTCGCGACCACGAGAGAATGTCCTGCTTGAGCAAGGGCGCGTCCGCGAGCTGCACGAAGAACAGTTTGGCCGGATCCAACAGCTCCACGCCGTCCACGGTGTCACCGCGGGAGAGGATGTGGAAGCTGTCCAGGCACGTGCCCACGGCGGGGTGATCGGCCAGCTCCACGATGCGGTGTGCGCGGCGCCAGTCGTTGACGTTCTTGCCCCAGGCCAAGGCCTCGTAGGCGAGCTTGATGTCGTATTCGGCGGCCAGCTCACCGGCCTGGCGCAACTGATCCGCAATGGCCCGATCATCATCCAGGGCGGCCGTGGCCACATTGGAGCACATCAGCAGCACGGGCGTGCCCAGGCGGCGCATCAGGTCGAACTTCGCGCGCAGCCGACGCAGCGAATCGGGGAAAGCCTCCGGGGCGACCTCCACGCCGTCGCGGAACGGCTGGTACATGTCCAGGGAGAGACCGAGTTCGGCGGCCATCTCACGCAGTTGCTCGGGTGAGGACGGTGAAACCACCAGGTCCTGTTCGAACACCTCGATCCCGTGGAATCCGGCGAGCGCGGCGGCCTGCATTTTCTCTTCGAGCGTCCCGGACAGGCACACGGTAGCGATACTGGTTCTCATTGGGCCGCTCCCAGCTCCTGGGCCGCGGAGACCGGCCCCTGACCGGTCAGCGACAGGAAATGATCACGCATCCGCTGCCGGTCCGGGTCCAGCTCGGTGAACAGCCTGAAGGCATCGACCGCCTGCCCGACCGCCATGTGGCCGCCGTCCAGCACGTGGCATCCCAAGGCCTTGGCCGCGGTCACGAGTTCCGTGGCCAACGGCAGGTACACCACGTCCGCGACCCACTGTCGCGCGCTGAGCAGGGCGGTGTCGAACGGCGTTCCGGGGTGGTGATGCATTCCCACGGGGGTCGCATTGACCACACCGCTCGCGCCCTCCACGAGCTCGGGCGCCTGGTCCGGTTCCACAGCCGCCACGACGGCGCCCGGGTACCGCCCGGCCAGGGCGGCGGCGCGCTGGGCCGCGCGAGCGACGTCGACATCCACCAGATCCAAGCGCTGGGCGCCCACGGCGAGCAGCGCCTCAGCGACCGCCGAACCCGCGCCGCCCGAGCCGAACTGAACCACGCGCTCCAGGTCGGCGCCGGGCAGGCCCGCGCGGAACCCGTCCGTGAAACCGGAGCAGTCGGTGTTGTAGCCAATGAACTTGTCGCCCCTGATCAGCACCGTATTGACGGCTCCGATCGCGGCGGCCTGGGGATCCACCTCGTCCAGGTGGTCCATGACGATTTGTTTGCAGGGGTGGGTGATGTTGAACCCGTTGAACCCCAGATCCCGGCCGGCGCGCAGGAGCTCGCCGACGTCCGTTCCGGGGCGATGGATCTCCGCGAGGTCCACGGGGCGGTAGAGATAGCGCACGCCGTGGTGGTCGCCCTCGCGCTCGTGCATGGGTGGGGTGAGGCTTTCGGTGATGCCGTCACCGATCAAACCGATCAGGAAGGACTCATTGAGAGTGGACATGCGGTTCCTTTCGGGGAATCCGGGGAGTTTCTGTGCCTGGATACGTTGACGTGCCTACGAACGGCGCGGTGATTAGGGACGCTGCGGGAGTTGCGAGGCCAGCTGGGCGGCGGCGTCGTTGAGGAGAGGGATGTGCCGTTCGAGACCGGCCAGGTCGCAGCGGTAGACGGGTGCGGCGAGCGCGAGCGCTGCCACGAGAGGCCCGCCCGGGGTCATGACGGGGACGGCCACGGCGCACATGCCCTCATCGTGCTCCTGGTCCTGGCAGGCCCATCCGCGTTGACGGGTTTCTTCGAGGATCCTTCGGAGGCCGTCACGATCGGTGCGGGAGCGATCCGTGCGCGGGACGAGGTCAAGGGTGGCGACCAACTGGTCGCGGGTGTCCTGCGGGCTGAAAGCGAGCAACGCCCTACCCAGTGATGAGGTGTGCAACTCGCCCCGGTCCCCGGGATCGGTGGTGATGCGGTGGTTGGGCCCGTCCACGGTGTGCACGGTGAGGAAGCGGTCCCCGTCCAGCACGGCGAGCAGGGAACTTTCGCCGGTGGCCTCCGTGAGCCGGCGCAGCACGGGAAGTGCGGTGCCGGAGTACCCCCTGGCCGTGGCGACCTTCTGGCCCATGTGAAAAACAAGCAGACCCAGGCGGTACTGCTTGGTGGCGGTGTCGTACTCGGCGAACCCGGAATCGACCAGCGTGGTGAGCAGGCGGTAGCACGTGCTGAAGGCGTAGCCGGACTCGGCGACGATCTGACCCGCGGTGGCCCCGTAGGGGTGGTTGGCCAGCAGTTCCAGGAGCGTGAGCCCTTTGCGCACGGTGCCGGAGCGGTCGGCCGGACGCGCCGTGGCCGGGGCGCTTACCTCGTCCGCCGTGCCCGCCGCCGAGGGGGTGGTCTTGGTGGGGCTCATGACGTGCTCCTGATTTTTTCGGTCGGGTACTTGACGAACAGTGTGACCCACTTCATGCTTGTGTTTCAAGTAGTTGAAAACTATTTCCAATATATGGCAATCACCGCAGCGGGGACGTTTGATCCCACGCCTTCCGTGAAGGATGTCTTCTCATGAGCACCACCCACCACGCAGGCTCACCGGGGCCCACAAATCCGGCAGCAACCGCCGCCAAGACTCCCAAGAAAGCAGCGCTCGCCAGCTGGATCGGCTCGGCTCTGGAGTACTACGACTTTGCCGTGTACGGCACCGCCGCCGCACTGGTGCTGAACCACATCTTCTTCCCGAAGGATGCCTCCCCGGGCGTGGCCATCCTCTTGGCCATGGGTACCGTGGGCGTTGCCTACGTGGTTCGCCCGTTGGGTGCGCTCATCATGGGTCCCCTCGGTGACAAGTACGGGCGCAAGTTCGTGCTCATGCTGACCCTGTTCATGATGGGCGGCGCCACGTTCGCGGTGGGTTGCTTGCCCACCTACGATCAGGCGGGCCTTCTGGCTCCGGCGCTGCTGGTGTTGTGCCGCGTGATCCAGGGCCTCTCCGCTTCCGGTGAGCAGGCGAGCGCCATTTCGGTCTCGCTGGAACACTCCGATGACCGTCACCGCGCCTTCACCACCAGCTGGACCCTGCAGGGCACCCAGTTCGGCACGTTGTTGGCGACCGCGGTGTTCATCCCCTTCACCCTGGTCCTCTCCGAAGAACAGCTGTTCAGCTGGGGCTGGCGCGTTCCGTTCTGGGCTTCCGCCGTGGTGGTCTTCGTGGCGTACATGATCCGCCGTCACCTGGAGGAGCCGCCGGCCTTCGAGGAAGTCCAGGCCGAGGGTGGCGAGGTCAAGCGCACCGCCCCCCTGAGCACTTTGCTGAAGTACCACAAGGCCGCCGTGATCCGCATTGCCGCTGCCGCCATGGTCAACACCATCAACGTGGTGTTCCTGGTCTGGTCGCTGTCCTTCGCAACCTCCATCGTGGGTCTGGAACGTTCCACCATGCTGTGGGTCTCGGTGGTCGCGAACTTCGTGGCACTGTTCACCATTCCGGCCTGGGCCCTGCTGGCGGACAAGATCGGCCGCAAGCCCGTGTTC
>NZ_JAUNPE010000316.1 GCF_030536815.1 Kocuria sp.
GTGCGCCGGTGGTGTCGATGCGGGTGTGGCTCGCTTTCGGGGCGGGTTCATCTTGACGACGCCGCAGCAGGTCCGTCTCCTCGGGCTCCCCGAGGGCGTAGGCGGCGTCGCGGATGGGGCGGTATCCGGTGCAGCGGCAGAGGTTGCCGCTCAGGGAGTGCAGGTCGAATCCGTTGGGTCCGCATTCGTGAGCGGCGGAGTGTTCTTCGCCCTGGACCTCCGTGCCGGATTTCTCGCCGTGGGTGTCATCGGACGGCGTGCGTTCGGGGCGGTAGTACTCCGCGGCCATCGCGCACACGAAGCCGGGGGTGCAGTAGCCGCACTGGGAGCCGCCGCGGGTGGCCATTTCGCGCTGCACCGGATGGAGTTGGCCGGGGCCGCGAGGTCCGGGTGCAGTGCCGAGGCCTTCGGCGGTGACCACTTCCTGCCCGTCGAAGGCGACGGCGGGTGGCAGACACGCGTTGACGGAGGTCCAGCGAGTGCGATCATCGCCGTCCGGCCGTGCGACCAACACTGCACAGGCACCGCACTCGCCTTCCGCGCAGCCCTCCTTGGCGCCGGTCAGGCCCTGGTTGCGGAGAAAGTCGAGTAGACGGGTGTGTGGGTCGACGCCGGCGAAGCCGCGGTCGTGGCCGTTGATGGTTAAACGGATCTCGCTCATGGCGCTGAACTCCTCGTGACAAGCCACTGACTGCGACGTGGAGTGGATCCGTCCTCAGCTGTACCGGGAGCTCTCTGGCGCCGAATCAGTGCGATTCTTGGTTGCTCGCCCGGTAGATAGTCCGAATCCGGACCCGCCGTAGGCTCCTTAAAATGTAAGGCAGGTCACAGCGCGGGTGCAAGGTGGGGTCAGGCCAGCCCCAGTTGATCGACCGCCGTTCTCACGCGTGCGCGCTGCTGGTCATCCAAACCTTGGATCGGCAGGGGCAGGCACTTTTCCGGTGCGATCCCCAAGTATTCGGCGATTGCGGCCACCACTCGCAGACTTCCGAATTCCGCGTTGAGTTCCCACAGCGGAGCGAGGCGGACGGATTCTTTGGTGGCTTCGTTTGCGTCGCCATTCTGGGCGAGCCGCGTCAGCTTCACGGCCAACTCCGGCAGGGTCCCGCCGATCACCGAATACCAGACATCGCACCCAGCCTTCAGGCCGCCGACGGCGCTCTGGTCACCCGAGATGCCAATGGTCACGTTGTCGGGGATGACGCTTCGGATCTCCTGAACCTTCTTCTGTGCATCCGCACTGTTGGTCGGCAATGCGGGGATCTTAATAGAGGCGATGCCCGGCAGCTGAGCGATGCGGGCGTAGAGGTCCGTGGTGAACGTGAAGTGCGTGGTTCCCGGGTTGTCGTAGACGATGACCGGCAGATCAGTGTGCTCAGTGACGGCGCGGAACAGTTCGAACACGTCCTCCGCGGTGAGGGCCTGGTAGCTCATGGGGGCGAGAAGGAGAGCTGAGGCGCCGGCGTGGGCGGCGTCGTCGGCGTTGGCAAGGACCTGGGAGGTGCGCAGCGCACCGATCCCGATGAAAACTGGCACGTCACCCGCGTGCTCGACCGCTAGCTTCGCGACGCGTTGGCGTTCGTCGCGGCTGAGGTAAGCGTAGGACCCGGTGGAGCCGAGGGCGGTAATCGAGTCGACTCCCGCGGCAGCGAGGCGTTGAACCAAGCCGACGAAGGCCTTCTCGTCGACCTGGTCATCGTGAAGCGGTGTGAGCGGGAAGGCGCTGAGTCCGGTGAACATGTGAGGTCCTTTC
>NZ_JAUNPE010000317.1 GCF_030536815.1 Kocuria sp.
CCGGTGTAGGTGGCCAGGGTCGAGCGGGAAGTGCGCCCGATGGGACGCTGGTCGACCATAATGATGCGGTCGAAGGCGTCCAAGCCGGTCGTGGACTCGGCCTCGATCTGTTCGCTGCCCAGGTCCCAGACGGGAGCGCCGTTGACGAGCT
Organism: Kocuria sp.; assembly: GCF_030536815.1. GTDB lineage: Bacteria > Actinomycetota > Actinomycetes > Actinomycetales > Micrococcaceae > Kocuria > Kocuria gwangalliensis. Next base: position 152 of record NZ_JAUNPE010000317.1, read on the forward strand.
GTTCGGCGACCTCAACAGAGTCAGGATTGCGTTCCTCGTCCGCCTGGACGTCCCCGGTGTCGAGTCGCGATCTGACCTCATTGGCGAGTGCCGTGAGGACAGTGGTCTTGCCCGATCCGGAAACGCCACTGATCGCTGTGAACGCGCCGAGTGGCAACCGGATGTCAGCCCCGGAGAGATTGTGCCCCGTGACGCCTTGCAGCTCGATCCAATCGGTGAGCTCGCGCGAGGTTTTCGGTCCCGGTGGCTGCGGGGCCGAGGGCCCGAGGTAACGTGCGGTGGCGGACTCTTCCACATCGGCGAGACCGTCCGAGGGCCCGTTGTAGAGCACCCGCCCGCCGTAGCGGCCCGCACCCGGACCGAGATCCACGATCCAGTCGGCCGTGCGGATGATTTGAGCATTGTGCTCAACGACGAAGACCGTGTTGCCGTCGTCCTTGAGCCGCTTCAGCGCGCCGAGGAGCAGTTCGAGGTCGGAGGGATGGAGCCCCGCTGAGGGCTCGTCGAGCACGTACAAGACCCCGAACAGTCCGCTGCGCAACTGGGTAGCCAGGTGCAGTCGCTTGAGCTCACCGCTGGAGAGCGTCGACGTGGGTCGAGCGGTTTCGAGGTAGCCCAGTCCAATATCGATCATGGTCGCGATGTGGTCCTGAAGGACGTCGATAAGTGCTTGGGCAGCCTGGTTGCGTTCGACGGAGAGCTCGTCGGTGTCCGAGTGGGTGCGGGCGTCTTCGAGGAAGGAGGAAAGATCGGCAAGGGGGAGGCGAGCGGCGTCGGCGATATCCATGCCTGCGATCGTGACCGCCAGAGCTTCAGGATTGAGGCGCTTGCCGTGGCAGGTGGGGCAGAGCTGGTCGGTCATGAACGATGCGGCCTTCGCACGCATCCGGGCCGACGGCGAATCCGCGAAGGTGTGCTCGACCCACCGCTTGGGGCTCATGTAGGTGCCGTTGTAGCGATCGCCGATGCGAACGGTGGGTTGCTCATCGGTAGTGAGGACCCACTCGCGAATATCGGTGGGCAACGATTCGAACGGCACGTTGATGTCGACGCCGAGCACACTGAGGATGCGCCGATTGTTCTTGCCACCGAAGGCGCCCGGCCAGGCGACGATCGCGCCGTCGTCAATGCTCAGCGAGGGGTCTCCGACGAGTTTGTTCTGGTCGACCAGCAAGAGACGCCCCATGCCCGAGCACACTCGGCAGGCACCCACGGCGGTATTGGGGGAGAAGCTGTCGGAATCCAGGGGAGCGGCGTCGCGAGGGAAGGTGCCCGCGAGGTCCGCGGGACGGTAGCCCTCCGGGTAGGTGCCCGACCGCGAGAACAGCATACGCAGCACGTTTGAAATCCGGGACACGGTGCCGACCGACGAGCGGGTGCTGCCCGCATGTTGCTGGCGCAGGGCCACGGCCGGTGGGAGCCCGCTGATGAGCCGGACGTGCGGAGCGGATCCCTGATCGATGAGCCTGCGCGCGTAGGGCGAGACCGACTCGAGGTAGCGCTGGCGGGAGTGCGAGTAGATCGTGCCGAATGCGAGCGAGGATTTCCCCGATCCGGAGATTCCGGTGAACGCGACCACGGTGTCGCGGGGGATGTCGAC
>NZ_JAUNPE010000150.1 GCF_030536815.1 Kocuria sp.
TGGGCGGCGAGGCCGGGTGGGGCTATCACGGCGCCAATCGGCTGGGCGCCAACTCGTTGCTCTCCGCGTGCGTGGACGGCTGGTTCACCCTTCCGTTCTCGGTTCCCAACTTCTTGGCGTCGCACCTCGGTGCCGAGGCGCTGTCCCTGGACGACGCCGCCGTGCGCACCACGGTCGACGACGTCACGGCCCGCACGGGGCGGCTGCTCTCCATTGGCGGAACGCGCGGGGCGGATTCCTTCCACCGGCGCCTCGGCGACATTTTGTACACCGGTTGCGGGGTGTCCCGCACGGTGTCCGGGCTGGAGACGGCGCTGGCCGAGATCCGCTCCCTGCGTTCGGAGTTCTGGAGTGACCTGCGGGTTCCCGGAACGGGGCGGCAGTTGAACCAGGAACTTGAGCGCGCCGGGCGCGTGGCCGACTACCTGGAGATGGCCGAGCTCATGTGCCTTGATGCGCTGGACCGCGATGAGTCCTGCGGGGCGCACTTCCGCGAGGACCACCAGACCGAGGGCGGTGAGGCGCAGCGCGATGACGAGAACTGGGCGTTCGTGTCCGCGTGGGAACACGTACCCGGCACTGCGGAACACCCCGGAAAACCAGTGCGGCACACGGAGCCCCTTTCCTTCGAGGCAGTTCCGCTGCAGACCAGGAACTACACGTGATGTCCGCTCATGACCGCTTCCGGTTCGCGATGTGCGCAACCGTGGGAGGAGACCGACCGTGAAACTGACCCTTGACGTGTGGCGCCAAACATCCGGCGCAGACACCGGCGAGTTCGTCACGTACATCGTGGACGACGCCGCGGCGGAGATGTCCCTGCCCGAACTCCTGGATCGACTCAACGCGCAGCTCGTGGAGGAGGGCGAGGATCCGATTGCCTTCGACACCGATTGTCGCGAAGGCATTTGCGGCACGTGTGGCATCACCGTGGACGGCATCCCGCACGGCCCGGAGCCGCACACCCCCATGTGCCGCCAGCACCTGAGGTCCTTCTCGGACGGGGCTCACATCCGGCTGGAGCCGTTCCGATCGTCGGCGTTCCCGGTGGTGCGTGACCTCGTGGTGGACCGCTCCGCCATGGATCGCGTGGTGGCCTCGGGTGGTTTCGTGTCCGTGGACGCCGGAACCGCGCCGGACGCGGACACCCGCCAGATCCCGTTCGACATGGCCGAGCGAGCCCTGGATTTCTCGGCGTGCATCGGTTGTGGTGCGTGCATTGCGGCGTGCCCGAACGGGTCCTCGCATTTGTTCACAGGTTCACTGCTGACCCACCTGGCCACGCTCCCCCAGGGCAAGCCCGAACGCGGGCGACGAGCGCGCGGCGTAGTGGAATCCGCCGAGGAGGAGTTCGGCCCGTGCTCGGTCTACGGCGAATGCGCCGAGGTCTGCCCGGCTGGTATCCCGCTGTCAGCCATCAGTGCCGTGAACCGTGAGGCCGCCCGCGCCGCAGTTCGGCGGAACCGGGACGACTGATGGCCGCACAAAGGCGACCGCGCGAGCGGAAAGTTCGACCCCTGGCCCACCCCGAATGATTAGACCGCCGGGTTCAGCGCCAATGTGAGGGCAATGGCCAGCATGACCACGCCCACGAAAACGTCCACAATTCGCCAGGTCAACGGCGTGTTCAAGACCCGTGACAGCGCCTTGGCGCCGGTGCCCAGCGCAATGAACCAGATGACGGATCCCGTGATGGCTCCGGCCGAGAAAACCCAGCGCTGATCACCCTGCTGGTTGGCCAGGTTGCCCAACATGATCACGGTGTCCAGGTACACGTGGGGGTTCAGCCAGGTCAGGGCCAGCGTGGTGAGCACCACGGATGTGCGGGAGCCGCCGCCCTCTCCCGCTGCCTGCAGCCCCTGCGGCTTCATGGCCGAGCGGAACGATTGAATTGCAAAGCCCACCAGGTAGATCACGCCACCCCAGCGGAAGATTTCGAGCAGCCACGGCACGCGTTCGATCAGGAACCCGATTCCCGCGGTCCCCACGGAAATCAGGAACACGTCCGATGCAATGCACAAGAGCACCACGGTCCATACGTGCTGACGTCGAATGCCCTGCCGCAGAACGAACGCGTTCTGGGCGCCGATCGCCACGATGAGGGCCAACCCGGTCAGCATGCCGGGGATGAACACGGAAGTCACCCAACCAAACTAGTCCCTGCGGGTGACCACCCTGAATCCCCGAATGCGTGCGACGTTACCTTGCTTACATCAGGACTATATTTCTCGCCCGCACCGTTATACTTTCCAAAGAAACCATTTCTTGGAAGGTGCGCGTGCGTCGTCGGCGTGAGTGCCCGAACCGGGAGAACACGAAAGGACGCATGATGACCGAGACCGCAACCGCTGACCTGACCGTGGCCATCGACCGGGACGCCGTGGACCGCTTGTTCTGCGACGCGCGCACCGCAAGCCACTTCACGGACGCCCCCGTGACCGATGAGCAGAAACGCACCATTTACGAACTCACCAAGATGGGCCCCACCGCGTTCAACTCCCAGCCCCTGCGCATCACCTGGGTGGAGTCCCCCGAGGCCCGCGAGCGCCTGGTTCAGCACATGAGCCGCGGCAACCAGGAGAAGACCCGCAACGCCCCGCTGACCGCGATCCTCTCCTACGACGAGAACTGGCATGAGCACTTCCCCGAGTTCTTGCCGGCCGCCCCGCACATGAAGGGCATGTACGACGAAAACGACGACATGCGCATCACCAGCGGCAAAGCCAACTCGCACATCCAGGTGGGTTACTTCATCATTGCCGCCCGCACCGCCGGCCTGGCCGCCGGCCCCATGACCGGCTTCGACCCGGTCGGTGTGGACGAGGAGTTCTTCGAGGGCACCGGCAAGCATTCCATCGTGGTGGTCAACCTGGGCACCCCGGTCGAACCCGAGTACGCGCGTAACCCGCGCTTCAACGCCGAGGATGTCACCGAGACCATTTGATTTCCGCCCAGCTATGACGCGAGCCGGACCTGCCATTGAGGCGGGTCCGGCTCGTTTCAATGTTGGTGGAAATCTTGTGTTTCATGTCCCTCAGTCCCTGCGGGCGCCCGGGCGGGGTTGATGTTTTCCCGTCATACCGCCGAGCGGGCTGGCGAGTTTCTCGAGAACGGGCATGGCGGCGTCGAGCGCGGCCAGTTCCTTGTCATCCAGCCGCGCAAGAACCTCGGCAACCACCTCGTTGCGGTGGCGGTCTTCAGCTGCAATCACGTTGTGGCCACGGCGCGTGAGCTTCACGAGAACCGCGCGAGCATCGGCGGGGTCTGGCCGGCGTTCCACCAGGCCAGCCTTCATGAGGCGGTCCACACTCTGGGTTGCGGTGGGCGTGCGAACTCCGAGGTTCGCTGCAATAGTCGTCATGCGCACCCCGCCGTCTGTCAACATGGACATGAGGCTGATCTGCTGACTGGTGAGCTCCCGCGTGTTGTCCATCCGCCGGAGGAAGAACACCCCGTGACGCAGCGCCGTTCGAAGTTTCTCAGCACTTTCAAGTGGCGCACGGCCCAGGGACCGGCTCTCAACGTCGGGAGTCTTCTCCATGGTTAGTTAACTTAACTTATGCTGCGGAAAATAGCAAGGTGGTCAAGGGCAGCACTGAGTATCCGGCAGCTACACAGCGCTATGTGACGTAAATGTTGAAATCGGCGCCGAATTCGGCACTTCCCTCACACCAGACTCACTCTCTGCAGTTACCTCACACGACACTCGCGAGCCCGGCATTTCCCTCACACCAGACTCACCGAACCGGCGCATCCCGGTGGACGTCGACGCGCGGCTCACAAAATCTGCGCGAACCGCTTCACCCCCTCCCGGATCCGCACCGGCGAGACTCCGGAAAACGCGAGCCGCACGGCATCGGAGGGCCGACCGTCCTCGTAGCATGCGGAACCGGGCACCAGGACAATGCCCTGTTCGATCACGTCCCGCAGCAAATGATCATTCTCGGCCAGTCCGGGCACCGTGACCCACGTAAAGAAGCCTCCGGTCGGTTCCGTCCACGACGCGCGCTCGGGCATGAACTCCTCCAACGCTGCGTTCATGGCCTCCCACCGCTCCCGGTAGAGCCCCACCGCCCGGTCCAACGCCGGCCCCCACTGCTCGGAGCCCACCCACGCGGTCACCAGCGACTGCGCCAGATTGGACGGGTGGATCACCACGGATTCGGCCGCGATCTGCAACCGCCCGCGCACCTCCGGCGGCGCCACGAGCCAGCCCACCCGCAGCCCCGGGGCGAAAATCTTGGAGAAACTGCCCAGGTGAATCACGTGTTCCGGGTCCAGGCTGTGCATTGACCGCAACGGGCCGGAGCGGTCGAAGGACAGCAGCGCGTAGGGGTCGTCCTCCACGATCATCACGTCACGTTCGGCGCAGACCCGTACCAATTCACTGCGCCGCTCGGCCGGCATGCTCACGCCCGTGGGGTTCTGGTAGCTCGGGATCACGTACACGAACGGAACCCGTTTACCCTCGGCAGCCAGCTCATCCAGCGCGGTGGCGACATGCTCGGGATCCAGACCGTGGTCATCGAGTTCCACGTGGCGGACGTCCACCTCGTACGCACCAAAGACACCCAGAGCACCCACGTAGGTGGGTCCCTCCGCGAGGACCACGTCCCCGGGGTTGCAGAACAGTTTGGTCACCAGGTCCAGGCCGGCCTGCGATCCCGTGGTGGGAAGCACATCCGCGGAGGTGATATTCGAACCACCCCGGGACATGAGGTGCACGACCAGGTCTCGCAGCGGCGTCGTCCCCGCGCCGGAACCGTACTGCAGAATCTCCCCGGCCCGTTCGGCCAACAGGGAGGAAGCCAGCGCGCCGATGTCCCCGCCCGGCAACACGGACAGATCGGGATTGCCGCCTGCCAGTGAGACCACGGACGGGTCCATAGCGGTTTCAAAGACGGCGCGCACCGGCGAAGGCCGGAACTCCGCCGCGCGTGATGCGAATTCCATGGTCACTCCCCCTCGCCGTAGCGTGCGCCGGAGATGCCGTACGCGGGGCCGTCCGGAGCGGCGTCGGGACCCAGGCTGATGAGCGTGATCAACTCGTAGACCACGTGAGCAGCGGCGATGCCGGTGATCTCGGCGTGATCGTACGCGGGGGCGACCTCCACGACGTCGCACGCGACCACGTCCAGACCGCGCAAGCCACGCAGGATCTCGAGGACCTCGCGGCTGGTCATGCCACCCGCCTCGGGAGTACCGGTGCCAGGTGCGTGGG
>NZ_JAUNPE010000318.1 GCF_030536815.1 Kocuria sp.
AACCCCACGAACAGGAGAAGCTCATGGCCTTCGATCCGAAGGAGCGTGTTCCTGACAGCTGTGACGTTGTACATCATGTTCGACTTCAGTAACCCGCACTGGTACTACAGCCTGATTGCGGGCGTGGTGCTCGTGGTGGGCACGATCATCGGTTACGGCGTGTCCGAACGTCACGTGGCCAAGAATGGCCTGCCCGACCTCGGCCCGACCGCAACACACGAAGAAGAGCGGCTGGACCAGCAGCAGCGTTAAAGTGGGAGCGGACCGAATTTCCACTTCTGAACCAGGAGGAACCATGGACAACGTGAACAATCTGCCGTCCGCATCCATTGACGACATCCCCGAGGGCGCACCCGTCCTGGACGTCCGCGAGCAGGACGAATGGGATGCCGGGCACATCCACGGCGCCCAGCACCTGCCGCTGTCCCAGCTGGCCGAGCGCACCGGTGAAGTTCCGGTGGACGAGGATGTCTACGTCATTTGCCGCTCCGGTGGCCGCTCGCTGAAAGCCACGGCCTACCTCGCGCAGTACGGGTTCGATCCCGTCAACGTGTTGGGCGGAATGGGTGCCTGGGCAGATGCCGACAAGCCCCTGATTTCCGAAAACGGCGAAACTCCCCGCGTCCTGTGAACGCGGCAATTTCCGGCGTGGCCTCGGGTCCCACTGCGGATTCGGGGCCACACCCGCGTCGGTTCGCTTTCCTGGGCCCGGAAGGAACCTTCACCGAGGCGGCCCTGATGCAGGTCCCCGGCGCGCGGGAGTCCGAACGGATTCCCATGGCTTCCGTTCCGTCCGCTCTTGCGGCCGTCCGGGACGGTGTCGTGGACGCCGCGGTGGTCCCCATCGAGAATTCGGTCGAGGGCGGCGTCACGGCCACACTCGACGACGTCGCTTCGGGCTCCGAGCTGCGCATCCTCCAGGAGATTCTGGTCCCCATCCAGTTCACGCTGGTGGCGCCGGGTGAGCTGCCGCTGGGTCAAATTCACTCCATATCCACTCATAGCCACGCGTGGGCGCAGATCCGCGGATGGGTCGAACAGAACATTCCGGGTGCGGAATATGTTGCGGCATCCTCTACGGCGGCCTCCGCTGTCGCGTTTTTGGACGGTCACGGCGGCACCCGTTCCGAGGGCGTCGGCTACGACGCCGCAGTGTGCTCGCCCGTGGTGGTCGATCGGCACCCCGAACTCACCGTTCTGGCCGAAAACATCGGCGACAACCGCAATGCCGTGACTCGTTTCATCTTGGTGGCCAGCCCCGATGCCACCATGCCCAAACCCACCGGCGCGGATAAGACCTCCGTGGTGATTCCGCTGTGGCAGGATCGTGCTGGAGCGCTCATGGAGATCCTTGAGCAGTTCGCCACCCGCGGGGTGAACCTGTCCCGCATCGAATCGCGGCCCACCGGAAGCCACCTGGGTGACTACTTCTTCAGCGTGGATGTCGACGGTCATATTCACGACGACCGTGTGGCTGACGCGTTGATGGGCGTGCGCCGCATGTGCCCGCGCACTCGTTTCCTGGGATCCTACCCGCGGGCAGATCAGCGAGTCATCGAGGTTTCCAAACAGCACTCGGATGCCGCGTTTATTCAGGCCCGTTCTTGGGTCGACCACTTGAGAGGACAATTACCCCGTGGAAATTGAAGGCTGGAGTCAGACCCTCACAGCGGGTCCATTGCTGTTAATTGCGGCCGCGGCGATCGCCGTGTTGTTGGTGCTCATCATCAAACTGCGAGTTCACG
>NZ_JAUNPE010000151.1 GCF_030536815.1 Kocuria sp.
GCGACTCCACCCAGACCCGCACTCGTGGAGAACGAGTACAACCATTCCCGGACGGCGCTTAGCTCAATGGGCCAGTAGGCATGCGCCAACGCTCCCAAAAGTGCTGCGAATAAGAGAGTAATTAAATACCCAATAATCCATAATGGCCGAAGCCATCTACTGGAACGTTTGTGAGGCACTTCGCCATTTTCCCGTCATGGTTATCCGACACGCCGGAGCACGAGAAATACCGCCTTCAGGAGTGTCATTTCCAGCTGGCCAGCTGTAGTTCGACAGTGGGAGCCCCCTTGGCAAGCACAGTGCGCCAGTCGAGGTTTCCCATTTTCTGCAGGCGTCCAATCACAACGATGGGGTGGACGTGGTGCTTGTCTGCTTCGGCTTGAATCCAGGCGCTGCGGACGCGGCTGGGCGGCTCGGAGAACTCCTGATTGGGAAAGGTTAGCCCTGCGGCGAGTTGGTCGGCGGCTCGTTCCTGGTCGTCGAGCCCTTGGGTGTCGGCGGTTTCGTTGATGCCGGTGTCGACGCGGATTTCGCCTTCTTTGAGGTCGCCATTGAGGATGTGCGCGACCTCGTGTAGCAGCGTGAAAAGGACCTTGTCGAGTCTCTTGCCCCGCCCAGACAGCGCGATGACGGGGTTTCCGTCTTGTAGGAAAGACACCCCGTCGAGCTTGGAGCCGGGGAAGCTCTCCTCGTAGAGGAGGGCGACTCCGTACTCGCGGAACTGCTCCGGAAGGGAGGCGAATGCCGCAGGGGTGGCCACCATCTGACTAATCCGCCGGGCAAAGGCGGCGAAGTCGGACGAGTCGAAGGCCGGTAGCTGCTGGCTGCGGGCTTTGTTCTTGATGACGGCCAGCCAGGCTCGCTGAAGCTTGGTGGTCTCTTCGTGTTCGTTGCTGCGACGGGCGACGGCCTTGAACTTGGGCTCATCGTCGATGGTGGGCAATTCGAAGAGCTGGATGATCTGTGCCTCGGTGTCCGCGAGAGATCCTTCGGCGATGATCCCGCGCTTACGCAGCAACGACACGGGTGCCAGGTCGTTGAGGCGGGCGCGTCGCTGGACGTCGGTGAGCTGGTTCTGCAGGCCCTGGTCTTGGGACTGCTGCCACAGCAGGTACCGATTCTGGAGGTTCAGCCAGTACTCGGTGCTGGTCCCGAAGGCCGCTGCGATCTGAGCGGCTGATTCGCGGGTGAGTTCTTTCTTGCCGCTGATCACCTCAGACACGAACTGGGTGGGACGCTGGATGATCTCAGCGAACTCGGCCTGCGACCATCCGCGTGCCTCGAGCTCTTCTTCCAGATGCTCACCAACCGGGAAGGCCTGGGCAATGCTCATGGTGCTCTTCTCCTCTCCACGGACGTCGGACTCAGTGGTAGTCAACGATCTCGATGACCACCGTCGTCCGCCCGGCCGGCTCCGTCCTGAATCGGACGATCAGCCGGTACTGCTTGTTCAGGCGCAGTGAGTGCTGGCCGTCTCTGTTGCCCCGGAGCTTCTCCAAATGCAACGACTTCAACGCCCTCAGATCCCGCTCATCATTGGCTGCCGAAATGGAGTCGATCCTCTTGCGGTACGCCTTGACCAGCTCCCCACTGAGCCGGGGGTGCACGAAGCCCGGATCTTCCGCCAGGCAGCGGAGATCCTCGTCCTCGTACTCGATACGCAAATGCTGACTCCGTTCTCCAGAGATTGTGCTCCCCAGGGACCGGACACAGCCTACTTTACCACTACTCAACTACCGTGCATCACCCTTGCCGAGAAGTATTGAAACGACTAGAGTTCCAGTCGACGCCGGACTGCGGCGTCGGACCAAGTCGCCGGTCGAGGCTGGCGGGAAGGATGGACATGATGAGTAAGGGGCGTTCGGTAGCGCGTAGCTCGAAGACGGGGCGGTTCGTAACTAAGGCGCATGCGAAACGGTCGCCGCGCACGACCACCACGGAGCGTGTCGGTCCTGGGACGTCGAACTCGACGCCGGTGACGCGTTCCTCCACTACGGGGCGCTTTGTCACGACGCGTTGGGGGCGTGAGAACCCCGGAGGGACAATCACGCAGCAGGTGTGATGGCGGAGCCGAACCGGTGGACGCTGCGGGCACTTCGTTCATGACCAGCTGCTGCCAAGGTCGCTTTCGGCAGAGGCTGGTGGTGGACGAAGTTCAACGGCCACGAGGGCCTCGTGGCGTCGAGAAGGCTCCTGGTTCACATGGCTTGATACATGCGACCAGGGGCCTTCGGCCATTCCCACAGAAGGCCATGTATCTTCTGGCCGGCGCCGTGGGCACGCGAGGCTATAAGCGGCAGCTAGAGATCATGGGGTGAGTGAGAGACGTGGGCTTCTTTTCGGGGAGCAGCGCACGCCGAAGGCATCCCGGCGAAGCCTGAGATCATTCAGTCCACCATCGCCTGCGCCATGGGTACGGGTGGCCCGGTACCGTGAGAGGGAGATTCCCGATCGCACTCAGGAGATCCCCCCATGGCCCGAGCCCGCAAGAGGACACAAGTCGAGGGGCAGTTGAGCATTGATGCCTTTCTCTTCCCGGAACCCGAGGAGGTTCGTGATGAATACGTACGGCAAGTTCGCTCAGGAAGCGTGGAGGACGACCGCGCCGGCGGAGTACGCCCTGATCCCGGACCCGGATCAGTGGTTCGAGGCGCTGGGGGAGGAGGCGGCGCAGCGGGTGGGCGAGCTGATGATGGAGCTGGCCGGCCCGGACCCGGTGGGGGAGACCTACCTGGAGAAGGTAGGTCGGCTGAACGCGTCGAAGATGCAGGCCGAGGAGATCGTGCGCGCCGAGATGCTGACCCCGGAGCAATCGGTGCAGCAGGAGTCGGAGGAGGAGGACGAGGAGGAGACCGGGGTGGCTCAGATGTTGCGGGTCGTGGAGCAGCTGAACCGGGAGGACCGGCAGTACTGGGACGAGGTGGCCCGGAAGGACGCCGAACAGGCGTAGTCCCGGTTGAGTCTGAGGGTCCGGGGCGTTTCGTTCCCCGGGCCCAGGACGATCTGGCCCCTTCTGGTGCCCAGGCACGCTTTAGGGCCAACCTCGCCGCGCTGCGCGTGCTGCGCACCTTGCAGGCCGAGGAGCGGGCGGCGACCGATGCTGAGCGCGCCACGTTGGCCCGGTGGGGATCCTGGGGTGCGACCGGGGTCGCGGAGATCTTCGACGAGTCCCGTCCCGAGTACGAGCCCGACCGGGCGGAGCTGCGCGAGCTGCTGGATGAGACCGAGTACGCGGCCGCGCGCCGGACGGTCATCAACGCCCACTACACCGACCCGGCGATCGCCGCCGAGGTCTGGGGCGCCCTCACTGGTCTGGGGTTCCAGGGTGGGCAGGTGCTGGAGCCCGGTTCCGGTGCCGGCACCTTCATCGGGTTGGCCCCGGAGGAGGTGCAGATGACGGGGGTGGAGTTGGACCCGGTCACCGCAGCCATCTCCCAGGCCCTCTACCCGGGAGCCACCATCCGCACGGAGTCGTTCGCCGACACCCGGATGCCCGGTGGGATCTTCGACGCGGCCGTGGGTAACGTCCCCTTCTCCCGGAACACCCTGCACGATCCGCGGCACAACGCGGGCGGGCACTCGATGCACAACCATTTCATCCTCAAGTCCTTGGCCCTGACCCGGCCCGGTGGGGTGGTCGGGGTGCTCTCCAGCGCCTCCACCCTGGATGCGCAGAACCCCGCAGCGCGCCGGGAGATGGCGCAGAGCGCTGATCTGCTCGGGGCGGTCCGTCTGCCCACCGGCGCCCACCGGCGTGCCGCCGGCACGGACGCGCTGACCGACGTGCTGATCTTCCGCCGCCGTCTGCCCGGAGAGGAGCCGTTGGATCAGGGATGGGTGGAGACCGTCCCGGTGGAACTGAATGGGGCGCAGGGGCGGATGAACGCCTACTTCCTCGACCACCCCGAGCGGGTGCTCGGTGAGCCGATGATCGGCAACGGGATGTACGGCTCCGCCACTTTGACCGTGCGCGCGGATGACCTGACGGCCACAGGGGCCCGGCTGCGTGAGCAGCTGGCGGAGGTCACCGAGCAGGCCGTGGCGGCTGGGCGTGGAATGGCCGAGCGTGGTGGCGGGCAGGGGCTCGAGGTCGCTGCCTTGATCCCGGCGGGGGAGCAGGAGCAGATCGGGCACATCACTGATCGCGGTGCGGAAGGCTTCACCCAGGTCACGATCGAGAAGGTGCACGCGCCGCTGAAGGTGGCACGTACCCGGCACGGGGAGCTTCGGGCGTTGCTGGGCCTGCGTGACGAAGCCCGTGCCGTGCTGACCTTGGAAGCCGCCAACGTCGATGACACCCCGGAGCTGGACGCTTTGAGGGCTCAACTGGCGGCCAGCTACCGGGCCTATGCGGATCGCTTCGGGCCGATCAACCGGTTCACCGAACGCCGCACCGGGCGCACCAATGAGGCCGGTGAAGAGATCTTGGCCCGCATCACCCCGCCGGCGGTGGCTCTGCTGGGGGATGATCCGTTCGGGCCGCTCGTGCTGGCCCTGGAGCACTTCGACGAGGGCACCGGCACTGCGGCTCCGGCTGGTCTGCTGTCGCAGCGGCAGGTGCAGCCGCGCAAGCCCGTGCTCGGGGTGGACACCGCCGATGAGGCCCTGGCCGTCACCCTGGACACGGTCGGCGCCGTGGACCTGGCCCATGTCGCGGCCCTGCTGGGCACCGATGAGGCCGGGGCGCGGGAGTCCCTGGGAGGACTGGTCTATGAAGTGCCAGGGGAGGACGGGGTCTATGAGACCCGTGCGGAGTACCTGTCCGGGGACGTGCGCGAGAAGCTGGACACGGCCCGGGCCGCCTCAGTCGCCGATGAGCGGTTCCAAGCCAACGTTGAGGCACTGGAAGCAGTGCTGCCGGCCCCGCTGGGAGCCGATGAGATCGAGGCGAGGATCGGGGCGGTGTGGGTGTCCCCTCAGATTCACGAGCAGTTCCTCCGCCACATCATCAAGGACTCCTCCGCCCGGGTGGACCGGATCAGTGGCGCGAACTGGGACGTGAAAGCCAGCCGTCATGTCTTTGCTGCCCGCAACGACTGGGGTACCGAGCGGATGGCTGCCGGGGACATCTTCAAGAACCTGGCCGAGCAGCGTCGAATGCAGGTCACCGACCCGGACCCGACCGACCCCGAGGGTAATCGCCGGGTGGTCAACGCCACCGAGACCACCGCCGCCCAGGAGAAGGCGGCACTGATGCAGGA
>NZ_JAUNPE010000319.1 GCF_030536815.1 Kocuria sp.
CGGGACTGTACTTTCAACGGTGTAACTCCTATCTAGGAGGAACACGATGAGTACGCAGGTGGAGACGGTCGCTGAGGTGGCTGTGGAGCAGGAGCAGGACGTGGCTGGAGCCGTGGTGGCGCCGGTGGTGGATCGGGGGCTGGTGGCGCAGCTGGTGGGCGAGGCGCAACGCCAGGGCCTGCCGGTCGATGGTGAGGGTGGCCTGCTGGCCGAGCTGACCCGGCTGGTGCTCGAATCGGCGTTGGAGGGCGAGATCACTGACCACCTCGGCTACGACAAGCATGAGCGCGGTGGCTCGGCGGACGGGAACGCCCGTAACGGGACCCGGGCCAAGACGGTGCTGACCAAAGCCGGTCCGGTCACGATCGACGTGCCCAGGGACCGTGCCGGCACGTTCGAGCCCAGGATCGTGGCGAAGCGGCAGCGCCGGTTGGGGTCGATCGAGGACATCGTGTTGTCGTTGTCGGCACGGGGGATGACGCACGGCGATATCAGCGCGCACCTGGCCGATACTTACGGGTCGGAGGTGTCGAAGACGACGATTTCCACGATCACCGACAAAGTGCTCGACGGGATGACCGAGTGGCAGAACCGGCCGTTGGACCCGGTCTATCCGGTGGTGTTCATCGACGCGATCCACGTCAAGGTTCGCGATGGTCAGGTCGCGAACCGGCCGATCTACATCGCGCTCGCGGTCACCACCGAGGGCAACCGGGACATCCTCGGGTTGTGGGCCGGTGACGGCGGGGAGGGCGCGAAGTACTGGCTGCAGGTGCTCACCGAGATCAAGAACCGCGGCGTCGAAGACGTGCTCATGTTGGTGTGCGATGGCCTGACTGGTCTGCCCGATGCGGTGAACACGGTGTGGAAGGACACCATCGTGCAGACCTGCATCGTTCATCTCATGAGGAACAGCTTCAAGTACTCCGCCCGCCAGCACTGGGACGCGATCTCGCGCGGGTTGAAGCCCGTCTACCAGGCAGCGACCGTCGCCGAGGCCGAGGAACGGTTCCTGGAGTTCGCCGAAGAATGGGGCACCAAATATCCCGCGATCATCCGGCTGTGGGAGAACGCCTGGGCCGAGTTCGTGCCTTTCCTCGGCTTCGACCGAGAGATCCGCCGCATCGTGTGCACCACCAACGCCATCGAGAGCGTGAACGCCCGCATCCGCAAGGCCGTCCGGGCCCGAGGGCACTTCCCCAACGAGCAGGCCGCGCTCAAGTGCGTCTACCTCGCCGTCATGGCCCTCGACCCCACCGGACGCGGCCGGGCACGCTGGACCCAACGATGGAAGCAAGCCCTCAACGCATTCGACATCCGATTCGACGGCCGCCTCAGCAGCCCAAGAGCAGCATGACAACACAACCCAGTTACACCGTTAAGTTGACAGACCCGACGGTGGAGTTCCTCATCCCGCTGGCTGAGGGAGGTGGCACGGACACCTGGGCCCGCTACATCGGGACAGAGCTGACCCGCACCATCCCCGGTCAGCCCGGTTTCGCTCCCGTGAACGAGGCTGGCGGAGAGGGCATCACCGGTACCAACCACTTCGTGACCTCGGCCCGTCCGGATGGCACCGAGGTCCTGGTCAGCACGGCCACCACGGTGGTGCCCTGGCTGCTGAAGCGGCCTGCGGTGCGCTACGACTTCACCAAGCTGCGGCCGATCCTGGCCAACGGCACGGGTGCCGTGGTCTACGCCCGCTCGGCGGCGGGGGTGAAGTCCATCGCCGATCTCGCCA
>NZ_JAUNPE010000320.1 GCF_030536815.1 Kocuria sp.
CTGGCCCGTGACACCCGCGGTTTCGCCACCAAGTTCTACACGGACGAGGGCAACTGGGACCTGGTGGGCAACAACATGCCCGTGTTCTTCATCCAGGACGCCATTAAGTTCCCGGACATCGTTCACGCTGGCAAGCCGCACCCGGATCGCGAGATCCCGCAGGCTCAGTCCGCCCACGACACGTTCTGGGATTTCGTGTCCCTCCACACCGAGGCCCAGCACCACACGCTGTGGAACATGTCCGACCGCGGCATCCCGCGCTCCTTCCGCATGATGGAGGGCTTCGGTGTGCACACCTTCCGCCTCATCGCCGAGGGCGGGGAAACCGTGCTGGTGAAGTTCCACTGGAAGCCGCGCTTGGGCGTGCACTCCGTGACCTGGGAAGAAGCTCAGCTCATCAACGGCGCGGACCCCGATTTCCACCGCCGCGATCTGGCTGATGCCATCGAGGCCGGCGCCTTCCCGCAGTGGGAATTGGGCGTGCAGGTGTTCGAGGACAACGATGACCAGACCTTCCAGGGCATCGACCTGCTGGATCCCACCAAGATCGTGCCCGAGGAACTCGTTCCGGTGGAACCGATCGGCCTGATGACGCTGGACAAGAACCCCACGAACTACTTCGCCGAGACCGAACAGATCGCGTTCAACCCGAACAACCTGGTCCCCGGCATCGACGTCACCAACGACCCGCTGCTGCAGGGCCGCTTGTTCTCCTACCTGGACACCCAGATCACCCGTTTGGGCGGCCCCAACTGGAACCAGTTACCCATCAACCGTTCGCACGCCCCGGTCAACGACATGCTGCGCGACGGCATGCACCAGACCGCGGTGCACGGTGGCGTGGCCCCTTACCGTCCCAATTCGCTGGACGGCGGTAACCCGTTCGAGACTCCCGCGGACGCCCGCCCGTTCATTGACTACCCGCAGCCGGTGGCCGCATCCGTCAAGGAACGCAAGCGCCCGCAGTCCTTCGAGGATCACTTCAGCCACCCGCGTCTGTTCTGGCTGTCGCTGTCGGAAGTCGAGCGTGAGCACACCGCGCAGGCCTACGCTTTCGAACTCGGCAAATGCTGGGACGAGAACATTCGCGTGCGCCAGCTCCGTCACCTGGCCTCGATCGATCCGGACCTGGGTCGCAACGTGGCCACGATGCTCGGTCTGCCCGAGCCGGAGCCCACCGAAGCTCCGGCCAAGGACGTGGAGCCCTCCGCCGCGTTCACCCAGGTGGGCAAGACGTGGCCCACCGAGGGCCGCCAGATCGGCATCGTAGTGGGCCAGGACGTTGACGTGGCCGCGCTCAAGAGCCTCATCATTGCCGTGGACGAGGCGGACATGGTGCCGCTGGTCATTGCGCCCACCGGTGGCGAGGTCGGGGGCGGTGTAGTTGCCCAGCGCACCTACCTGACCGCGCGTTCCATCGAGTTCGACGCCGTTCTGGTCGCCTCCAACGCGGCCCCCGGCGACGACGCCCACCACGGTTTGGACGCCAAGGCCGCCGCAGCCGGGCCCGAAGGTCTCGACCCCCGCGTTGCCCTGCTCCTGCAGGAAGTGTGGCGTCAGGCCAAGGCACTGGGCGCTTGGGGCTCCGGCGCCGAGGTGTTGACCACGCTCAAGCTCGATGACAGTGCCGGCGTTGAAACGGGCAGCGATCCCGTGGAGGTCTTCAAGACCATCATGGCGCTGCTCAGCCAGCACCGCGCCTGGGACCGTTTCCCGACCACGGGTCGCTTCGCCTAAGCC
>NZ_JAUNPE010000321.1 GCF_030536815.1 Kocuria sp.
TGCCCGAGACCAGCCTGGGCATCATGCCCGCCGCGGGTGGCACCCAGCGCCTGGCGCGGTTGGTGGGAGTGGGTAGAGCCACCGAAATGATCCTGACCAGCAGGCGCGTCAAGGCCCAGGAGGCCCTGAGCATGGGACTGGTGACCGACGTCGTCGAACCCGAAGACCTCATGCCCACGGCCAAGGACACCGCGCGGACGATCCTGGCCAAGGGACCGCTGGCCACCCAGCTGGCCAAAACCGTGGTGCGCCACGGATTCGACGCAGACCACGGCACCGGAATCCTGTTGGAACGCCTCGCCCAAGCGGTGCTCTACAGCAGCGCCGAGAAGGTCGAGGGCACCACCGCGTTCCTGGAGAAACGCACCCCGGACTACCGAGCAGCCCAGCGAAAGGACGATGACGCGTGAGCGAATCCACCCATCCCCTGGCCGACATTCAACACGTCACCGTGATCGGCGCCGGCGCCATGGGCTCCCAGATCGCCATGGTCTCCGCCCTGGCCGGGTACACCACCGCCCTCGTGGACATCGCCGACGAGTACGTGGTGCGCGCCCAGTCGCAACTGGAATCCCGCATGAATCGCGATGTCGAAAAGGGCCGCCGCTCCCAGGAGGACGTGACGGCCTCGTTCGATCGACTCACGTTCACCACCGACCGCGATGGCAGCGCCGCCCACACGGACTTCGTCATCGAGGCCGCCGTGGAGGATCTGGGGATCAAACGGGAGCTGTTCGCGGACCTGGATCGGATCTGCCCGCCGCATGCGATCCTGGCCACGAACTCCTCCAACATCGTTTCCTCCCGCGTGGCCGATGCGACCGGCCGACCGGACAAGGTCTGCAACGTCCACTTCTTCAACCCCGCCCTCGTCATGGAATGCGTGGAAGTGGTCCCCAACGACCACACCTCCGGGGAGACGGTCGAGACCGCCGTGGCCCTGGCCCGGTCCTTCGGCAAGAAACCCGTCACGCTGAAACGGGAGACGCCCGGTTTCGTGGCCAATCGCCTGCTGGGTGCCCTGCGCACGGAAGCGCTCAAGCTCTACGAGGAGGGCATCGCGGACTTCGAGGACATCGACGTTGCCGCCAAAACCGCGCTGCGTCACCCCATGGGCCCGTTCGAGTTAATGGACCTGGTGGGCGTGGACGTCGTGTATCTGATCCGCATGGCCGAGTACGAGCAGACCGGCAACCCGGAGAGCCTCCCCCGCCCGGCGATCAAGGAACTCTACGAAGCCGGCCGGTTCGGGCGGAAATCCGGGCAGGGGTGGTACAGCTACGACTGAGCGTTGTGCTCCTTGATGTGGCGGGCCTCGGCAAACATCGTGCGCGCGATCTGGACCACTGATCGCAGTGCGGGGTTCTGGTCCGATGCCCGCCACACGAGTCTGACTTCCAACGGACGTTGCTCCTCGGCGAGCGGCAGGAACACCACACCGTCCGATGAGACGTTGTCCCGCACGGAATCCAAGCTGACGGCGCATCCGATTTCCGCACCGACCAACACCACCAGCGTCCAGGAGTCCGGGGCGGTCTGCACCACGCGGGGCACAAAACCGGCGCTCATGGCCAGGGAGTTCAGCCGGTTCGACAGCGCGGACACCGCGCCGCCCGGCAGAGTGATCCACGATTCCTCGGACAGGCTGGCCATGCTCACCCGAGACTGATGCGCCAATCGGTGATTGCTGGGCAGCACCACCATGACTTCTTCATGAGCGAGGATGCAGGAAT
>NZ_JAUNPE010000152.1 GCF_030536815.1 Kocuria sp.
CTGGCCGCCTCCGACAACACCAATGACAGGACCTGTAATGGGGAAACTCACGCTCCCCAGCGTATCGCCACAGCGAGCCCCCAGCTATTTAGGAGTAGGCTGCACCTCAATATGCGGGTCGATCACGTGCTGCAGCGGATCACCCATGAGCGTGCAGGAACCAGTGCGCACGTGACTTCCCCGAGCTACGGAAACCGAGAACCCTACGTGAATAGCATCATGGAACGCGCCGACGCGTTGTGGCACCTGTTCGTCAAAGAACTCATGAAGTTCGGCGTGGTGGGCGCGCTGGCGTTCGTCATCAACGTTGTCGTCGTGTGGATTTTGATGCACACCCCGTGGTTCGAGGACAGTCACATCAAGGCCAAGTTCGTGGCCACGATGGTCGCCATCCTGTTCTCGTGGATCGCCAACCGACTGTGGACTTTCCGTGAGAAGCGTCAGGAGAACAAACGCCGCGAACTGGTCCAGTTCCTGGTGGCCAATGGCATCGGCCTGGCCATCGAGCTCGGGTGCATCTTCTTCAGTTACTACGTGTTGGGCCTGCAGTCGGCCACGGCGTCCTTCATTTCCGGCACGATCATCGGCACCGTTCTGGGCACCATCTTCCGGTACTTCGCCTACCGGTTCTGGGTGTTCCGCCAGGAGCTCGACGAGGACCCGGATTTTGCGGGCAGCAGGGAAGAGGAGTTCGCGTTCATCACCGGCCAGATCCCGGTCGTGCAGCGCAAGGACGAGACGCCTCGCGCGGATTCGGACGCCCCGCCCCGCCAGGTCTAGGACACGGCCCGACTACCCGCCGGGCAGGCGCGCGGCCTTCTCCTGTCCCAGGACGTCCGGCGTAACATCCGCCTCGTTCGCGGCCATCAGCACGGCGCCGCCGCGGAGCAGCATCCCCAGCGTGATCAGCAGCGCCCGTTCGTTCCAGCCGTCGCTCAACGGTAAATACACGGTGTGGTCCTCGATCGCCGACGCCGCTCGCTCGGCTTCTGCCAGGAGCTCACCGTGCGTGAAGCCCGCCTCCGGCAGGGCATCATCCGCGTCCCGGGGTTCTTCCATTCCCATGTACACGTCCGGGAAGGAACGGACCTCGGCGCAGAAGTCGATGGCCGGCTCGGGCACTGGTTGTTCGCACGCAAAGGCGAGGGCGGGGGAAGCCACGGCCAGGATGTGTTCGGCGGGAACATCCACGTCGAGGTGAGCCTCGAGCTCGGCGTGGACGGCGGCGTCGTCGGCGCAATTACCGGTGAACCGCACGGCGGTGCCTACCCGCAGTGCGGCGAGAGTGAGTACCACCAGCCGCCAATGCGGTAGCGCGGACACGGTGATCAGCTGGCCGGATTCCACATCCAGTTCGTCGACCAACAGACTCGCGGATTTTTCGATCCAATTCACCAGCACTCGGCCGGAGAGCTCCACACGTTCGGACCCGTCCCGCCAGATGAGAGCGGGAGTGGGGCGTTCGGAAATGTGTTCCAAGGCCTGAGCGAAAGTGGCCGGTGTGCGTCTCACGCGAAAACTCCTTAGGGTAAGTGACGGTCCTTGGACCACACTGACGGCACGCCGGTCAGATCCGCAAGTCATTCGATCCCAGCTTGACTCTGTGGGACTTACACGCGTGTAATTAGGAGGTCCGCTTCGGGCCGAACGGACCAATCCCTCGCCTGGAGCGGTTGGTTCCCTGTGGCCCAAATGGGCAGGTCACGGGCACCACATAGCTTTTGCTTCGGACGGAAGGACTGACATGGGAGAGGCCGCACGACGCCACTTCAACGATCGCGAGGACACCACCGAGCAGGGCCGTGAAAACGCCCACGAGGTGATCCCCGCGGATTGGTTCGTTGATCCAGTGGATCAGGCACGCGGCGGATCCGCCATGGAAGTCACCACCCTGGATGATCTCGCGAGTGCCTTCCTGGCCGCGCATCCCGAATCCGCCGGTGACGTGATGCTTCGATCCGATCGTCGCACGAGCGACAATTCCGAATCTGCGGCGCAGCCCCCCGCGCAGCCGCCGGTTCCGCAGAATCTCACCGACGTGGACGTCCACGACCCGCAGAGCGTTGATGCCACCGTGTGGCAGGCCGTTGCCGGTCTGTACTCCGTGAGCGAGGGTGACGCCGAAGGCGAGCTCGCCTGGCAGACGGACGCCCTCTGCGCGCAGACCGATCCCGAAGCGTTCTTCCCCGAGAAGGGCGGCTCCACCCGCGATGCAAAGCGCGTGTGCGAGGCCTGCCCCGTGAGCGGTGAATGCCTGGACTACGCGATGTCCAACGACGAGAAGTTCGGAATCTGGGGCGGGCTCTCCGAACGCGAACGCCGCAGGCTGCGCCGCCGGGGACGCTGAGCAAGGGCATGAGCGAAGAATTCCCTCAGCGCAGCTGTAGCCGCCAGACGTGTTCTCGCGCAGCCGTCTGCACCCTGACCTACGTTTACTCGGATTCCACCGCCGTGATCGGTGCCTTGTCCGCGCGCTCCGAACCCCACGCCTACGACTTGTGCGCGTTCCACGCGGACCGCATGACCGCCCCGCGGGGCTGGCGCGTGGTGCGCCTGGAGTCCCCGGACGGGTGGAACCGCGATGATCTGGGCGCGGTGGTCGAGGCCGTGCGCGATGACGAGCCGGCCGCGCGGCGTCGTTCGCCGTCCCCGCAACGTCCCGGAATGCGCGCCCCCGGGCGATTATTGCGAGACGTTTCATTTAATCGCGCGCCCGTCGAAACCACGGGAGACGAGCGCCCCTCGGGCGGCCGCGAGACAAAGTCCCAGGCCGCACCCGATTTCACGCCGGCACCCCTGCCGCAGAGCCTGCGCCGTGCACATTTGCGCCGCCCGTAGTACATCGATGGTCAACTTGTTGTTGGGTCGGTAACCGGGCAGTCTGGGGGAGATCCAGCCACGCGAAGTGAGGTTCCCAATGGCCCCCCAGCCCACCCGTACAAGTACCTGGCGTTCGCGCGCCCTCACAGGATTGGCGGGGTTCAGCGTGCTGGTCCTGACCGCGTGTGGAACCGGCTCAGGTTCCGGTGGCGACGGCCCCGCAGCAGGCGGCGCCTCCGGCGCGGCTGCTTCTGACGCGCCCGCCACCGAACCCGCTGTGAGCGTGGCCCCGGCCGCGGACACCACCATGGTCAACCCCGTGGACCCCGTGACCGTGACGGCCGACCAGGGCCGCCTCACGGACGTCTCGGTGGTTTCCGACGAGGGCGTGGAGGCTTCCGGGGACATGTCCGAGGACGAAACCACGTGGACCTCCACCAAGCCCCTCGATTTCGATGCCGCCTACACCGTGACGTACTCGGCCGATAACAACGGTCGCACGTCCGAGGGCACCTCCGCGTTCTCCACGGTGGACGCCGCCCACGAAATGGACGTCCGCATGAACGTGAGGGACGGCGGCACCTATGGGGTATGGCAGATCGTCGAATTCGATTTCTCCGAACCAATCCAGAACAAGGACGAGATCGAGCAGGCCGTGTCCGTCAACGGCGGCGGGGACCAGGACGGCGCGTTCCGCTGGTACTCGGACACCAAGCTCCGCTACCGGCCCGCCGAACCGTGGGCACCTGACTCGAAGGTCAAGGTGGCCATTGAGTTGCTCGGCAAGGACGTGGGCAACGGGATGATCGGCAACGAGAACCAGACCGTGAACTTCACCACCGGCCCCGAACATCGGGCGTACGTGGACAACAACACCAAGACCCTGGTGGCCTTCGAGAACGGTCGGAAGACCGGTGAGTGGCCCGTGACCCTGGGCAACCCGGACTGGCCGTCCACCACGGGTAAGAAGGTCATCATTGAACAGGCCGAGTCCTACGAGTTCAAGCCATCGTCCCTGAACCTTTCACCCGGTGACCCGCATTATTACGAGCCCTTCAATGCATCCAACGTGGCCCGCCTGACGTGGAGCGGCGAGTTCATCCACCAGGCGCTTCCCTCCGCCATGCCGGTGTTGGGCTATGCAAATATTTCTCACGGCTGCGTGGGTATGCCGCCGGAGGGCGCCAAGTACATTTTCGACACGTTCCGCCCCGGTGACATGGTGGAAGTGGTTAACACGAATTATCCCCAGGCCGATCCCGACGACGGGTTCGGCGACTGGAACATTCCCTTTGACAAGTACTCGGACGAAAACTGGCACGGAAACTGGTGATATCCCCGGTGAGCTCTTCCACCACGGCGGTCAAACGCCCCCGCGAGGCGAAGTTTCCTCGCATCCAGCAGGTCTTTCTGGCGTTGACGTTCCCGATCCTCCTGATTGCCCTGGGGGTGCGGCTCGTTGCCACCCCCTTGTTCCTGTGGATCGAGTACCATCGCCCGGGTTTCCCCGCCGATTACTGGGGGATGAGCCGCGAACAGCGCATGACCTACGGGTCCTACGGGCTGGACTACATCATGAACTTCGCCCCGCCCCAGTACCTGGGCGGGCTGGTCAACGATGACGGCGCCGCACTCTTGCAGGATCAAGAGGTCTCCCACATGACCGACGTGCAGCATGTGATCCAGTGGGGCTTCCTGGTGGCATTGATCCTGCTGGTGCTCAGCGTGATCAGCTGCCTCTACCTGCACCGCCGGGCCCCCGGGGCCGCATCCGGCGCGCTGTTCTTCGGCGCGTGGCTGAGCATTGCCCTGCTGGTCATTCTCCTGGTGATTGCGGTGCTGGCCTGGGAAACGTTCTTCGCACTGTTCCACTCCCTGTTCTTCGACGCCGGCAGCTGGACCTTCCGAATCACCGACACCCTGATCCGTTTGTACCCCACCCAGTTCTGGATGGACGCCGCGATCGCCGTGGCCCTGGTGGCCGTCATCGGCGCGTTCGTGACCATGCTGATCACGCGTCCGCGCATGCGATCCGTGTCTCGCGCTGAGCGGGCCGCCGTTGCTGAGGCTGCCGACGGCGAGCCTGAGGGCGCCGGTGCGAAGCCCGCGAAGAGCGCTCCACAGTCTGAAACCGGGGGCCGTTCCGCTCCCTGGGCCTAGTCACGCAAGTCAATTAACCAACCCGTGCGGTCTTGGCTAGTGGCCGGCATGAGGGGCTGAGGCCTGTTCCGGGGCTGTTCGATCCGACGGCGACACCTCGTGTTTAGTTAGAACCCTTCGGGCGCCCCTCGAGGGTTCTAACGGTCCACCTGATGTAGGACGG
>NZ_JAUNPE010000322.1 GCF_030536815.1 Kocuria sp.
CGGGCGGTCGATGCTGGTCACCGGCGTGGTGCTGCTGCTGTTCGTGATCTTCCACGTGCTGGACCTGACAACGGGCACGTCCCCCGCAGCGCCGGGAGGTTTTCAGGCCGCCACGCATGACACCTCCCATGCATACTCCAATCTGGTGGACTCGTTCAGCCGCTGGCCCGCCTCCCTGATCTACATCCTGGCCATGCTCGCCCTGGCCCTGCACCTGCTCCACGGCCTGGTGAGCGCGGTGTACGACCTGGGCATTGGTGTGGGTTCCACAGCCCGCAACATCCTGGCCGTCGTGGCTCTGCTGGTGGCCGTGGTGGTCGCCCTGGGCAACATCACCATTCCCGTGGCTGTTCTGACAGGACTGATTTCATGAGCTCCCCGCTGACCGAACGCGCCTCCGAACCACTGGACGGCGGCATTCCCCACGGCGATCCGGCCACGGCGTGGGCCCGCCGGAAACTCGACTACAAGCTGGTCAGCCCGCTGAACCGGCGCAAGTTCCGCGTGATCGTGGTGGGCACGGGACTGGCCGGGGCCGGCTGCGCTGCCGCGCTCGGGGAGCTGGGATACAGCGTCGTCGTGTACACCTTCCACGACGCCGCCCGCCGCGCCCATTCGGTAGCCGCCCAGGGCGGTATCAATGCGGCGCGCGCCAAGAAGGTGGACAACGATTCACTCGAGCGGTTCGTCAAGGACACCGTGAAGGGAGGGGATTTCCGCGGGCGGGAGGCGGACTGCTTCCGGCTGGGCGAGGAATCGGTGCGCGTGATCGACCACATGGACGCGATCGGCGCGCCCTTCGCACGCGAATACGGCGGTGAGTTGCGCACCCGCTCATTTGGTGGGGTGCAGGTTTCACGCACCTATTACACGCGCGGTCAGACGGGGCAGCAGCTGCAAGTGGCGGCGTCGCGGGCGCTGCAACGGCAGGTGGGCGCGGGCTCCGTGGACCTACGCACGCACCGCGAGATGCTGGACCTGATCGTGAAGGACGGCCGCGCGCAGGGCGTGGTGTGCCGCAATTTGTACACCGGCGAGATCGAAGCCGAGACCGCGCACGCCGTGGTGTTGTGCACGGGCGGCTACGGCAACGTGTATTTCCGCTCCACGCTCGCCCACAATTCCAATGTGACCGCGGCCTGGCGGGCGCACAAGCGCGGGGCGTATTTCGCCTCGCCCTCGTTCATCCAGTTCCACCCGACCGCGCTGCCGGTGAGTTCGCACTGGCAGTCCAAGACCACGCTGATGAGTGAGTCGCTGCGTAACGACGGTCGGATCTGGGTGCCCGCACGCGCCGGCGATGACCGCCCGCCCCATGAAATTCCGGAGGGCGAGCGCGATTACTACCTGGAGCGTAAGTACCCGGCGTACGGCAACCTGTCCCCGCGAGACATCTCGTCCCGGGCGGCACGCGAACAAATCGAGGCCGGCCACGGCGTGGGCCCGCTCAAGAACAGCGTGTACCTGGACTTCCGCGACGCCCTGGACCGGTTGGGCAAACCGACCATCAAGGAACGCTACGGGAACCTGTTCGCCATGTACTTCGACGCGACCGGTGAGGACCCCTACACCCAGCCGATGCGGATCGCGCCGGGCGCGCACTTCGCGATGGGCGGGCTGTGGAGCGACTACGACATGATGACCTCCGTCCCGGGGTTGTTCGTGGGCGGCGAGGCCGGGTGGGGCTATCACGGCGCCAATCGGCTGGGCGCCAACTC
>NZ_JAUNPE010000323.1 GCF_030536815.1 Kocuria sp.
CGGAAGAAGCGGGCCTGGCTGTGGGGTCGTTGCGGCACGTGTTCCCCACGCGCACGGAACTGCTCATGTTCTCGGCGAAACTGATGATGGAGCGGGTGCTGAATCGTATTGCCCAGCTACCACCGACGGAGAGTCCGGAGGATTACGTCCTGGCCGTGATCAAGAACCTGATGCCCTTTACGGAGCAGACCCGGGCGGAAATGGACGTCAACGTTGCATTGATTGCGGAGGCAACGGCGGTGCCTGAGCTCAAGGCCCTGCGAGACTCCGCTCATCAACAATTAGCCGACGCATGCGTGAGGTTGGCCGGGCTTCTGCGCGGGGAGGACTCAGAGACGCCGAGCGAGGGCGCCACGCGGAGCGGTCAACGACTTCATGCTCTTGCGGACGGCTTGGCTCTGCACCTGATGCATCAAGCGGGCCAGAAGGACTTGGATCGCGCCGCTGAACTGCTCGAAGATGAAATTCGAGGCATTGCCGCAGGTCGCGCTTAGAAAGTGCAGCGGTGAGATTAGAAAACTTTCACCAATCCCACATGCGTATCTCATGAGTGCGGTTCATCGTGGAGTGATCGATATGAACGGGAGGTAACACGTGTGGGGAACGTTCCGCCCCGGCGCCGTACGCGCCGATAAACTGTGGGTTGCTTTCCAGCCAAAATTCACGACGAACCGGAGGCATCCATGAGTCGGTCCACCCCCCTTCGCAGCAAGACGCCGTTCTGGTTGGGCCCGTTGGTGGTCTCGGTGATCGTGTCCCTCATCATTACGCTGCTCAGCCTGTTCGCCGTGTGGTGGGCCCCCAATCTGAGTATCTACCACTATTTTGAAGTTACCTCCGAAGTGAACCTGCCCATGTGGTGGAACGTGCTCCTGCTGATCGCGGGCGCAACGCTTATGCTCCTGGTCGCGGCCAACACTCCCAGCCGAAGCGCCCGACTCTCCTGGCGGCTCATTGCCGTCATTGCCCTGCTGATGTCCCTGGACGACGCCACCGTGCTCCACGAGAAGCTCGGCCTGGTGGTGGAGCGGTTCGCCCCGGATACCGGTTTCACCTTCACCTGGGTGCTGCTGGGCGCCCCGATTGCCGTAGTGGTGATCCTGTTGGCGTTTTTCGCCTCACGCCGCCTGCATCGGACGCCCAGACGACTGCTGTTGAGCGGTTTTGTGGCGTTCCTGGGTGCGGCCGTGGGTTTCGAGTTCATTGCCGACTACCTGATCCGCGTTGAAGCGCACTGGTTTCTCTACCGCGTGACCTACCACATGGAAGAAGGCTTGGAAATGGTGGGCGCAGCCCTCCTCGCGGTGGCCCCGCTTGCCGACATCCAACGCGTGTACCTTCACGGCCAGGTGATCGACCCGGCTCATCCCGTGCCCATCACGGAGTAATTCCGCTGGCAGTCAGCGGTCGTTCGCGGGCCCGTTGCGCTTACTCTTCCAGCGCGTCATCGCGTAACCCAGCAACGACGGAGCTTCTTCCGGTTCCTTGGCGCTCGCATTCCGCAATCGGTCCTGGCGCATGCGCTGGTGTTCGTCCAAGTACTGTTCGTAGCGGCGCTGTTGCTGGCGTTGCTGTTCCTGTTCGACCGCGCCGCCTTGGTCGTCGCTGTCCGGGCGGCGTTCCATGGAGGTGATGGTGTGAGGTGGCTGGTCATCCGGGGAGCGACGATTACGTTGGCGCCGTT
>NZ_JAUNPE010000153.1 GCF_030536815.1 Kocuria sp.
CCGTTGGGGTCCTGGGTGCTTCCCTGGCGGGACTTCACAGGAAATCTCTTTAAGAGCGCATGAAGGCTCTCACCCACAGGTCACCGAGGGAGTGGTAGCCGTGAAACCCGCCCAGTACGGCGTGTTGGCGGCAGCCGTTCGGATCAGGACCCGATTCACTTCCACGACGGGTTGCGCCGGGTACTTACGAATCCAGGTCAATCCAGTCCTGGCAACGGTCGGGACACGATCTCACGGGCATCCTCCACGGAGACGCCCACCATCCGAAGCATGTGCTCGGCGAAGTGTTCCGCGAGTTCCTCTCGACCCTCACCCGAGTTCACCAGATTAATCGCGGACGCTTGTGCCCCAAACGTGCAGATGACAGCCAAATCGAGGTCCACCACGTCCAACCGCCCCGCTTTGACGCCTCGCTCCAAGTCTCGGCGACAGCGTGGGCCGAGCACTTCCACCACTATGGGATGGGCGACACCCAATTTCACGTAGATCCTGCCCCATAGTGGGTCGGAGAGCGCGTGACGGACGAGTAATCGCAAGGATGCCGCGTAGATCTCGGCCGGATCATCGGTGAATTGGGCCACTCGATCCAACCGGTCCCCCACCGAATCGATTTCAGCGTAGACCAACGTGCTCAGCAGATCCTCGAGAGACGGAAAGTAGTTGTAAATGGTCCCGGTGGCCAACTCTGCTGCGGCCGTTACATCAGCCATGGTGACGGCTGCCAGGCCTCGCTCAGCCACCAGATTGCGCGTTGCCGCCAACAACTTTGCTCGGGTTCGCGCCCGTCGCCGCCACTGCCGACCTCCGCCCAATCCCTCCACCGACGGTGGCGCGGATGTCTCTAAGCGGGCTTCAGAGGAGGCAGAACTCATGCCCACAGCTTACGTGAGCAGAGCCAGCAACATTCAATATTGAGGGTTGCGTCAATCTTGAGTATACCCTCATAATGAGATTCAGTTCACAATGGAGCTGACGTTTCTGACAGGAGCACTCATGACCATCCCTCCAACCAAGGCCATGCCGGTGGTGCCCACCACCGATACGGTTGCGGATTACGAAGCTGACGTAGCCATCGTCGGATACGGGCCCGTGGGCGCATTACTCGCACTGCAATTGGCACAGAACGGCCATAGTGTTGTAGCGGTGGACCGATGGCGAGAGCCCTACAAGCTACCCCGCGCTGTCACTTACGACCACGAAATTGCCCGCATCTTGGCGACCCTCGGCATTGATTCCGATAACGACGACGCCGTGGAACGCCACCCTGAGATTTACTACTGGAAGAACGCCGAAGGTAAAACCCTCCAGGAAGTGGATTGGGGCAGTGACAACCCGTCCGGTTGGGCTACGCGCTACTGGTTCTACCAACCGGAACTCGAGGAGCGACTACGGTCCATGGCCTCCCAGTACGAGCAAGTGACTCTCCTGCGTGGAATGCGCGTCACCCAGCTGACACAAGATCTCGACTCGGCCACCGTTGACGGCATCCAACTCCATGACGAAGGTGGCGCTCAACGCACTCGGATCAAGGCCAGGTACGTCATCGGCTGCGACGGCGCCAACAGCATTGTTCGCGACAGCCAAGAGATGGCTTACGAGGACCACGGCTACTTCTTCGATTGGCTCATCCTGGATATGAAGCCCACGGTCGGGCGCGACTGGTCCCCCGCCCACTGGCAACTGTGTGATCCGGCGCGTCCCACCACCATCGTTCCCGGCGGACCCGGGCGGCGCCGCTGGGAATTCATGGTGCTCCCGGGCGAGCAACCCTCCGAACTGGCCAGCCCGGAATCCGCCTGGAAGCTCCTGGAACCGTGGGACGTCACCCCGGACAATGCCGAACTCGAACGATCCGCGGTGTATCGCTTCCAGGCCCGATGGTCTGATGAATGGCGCAGGGGGCGGGCGTTGATTGCCGGGGATGCCGCGCACCTCATGCCGCCGTTTGCCGGCGAGGGGATGTGCGCCGGTGTTCGTGACGCCATTGCGTTGGGGTGGCGTTTGGATCTGGTACTTCGTGGCCTCGCGGGAGACGCACTCTTGGATTCTTACGGACCCGAGCGTCGCGAACACGTGAAGTCTTACGTCGAGTTTTCAATGGAACTCGGCAAAGTCATCTGCATCACCGACCCCGCGGCTGCCGCCGAGCGGGACAAGCATATGTTGGCGGAAATGGAGAACTACGACGGCACTCCAGTGAATACTGACATCGGCATTCTGGGCCCGGGACTGGGCGTGGAAGGTGACGCTCACGTGGGGGAACTGGCGCACCAGGGCGTGGTGGAGGGGTTCGGTAAACGGGGCCGTTTCGACGACGTGGTCGGTCGCGGGTGGATCATGATCGGCCTGGAGCACTCTCCGTGGGAGGCACTCACCGAGCAGCAACGGGCGACGCTGGAGCGGCTGGACGCCAAGGCCGTTCGGGTCGGCCCGGTGGGCAGTGATGCAGAGATTCATGACGTGGACGGCGTGTTTACCACGTGGCTGGGAGACATGGGCGTGAAGTACGTGGTGCTTCGTCCCGACTTCTACGTGGCAGCCTCCGCCACGGACGGCCAACACCTGCACCAGTCCGTCGACACCCTAATTTCCAGGTTGCACTTGACCGCTGAAGGAGAGACCAAATGACATCGTTCATTCACGACACCTTGGGCCAACGCGTCATCCTGGATGCGGGCAACGCGCCGGAACATTTACGTGCCGAGCTGGAACGCCTGGAGTGCTCCAATGTCATGTTGATCGCCTCGGAGTTCGAATCTGACCTCGCCGCGCAAGTGATGGGTGAGACTGACACGGCTCTGAATTGGGACGAAGTACGCCAACACGTTCCGGTAGAAAACGTTCAGCGTGCCCGCAGTGCAGCCGCAGAGGCAAACATAGACGTGCTCGTGAGTGTGGGTGGCGGTTCCACCACGGGTCTCGCCAAGGCTATTGCCCTCACTACTGGTTTGCCGATCATTGCCGTACCCACCACGTATGCGGGTTCCGAGGCCACACGCATGTGGGGCATGACCGAAGACCGAACCAAGTCAACGGGTTTGGACGACCGCGTTCTACCCAAGACTGTGATCTACGATTCCACGTTGACTTTGACGCTACCCGTTGAGTTGTCCGTGGCCTCTGGATTCAATGGGTTGGCGCACTGCATTGATTCCATGTGGGCCTCCAACACGGACCCTATTGCTCAGGCGATGGCGCTGGAAGGAATCCGCGCGCTCGCTCGTGGCCTGCCGCAAGTAGTAACCGACCCGAAGGATCTCAGCGGTAGAGACCAGTGCCTGTACGGTGCGTATCTTTCAGCCGTCTCATTCGCTTCCGCGGGATCAGGCCTCCACCACAAGATTTGCCACGTTCTGGGCGGCACTTTCGACCTGCCCCACGCGCAGACCCACGCCACGGTCCTGCCGCACGTCCTGGCTTTCAATGCCCCTTCAGTTCCCGAGATCGCCCGTCGGATTTCCCAGGCGCTCGACAACGGCGCCCCGTCTGACGAGCCGGCGCCAGCGGCGTCGTCGGCGTTGGAAAAACTGCGCGAGGCCACCAACGCACCGCGAGCCCTCCGGGATTTTGGAATGCCCGAGACCGGGATTGCCGAGGCCGTAGAACGCATTATGGGGGTGGTTCCGAAAGACAATCCCACGCCCGTGACCGAAGAGAATCTGAAAAATATGCTGCACGATGCGTGGTCCGGCGAAACCCCGGGAGGAAAGAATGAGTGAAACACCCAATAACAATGTGACTCATGAACAAAGTGGGCGGGAGCAGTTCGTCACGGATATTGCTTTGAAGTCTTTTGAGGATTCTCCCAATGATCGATTGAAAGACATCATGCAATCGCTGACCAAGCACCTGCATGATTTCGCGCGCGAGGTGCGTCTGACCGAAAACGAGTGGAATGCCGGTATCAAATTCCTGACGGATGCCGGACACATCACAACGGGCACTCGACAGGAATTCGTGCTTCTGTCAGATGTGCTGGGTGTATCCATGCAGACTATTGCCATCAACAATGAGGCCTACGAGAACGCCACCGAGGCCACCGTCTTCGGACCGTTCTTCGTGGAGGACGCGCCGGAAATCGACAACGGCGGTGACATGGCCTTTGGGGCAAAGGGTCAGCCCTGCTGGGTCGAAGGAACGGTGAAAGACACCGATGGCCATCCGCTGCCCGGTGCCCGCATCGAGGTGTGGGAATGTGACGAAGACGGCTTCTACGACGTTCAGTACAACGACGGCCGCACCGCGACCCGCGCGCACTTGTTTGCCGACGAGAACGGCGAATATAGATTCTGGGGCCTGACTCCTGTCCCCTACCCCATCCCCTACGACGGGCCGGTTGGTAAAATGCTCGACGCGGTGGGCCGGTCCCCAATGCGTGCCTCACACCTTCATTTCATGGTGTCCGCGCCGGAGAAGCACACTCTGGTCACGCACATCTTCGTCAACGGCTGCGAGTACCTGAAACGAGACACCGTGTTCGGAGTGAAGCCCTCCCTGATCAAAGACTTCGAACAGCAAACTGCAGGCACACCCACACCGGACGGCCGTGAACTGGACCGGGATTGGGCGCGCGTCCGCTTCGATATCGTGCTGCCGCCACAAAAGTAGGGGAGCTGCGACCTCCCGGCGATGGCCGTTGCACGGGTGGCACTCACCCGAAGATGCGTCCGAATCATGACAATTGTCAGTAGCGCCGCCCGCCAGTGGTTGGGACACTCAAGTCATGAAACGGCAAACTCTGGCTTTCGTTGCCCTGGTCATCACCATTCTCTACGGGGCGGGCTTTGCAGCCTTTGACACCTCCCAGGCTTATGCGGCCCTGGGAGGTGCCATTGTGGCCATCTCGTGGATTGCGGTGGGCGTCTTCGGTCGGAACACTCCACGAGAATCCCACCGTCCATTCGACAACTGACCGATCCCCACCTCACGCCCGTGTCCGAAAACCGCTAGTCCCACGGCCGGAAGCATGTCACTGTGGTGACATGAACTTTCAGGACATGAGCTTTGACCAGC
>NZ_JAUNPE010000154.1 GCF_030536815.1 Kocuria sp.
GATGTACCCGGTGTCCACGCAGTGCCGGCGAATCAGGGCCGGATCATCGCTGAACTTCTCAATCCGGTCATTGAGCTCTCGCTCTTCGACGCGCTCGTCAGTTGCCAAACATTGATCCATGATCCATCGGATCAGCCCGTCTTTATCCGCTGCCTTGGACGGCCACCGTGTAACGCGCCCGTTCTCCAGAAATCGCTCGTAACCCTTGGGTGTGTGCCTGGCGCCCTCGGCCAAGAGCTCACGGAACACGGCGGTAGGTGACCATGTGCCGTCGGGGGTGTCGATCAATCCGGCGCGATGCAGGTTCAGGAGGGCCCGCGATTGCTTGGAGGTGGGCGACTCGGGGACTTGACCGAGGATGACCCGGGCATACAGATCGCGAGTATCGGAGTTCGCGAGGGCGGCGAAAATCTGGCGCGTGTTCATTCGGCCATCCTGGCAGCCTGCATCTCATCTGTGAGGTTCGAGGGTGGCGAGTCCACTGCGAGTCGTTAGGCAAGGGAGAGGAATAGCTTTTCCATTTCCTTCTTGTCCATGGCTTCGTCCGGGTTCTTGAAGCACTGTTCGAGGCCGCTCGCGACGATCAAGAAGCCTGCGCGGTCCAGGGCTTTGGACACGGCAGACAATTGGGTGACCACGTCCTTGCACTCCTTGCCCTCTTCGGCCATGCGAATGACCGCTGCGAGTTGGCCCTGGGCTCGCTTGAGTCGATTGATGGCCGGCGTGATGTCTGAGGGGTCAAGTTCCATGGGGTCTCCTGAATCTGATATTTGAAAGCATTCTATACCCCCGGGGGCGTTTGCATACCCCTAGGGGTATAAAGCATACTGGCGTCATCACTTCGGCTCAATTACTCGAAAGGACTCTCATGTCTACTCCCACCGTCACCGACGTCAGCCCCCAAACCCTCCGCGAGTGGATGGTGCAACACCAGGATCTGGTGGTGATTGACGTCCGGTCTGCGGCCGAGTTCGAGTCCCTCCACATCAAGGGCTCCTACAACGTGCCGCTGAACCTGCTGTCCGAGCACACGGAAGACCTCGTTTCCCGGCTGGGAGAGCGCGTTGTGCTGGTGTGCCACTCGGGCGTTCGGGCAGAGCAAGCGCGTCGACGGCTGGCTACTGTGGGGCTCGAATCGGCATACGTACTTGAAGGCGGTGCCTCGGGGTTCGCCGATGCCGGTGGTGATGTGGTGCGCGGCGCATCCCGCTGGGATCTCGAACGACAGGTGCGCCTGGTGGCCGGCTCCTTGGTGTTGACCGGTTTGGTCGGCGGAAAATTCGTTTCGCCCAAACTGCGTACTGTGGCCGGAATTATTGGCACCGGGCTCACCTTCTCCGCCGCCACCAATACCTGCGCCATGGGCAAGGCACTGTCGGCCATGCCGTGGAACAAAGCGGCGGTGGAGCCCACCGCCACCTCGGCCATTCAGCAGATCCCGGCACGCTCCGAGTAATCCCTGAAGCTGCGCGCTCGAAGGCGCGGAGCTTTAAGGGGGACAGGACTTCTCATGACACTGACTCTTGCACTGACCCTGTTGTTGTCGATCATGATCGGACTTTCGCTGGGGTTGCTCGGTGGCGGCGGATCCATTCTCACCGTTCCGATCCTCACCTACGTGGCCGGATTGGATCCTAAGGAGGCCATTGCGGCGTCGCTCTTCGTGGTGGGGGTGACCTCGGTCTTCAGCGCTGTCACGCATGCCCGCCAGGGACGGGTGAAGTGGCGAACCGCGTTGATTTTCGGGCTTGCCAGCATGGTCGGCGCGTTCCTCGGGGGACTGGCCGGCGGGTACATCCCAGGCACGGTGCTGATGATTGCGTTTGCCGTGATGATGGTGGCCACGTCCTTGGCGATGATTCGTGGTCGAAAGAAGGAGAAGGAGAGCTCTGAGCGCACGGATCTGCCGCTCGTCAAAATTCTCATCGAGGGGCTCGTGGTGGGCCTGGTCACCGGGCTGGTCGGGGCCGGCGGAGGTTTCCTGGTCGTCCCGGCCCTGGCGTTGCTCGGCGGCCTGTCCATGCCGGTTGCTGTGGGAACCTCGCTCGTGGTCATCGCCATGAAGTCCTTCGCGGGACTGGGCGGCTATCTCACTTCCGTCTCGCTGGACTGGGCACTCGTAGGGGCCGTCACTGCCGCCGCAATAGTGGGGTCAGTGATTGGTGCTCGGCTGGCGGGAAAGATCCCGGAAGCCGCATTGCGGAAAGGGTTCGGGGTCTTCGTGCTCGTCATGGGATTCTTCGTACTCGCTCAGGAACTGCCGGGCGTGGGAGGCCTGATCGTGGCGGGTGCAGCCGGGGCTGCTGCTGTCGCCGCGCTGGTCTGCTGGTTCGCCGTTTCCCGTTGTCCCCTCAGATCTAAGGCGTTCGCTGGCTGACCCCCGGTCGTGCGAGCTCCCTTTTCTCGAGGAAATCGCAGGCGGTAAGGAACTCCCCGCCGGATGAGCTAAGTTTCAGCTCATTCGACGGGGAGTTTTCTTGAACCGGTTATTCGGGCGCAATGTGCAGTGGCCTACCTGGAGTCATGCCCATGGTGCAGAGCCAATGACGGCGCTGGGTGACGGGTTCTCCACGGGAAGCCGGACACCAAAAGGCCGGGAGGCCCACCCGCAATGGGTGGACCTCCCGGCCTCGGTCGTCAGGATTTCTTAGGGAGAGGCGCTGCTGACGGAGTCCTGGTGAATTGCCCAGGCATCGTAGGAGCCCTTGAGTTCGGCCACGTCGAAACCGGCGTGGCGTAGGACGTTCGCGACGATCGAGCTACGCGCCCCGCTCTTGCAGTACGTGACGATGGTTCCGTGCTGGGGGAGCTTGTCCAAGTTCCACAGCACTCGACCACCGTGCAGCTGGGTGGCGCCGGGAATGTGTCCCTCGTCGTATTCGCTCACCGCGCGCACGTCCAGAAGCGTTGCTGCATCGAAGGATTCCACATCTCCTGGGTTGATCACCTGAGGTTTGGAAACGGGGAGTCCATCGAACGAGGTCACATATCCGGCCACCTTGTCGATGCCCACACGCACCAGGTGGTCCCAGATGCTCTGCGCCGACTCCTGGTCTTCCGCCAAGAGGACCAGGGGGCGATCATCCGTTTCCGGGTTCACCGCCCAGGCCCCATACGTGGCGGTATTGCCGGAGCCTGGAATGTTCAGTGCACCTTCAACGGTGCCATTGTGGACGGCGTCCGCGGAACGGGTATCCACGAAGCTGACTTCGTCGGCTTCCAGCTTCTTGGCGACTTCCGCGTTGTCGAGTTCTTCCAGCGGGGCGCGTTCACCCATGATCTCCGGGCCGCGGCGGTTCTGGTTCTTCATGCGGCCGAAGTAGAACGGTGCGTCAGGCTGCCCATCGAGGAGCTCGTCGATGAATCCCCGTTCGTCGTTGTTCTCCGCGTAGGAGGCCCACCAGGAGAAGCGGCGCTCATAGCCCACGGTGGTGGAGGGGATAGCGCCCAGGGACTTACCGCAGGCAGATCCGGCGCCGTGGCCGGGGAACACCTGCACGAGGTCCGGCAAGGTCAAGAACTTGTCTCGAAGGCTCTTGAACATCTGCTTGGCACCCTCGAAACGGGTATCGACACCGCCGGCGGCCTCATCGAGCAGATCGGGTCGGCCCAGGTCACCCGAGAACACGAAGTCTCCGGTGAGCATGTAGCCCGGGTCGTCCGCGAACGCGCCGTCGGTGACGAGGTACGAGAGGTGCTCGGGTGTGTGTCCGGGGGTGTGTACTGCGGTAATGGTGATGTTGCCAAGTTTGATCTCGCTCCCGTCATAGAGGCGGGTTGCGTCGAATTCGTACTGCCAATCCTGGCCACCTTCTCCTGAGACGTACATGGTGGCACCAGTGGCCGAGGCCAATTCACGAGTACCGGAGAGGAAATCTGCATGGATGTGAGTCTCGGTCACACCCACGATCTTCATGTCGTTCTTCTCCGCGATCTTCACATAAACGTCAAGGTCGCGCCGTGGATCGACCACGATGGCCTCTTTCTTGGCTTGGCAGCCGATCACGAAGCTCGCCTGGGCCAAGTCCTCGTCGTAGATGCGTTCCAGAAGCATGAGGAGTTCTCCTTACTTGTGACATCGGGGAGCCTGCTGCTCCTCCGGGTGTTGACCAAAACGGTAATACCCTAGGGGGTATAGCGCAAGTACCCCCGAGGGTATTGCTGGCACAGTCCGCACTATGGGTGTCAGAGCATCGCGTTAGTGTGACCTACATGACATTCCGTGTAGATACCCCCGAGCATTTGATCGCGTCTCCTCGCCTGTCCGGATTCAATACCCACGAATCGGGCACTGTGGTGGCCCTCCGTAAAGAGCTGTCTACAGATGGCAAGAAGTACGTGACGCAGGCGTGGTCGGTAGAGACGGACCAGGACGAGATCCAGACCCGGCAGCTGACTCACGATCAGCACGGTGTGTCGGAAGTGTGTCCAGGGGTCGGCGGCGCCCTCTTCTTCTCGTCTGCGCGCCCGGCCAGCCAGGACGACAAGGACCGCACACGGCTGTGGCTTTTGCCCCCGTACGGCGAGGCGCGGATGATTCTGGAACGGCCCGGCGGCGTCGAAGACCTCAAGCTGGGTGGCGACCGTCTGTTCTTCGTAAGTGGCACGCTCCCGTCTGCCCGCCACGCCAATGAGGTCACCGCCGAGAACGAGCGGTTGGACAAATTGCGCGAAGACTCGGGCGTGAGTGCGGTGTTGTACGAGTCGGCACCCACCCGCGATTGGGACCACGATCTGGGGCCGGATGTGCCCACGCTCTGGTTCGTGGACGCTGTCGCTGCTGCCGACGGCGCTTCGGTCCAGGACCAAGCACGGCACGTTCGACTTCCGGAGGGCCGTTTGCTGGGTTATGAGCCCTCGCCGGACGGGAGTTTTGCGGTGGTCACCGTGCAAGCTTGGATGGACGGTGGGTGGGAACGTTCGGAGAT
This sequence comes from Kocuria sp., assembly GCF_030536815.1. GTDB lineage: Bacteria > Actinomycetota > Actinomycetes > Actinomycetales > Micrococcaceae > Kocuria > Kocuria gwangalliensis. The sequence goes on from NZ_JAUNPE010000154.1 coordinate 4,929, forward strand.
CTGGCGTGTGCCCGTCACCGACGATGGCACTGGGGAGCCCGAACTTATCCGCCCCGTCGAACAGGACAC
>NZ_JAUNPE010000324.1 GCF_030536815.1 Kocuria sp.
CATTTACGGAGTCCCTGCTGGGCCAGCTCTACAAGATCAAGGCGCGGGACGGCTATGTGGGCGGTCCGGCCTTTTACATGGAGCGCGGCCTCAAGAAGCGCTGGATGGGCTTGATTTTCGCGGTCACGATCACCATCACCTACGGCTTTGTTTTCAACTCGGTGCAGTCCAACTCGATCGTGGACGCCGTCAGCGGTTCCCTGAACCTGGACATGGCCGACAGCCAGAACATGTGGATCCGCATCGTGATCGGCCTGGCGCTGGTGGTCATCACCGCGGCTGTGATCTTCGGCGGTATTCGGTCGATCTCCAGCGTGACCCAGATCGTGGTGCCCGTGATGGCCATCCTGTATTTGATCCTGGGTCTGATGGTCGTGGCGCTGAACATCACCGAGGTCCCCGCCATGTTCCTCATGATCGTGGAGGGCGCCTTCGGTATTCGTGAGTTCGTGACCGGCAGCCTGATCGGTGTGATCATTCAGGGGATGAAGCGCGGCCTGTTCTCCAACGAGGCGGGTATGGGTTCCGCTCCCAACGCCGGTGCCACCGCGTCCGTGTCCCACCCGGCCAAGCAGGGCTTCGTGCAGTCCCTGGGCGTTTATTTCGACACCATGATCGTGTGCTCGGTGACGGCCTTCATCATCCTGCTCTCCAACCCGACCTTCGGCGACGAACGCCAGGGTGCTTCGCTCACCCAGGCCGCCCTGGGCGCGCAGCTGGGTGACTGGGCCATTCACTTCTTGACCGTCGCGATCTTCCTCTTCGCGTGGTCCTCGGTGATCGGTAACTACTACTACGGTGAGTCCAACATCCGTTTCATGACCGGTTCTCGCGCGGTCATGACCGGTTACCGCTTCCTGGTGCTGGTTTGCGTGTTCTTGGGTGCCCTCGCGGCGCTGGACCTCGTGTGGTCGCTCGCGGATCTGTTCATGGCATTCATGGCCACCATCAACCTGATTGCACTGGTCGGTTTGGCGGGTGTCGCAGCCAAGGTCCTTCGTAACTACACGGACCAGCGCAAGGCCGGAGTGGAGCCCGTGTTCCACTCCGGTGACATTCCGGGCCTGTCCGGTTTGGGTGCGTGGGACGGCACGGACTTCGTGACCACTCGCGAGCACTGGATCGTGCAGGCGGAGGAAAAGGCGGCCAAGCGCGGCTAGCCCCGCAGCGGCGTCGTCGTGGATCGCCCGCGGCCAGGACGACGACGCCGCTCGCTCACCCTGTAAAAGCTCCCCGCCACTGTGTGGCGGGGAGCTTTTCGGTACGAGCCGTCGCGCGGGTCAGCGGGAGTCCCTCGGATCGGAAACCGGAGCCTGGGTCGCGTGGGTGCCACTGTGCTTGCCGGTTTTCTTGCTGAGGCTGCGGATGACCTCGGCGTCGATGGCTCCGGTGATGGCCTCGCCGTCGGCGGCGGTTGTGCTCTCCCGATGTCCGAGCGACTGCGGAACCACTGAACCTACTCAGGATAAGAGGACCGCCTGTCGGAAACGACCTGTTGTGCCGGTCCAGAGTGAGATACTCGGTGCGAAACTTTTTGACGAAGGGAGAGCCACATGGCACAGCAGTGGGAAGCCGACCTGAAGGACTGGGCGGCCGGTTGGGATGCGGTGCGCGGCGCGGAGGTAGCCCCGCAGAACGTGGTCGCGTGGGCCGGCACGGTCCCCTCCGAGGA
>NZ_JAUNPE010000325.1 GCF_030536815.1 Kocuria sp.
TTACCGCGGGCCACGGCGATCTCCACCTTCACGCGCTTGTTGTCCACGAAATACAGGGACAGCGGAATGATGGTGTAGCCGGATTCGCGGGTCTTGCCCGCGATCTTGTCCAGCTCGGAGCGGTGCAGCAGCAGTTTGCGGCGGCGCCGGGCCGAGTGGTTGGTCCACGAGCCCTGCAGGTACTCAGGGATGTGCGCGTGTTCCAGCCACAGCTCACCGCCACGGTCGAACTGGCAGAACGCATCCACCAGGGACGCACGCCCCATGCGCAGCGACTTCACCTCGGTGCCCATGAGCGCCAAACCGGCCTCGTAGGTGTCGTAGATGTTGTAGTCGTGCCGGGCTTTCTTGTTGTTGGCCACGATCTGGCGGCCGTCATCGTTCTTCTTCTTGGCCATGGGCCGTTACTTCCTTCAGCGGGTCTCTCCCCCGGACGACGCCGCTGCACTCCCCGGGTGCCCGAGGGCACCTGCCGGGCGGGGCGGCGTCGTCGTCGTCGTGAGAAAAGAGCTCCTTAGTCTTCGTCGTGGTTGCGCGCGCCCGCGCGCCAACGGATGCCTTCGTCGATGAACTTGTCGATGCCACCGTCGAACACGTTGGAGGGATTGCCCTCTTCATAGTTGGTGCGCAGGTCCTTGACCATCTGGTACGGGTTGAGCACGTAGGAGCGCATTTGATCGCCCCAGGATGCCTTGACGTCCCCGGCCATTTCCTTCTTCTTGGCGTCCGCTTCTTCCTGGCGCTGCAACAGCAGTCGGGACTGCAGCACGCGCAGCGCAGCGGCACGGTTCTGGATCTGCGACTTCTCGTTCTGCATGGACACCACGATGCCCGTGGGGATGTGGGTCATGCGCACCGCGGAGTCCGTGGTGTTCACGGACTGACCGCCGGGGCCCGAGGAGCGGAACACGTCCACCTTGAGCTCGGACTCGGGAATCTCCACGGTGTCATCGGACTCGATCAGCGGAATCACTTCCACCGCGGCGAACGAGGTCTGGCGGCGACCCTGGTTGTCGAACGGCGAGATGCGCACCAGGCGGTGCGTGCCGGCCTCGACCGAGAGCGTGCCGAACGCGTACGGGGCCTTGACCTCGAACGTGGCGGACTTCAGGCCCGCCTCTTCCGCGTAGGAGGTGTCGAGCACCGTGGTGGGGTAACCGTGACGCTCCGCCCACCGCAGGTACATGCGCATGAGGATTTCCGCGAAGTCGGCGGCATCCACACCGCCGGCGCCGGAGCGGATGGTGACCACGGCCTCGCGCTCATCGTATTCGCCCGCCAGCAGGGTCTGGATCTCGAGTTGGCCCAGAGCCTTGCGGATGGATTCAAGCTCGTCCACCGTGCTGTCACGGGTGTCCTGGTCGTCTTCTTCCTCGGCCAACTCCACCATGACCTCCAGGTCATCGATGCGCTCGTTGAGCTTCTTGAGTCGGTCCATCTTGGACTGCTTGTGGGACAGCCGCGACGTGACCTTTTGCGCGCGGTCCTGGTCGTTCCAGAGATCCGGGGCCGTGGCCTCCTGCGAGAGCTCGGCGATTTCCCGTTCGAGCGCCGCAACGTCTGTGACGGCCTCCACGGACGCATAGGTGGAGCGCAGATCGCGAATTTCAGCTGCAAAATCAATAGAGGCCATGGGACACCACTTTACGGCATCCGTT
>NZ_JAUNPE010000326.1 GCF_030536815.1 Kocuria sp.
CGGAGCTGACCGCTTGGTCAAATTTTAGACCTATCGGTCTAATTGAACAATGGTTGGTCTCTTCGGGTGAATGTGACATGGATCGTCCCGCTCTCGGCCACCTGCGACGCCACGCTGTGGGTGAGTTCCAGTCCCTGAAGTCCGTCATACAGCTGAGTTCCTCTACCGAGGACGATCGGTGCGACCATGAGGTGCAACTGGTCCACCAGGCCGGCGCGCAGGAATTCCCGGGCGGTGCGGATTCCCCCGCCAATACGTACGTCCAGCCCGTGTGCGGCCTCGGTCGCTTCGGCGAGAACGTCCTGAACGGTCACATTCCGGAAGTGGAAAGTTGTGCCTCCCGCCATTGGAATGGGAGGTCGGGGCACGGAATGAGTGAGTACATACACCGGTGTGCCGAAGGGTGGCTCGTCTCCCCACCAACCCTTCCAGTCCGGATCCTCAGGAAATGAGTGCAGGCCGAACATGGCGGCACCCATGATCTCGGAACCGATGCCCTTGACGTTTTCGGCTGCGTAATAGTCATCAAGGCCACCGGTACCCGCGCCGCTGGTATCGCCGAAAACTAACCTGCGGAACGTGCGAGTTTTGGAATAGGCCTCCGTGAGACGCTCCCAGTCCACACCCATCGGATTCTCGGGCGAACTACCGGTGGTCGAGGCGTATCCATCCAGCGAAATGAACAAGCTCATACGAACACGAGTCATAACGGGTCTCCTTTGATATGTCATGGATCGACCGGCTGCCCGCTCACACGAGCATCAGAAACATTCCGGCCCCGAGGGTCAGATCCAGGGCGGCGCACCATTCGGCGAGCGACCGCGACACGACCGCGTACGGCGGCGAACACCGTCAGTTCGAGGGCCACATTCTCGGACAGCAACCGGATGGCAACAATGACTACTACGAGGGCCCCAAAACGGGCCGGGGCGCCATTGGCGTCTCTGAACGCTGAGCGGTAACGGTATGCGTGTTCATGCTTGGAGGTTAGGAGCGTGCGCACGGTATCCGACCGGTAGCTCTTATATCCCGTCCGAAATCCTGGGATACTCGTCCTACCGCTTCGGACGGGGGAATCTGATGGCCGCTCGAAAGACCGCAGTAATCGCCTACGACCACACCGAACTTCTGGACGTCGCCTGCATCACCACACCCTTGTACCTGGCCAACCTCATCGGACGGTTGAGCGATCCGTATCAGGTGCAGGTCGTCAGCCTTCACGGGGCACCCATCAGGTGCGATACCGGCCTGACGTTGCAGGCGCACGGCGCCGTCGAGCATCTGCTGGGCCCCCTCGACACTCTGATCGTGGCCGGTGGCGTGGGGCATTTGCGCGCCGCTGACAGTGAGCCGCTGCTGCGGCACGTGCGGAGGCTGGCGGATGCAAGCCGTCGGGTCGCCTCAGTCTGCACGGGCGCCACCATCCTGGCCGCGGCCGGCCTCTTGGACGGCAAGCGCGCTACCACCCACTGGCGATTCGCCGCCGACCTGGTCCGCAAGTTCCCGCGGGTCACGGTGGATCCCGATCCCATTTTCATCCGCGACGGCTCGGTGGCCACCGCGGCCGGGGTCACCAGCGCGCTGGATCTGACGCTGGCCTTCATCGAGGAGGACCACGGCGTGGGGCTCGCGAGCCAGGTCTC
>NZ_JAUNPE010000327.1 GCF_030536815.1 Kocuria sp.
GGACGTCCAGGACGGGTGCGCCCTCGGGGATGTCGTCAATGGATGCGGACGGCAGGTTGTTCACGTTGTCCATGGTTCCTCCGGATTCAGAAGCGGAAATTTGGTCCGCTCCCACTTTAACGCTGCTGTTGGTCCAGCGGCTCTTCTTCGTGTGCCGCGGCCGGGCCGAGGTCGGGCAGACCGTTCTTGGCCACGTGGCGTTCGGACACGCCGTAACCAATGGTCGTGCCCACCACGAGCACCACGCCCGCGAGCAGGCTGTAGTACCAGTGCGGGTTATTGAAGTCGAACATGATGTACAGCGTCACGGCTATCAGGAACACCAGGCAGACGTAGTTGGTGACCGGGGCGCCGGGCATCCGGAAGTTGACCGCGTGAGCCTCGCCGCGGGCCACCTTGCGACGGTAACCCAGGTGGGAGACGAAGATGGAGATCCAGCCGAAGAGGATGAACACGGCACACGCGCTCAATACGACCTCGAACGCGGAAGCGGCCCCCAACGCGTAAATCAGGACAATACCCAGCAGGTAGAAGCCCAGCAGGCAGATGAGCGCGCCGGAAGGTACACCGCGCTTGGACACGGTGGCCGTGATCCGGGGCGCTTGACTGTGGGCGGCCAGGTTACGGAGCAGACGGACGGACGCGTAAAGGGTCGCGTTCACGCCGGAAATGGCTGCGGTGAGAACCACGAAGTTCATGACACCGGCGAGCGCGGGAATGTTCAGTGAGCCGAGGGCGGTCACGAAGGGTGATTCGTTGCCGGAATACTGCTCGGTGGGCAACAGCATGGACAGCACCAAGATGGAGCCGATGTAGAACAGCGCAAGACGCAGCACCACGGAGTTGATGGCTCGCGGCATGGAGCGCTCGGGGTCCTTGGCCTCACCGGCGGAGACACCCACGATCTCGATCGCGGAAAAGGAGAAGACCACACCGGACATCACGATCACCAGGGCGAGCGCGCCGCCGGGGGCAAAGCCCTGCGACCACAGGTTGGTCACCGAGGCCACGGTGGGGGCGTTGAAGATGTCGCCGGCCACCACCAGAATGACACCCGCAACCAGGAACAACAGGATGGCGAGCACCTTGATCATGGCGGCCCAGGTCTCGATGAAGCCGTACAGCTTGACGCTGAGGAGGTTACAACCGACTATCACGAGCGCCGCTACCAGTGACGGGATCCATCCGGGGATCTCGGGCCACCAGAACTGGACGTACACGGCGAGCGCTGCGATCTCGCCCACGCCGGCCACCGCGGACAGCACCACGTAGCTCCAGCCGGTCATGTACGCGAACCGGTTGGACACGAACTCGCGCGCGTAGGAGACCCACGCGCCGGTGGTCGGGCGGTAAATGACCATTTCACCCAGTGCCCGCATCAGCAGGTACACCACCACGGAAACGACCAGGTAGGACAGCACCAAGGCGGGGCCGGCGGTCGCCAGACGTTGCCCGATGCCGAGGAACAACCCCACACCAATGGCGCCACCAATGGCGATCATTTGGATTTGGAAATGCCCCAGTGACTTCTTGTACCCCTCGTCACCCCGGTCTTCGTACGTTGGCATGGGCCCCGTGGCGGGCTCCTTCGGATCGAAGGCCATGAGCTTCTCCTGTTCGTGGGGTTACCCGTCATA
>NZ_JAUNPE010000328.1 GCF_030536815.1 Kocuria sp.
AAAGACGCCGGCAAGAACCTGAAGGACGGACTGAACTAGGTTCCGCACCACGCAATCTTTTGACCCGAAGGCCCCCACCACCGGTGGGGGCCTTTGGCATGCGCGGCACCCCTACCGCAGCACCAGACGAACCGGTACGGTGTGGAATCCTCCGGCGGGGTGTTGAGCACCCACCTTGTCCCCTGCCGGTTCGATCCTCTCGGTCAGGTCGAAGACCCGCTCGAGGAGAACCTTCAGTTCCAGCCGGGCCATGGGGGCGCCGGGGCACACGTGGATACCGGCGCCGTACACGAGATTTTGCTGGGGGTCGCGGTCCAGACGGAACTCATCGGGGTCGCCGAAGACCTCTTCGTCCCGGTTGGCCGAACTCCACATCAGGGTGATCTTGGACCCTGCGGGCACCTCGCGACCCGATAGCTCGACGTCACGTGTGGTCACGCGACGGTTGGTCACGAACGGGTCCTCGATGCGCTGAATCTCGTCCGTGGCGGCCACGATCTGTTCCGGGTTCTCGCGCAAGTGCCGCTGCACGTCCTGGTGCGCGGCCAGGTAACCCAGCACGATCCCCACCGCGCCCGCAATGGTGGACAGCTCACCCACCGTCCAGTTACGCACGATGCTCACGATCTCGTCCTCGGTGAGTTTCCGGTCGTACACCGTTTCATGCAGTAGCCGCGAGGTGTTGTCCTGATCCGCCGGGGCGTTACGACGCTCGTCGAGCAGCTGCCGGATATAGCCGTCGAACTCGAGCGCCACCTCGGCCGTGCGCGAACGATCCCGCGACGTAGTGGCCTCGTGGTTACGGTGCACCCACCGCTCCAACTCCGGCTCCAATTCGCGTGGCCAGCCCATGAATGCGGACTGGCAGCGCAGGGCGAACGGGTTCGCCAGTTCGGACATGACCTCCACGGTCACAGATCCCCCGGCGCCCGCCGCCGCCGCCTCGCCTCGCGCGCCCGAGGTCACCGGGACGGCGTCGTCGGTGAGCTCCTGAAGAAGCTGCGCCGTGAGTGCCTGGAGGGCGGGCTCGAACTCGGCCATTTTCTCGGGCGTGTAATAGCGGTCGACCACCTTTCGGACGACCGTGTGCTCCGGGGGGTCCATGCCGTTGGGCACGGCAACGTGGTGGGAAACCGCGCTGGAAAACGTCTCGGGATCGTGGAGAGCGCGCGAGACGTCCTCGTGGCGGAACAGGGACCAGTTCAGGGCCTCGGAATGCGCCACGGGGCACGTGCCGCGCATGCGGTCGTACGCGGCGGTCTGATTCACGCGCACGCGCGGGTCGCTCGGATCCCAATCCTGCGCCTGTTGCGTTTCAGTCAACGAAAGTCCTCCTCGGAGCCGCGGTGTTCACACTCATTATTCGCCCATGACATGCGTATTTTCAGGGGCTCGGAGAGTCTCGTTGTTCACATTTTCACCAGTTGCTGCCCATATGCTGGAGGGGAGAACCGCAACCCAAGGAGGCACACCCACCATGATCTTTATCGTTGTGAAATTCGATGTGAAGCCCGAGCACGCGGACAACTGGCCGCAGCTGGTCGAGGAGTTCACGCGGGCCACCCGCGCCGAGACCGGCAACAAGTGGTTCGACTGGTCACGCAGCATCGACAACCCCAACGAGT
>NZ_JAUNPE010000155.1 GCF_030536815.1 Kocuria sp.
CTCCATGCGCGACGCCGCACGTGTTCGTTCGCGTGCGGCGTCGTCTTGTATCCGGTGACGCCGCCAAGGGCGCGTCACGAGGAAAGGATGGCACCACCGTATGAAAGCTCCCGCTTCGCATTTGAAGCCCCCGGGACAGGATCGCGGGCTGCGGGACGTCGTGGAGAATCGGTTTCTGCTGAGACTGATCGTCGACAAGGAAATTCAGATCCGGTACCGCGGCACGGTGCTCGGGCTGCTGTGGTCCTATCTGAAGCCCGGTGTGCAGTTCCTGGTGTTCTACATCGCCATGGGCGTGTTCCTGGAACTCAACCGCGGCATCGAGAACTTCGCCGTGTACCTGTTCTCCGGAATCGTGGTCATGAACCTGTTCGGGGAGGTGTTCGGTAACGCGTCCCGCTCGATTGTGGCCAACGGCGGGTTGCTCAAGAAGATCTACCTCCCCAGACAGCTCTTCCCGGTCTCCAACCTGTTGGTGGCGTTCGTGCACTTCGTGCCGCAGCTGGCGATTCTGCTGATTGCGTGTTTCATCACGGGCTGGCGGCCGGACCTCAAACAGTTGCTCGCGGTCATCGTGGGCACCCTGATCGTGGCCGTGTTCTCGCTGGGCCTGGGCATGATGTTTGCGACGTTCAACGTGTTCTTCCGCGATGCCGAGAACATCGTGGACCTGATCGTCATGGTGGCCACGTGGGCCTCACCCGTGCTCTACATGTGGATCATGGTCCGTGACAAGCTCTGGGAATGGGTGTACTTCGTGTACATGCTCAACCCACTGACCGTGGCGGTGGAACTGTTCCATTACGGGTTCTGGTTCCCCACCACCGATAACCCGCAGATCTGGCACGTACCACCGCACCTGCTGACGTGGTGGACGCCGCTGACCATTGTGGTGAGCGGGCTCATTTTCTTCATTGGTGACCGTTTGTTCCGTGCCCAAGAGGGCAACTTCGCGCAGGAGCTGTAAATCATCGTGTCCAGTACTGCTAGCAAAAACGTCAAGGAACGCACGGATCCGGATCTTGCGATCCGCGTGCAGAACATGAGCAAAGAGTTCGTGTTGCGCCACACCCGCTCCATGAAGGAAGCCTTCGTGTGGTTGGTCAAGGGCCGCAAGGGCGATCTCACCGCCAAGTTCAAGGCCCTCAATGACGTCTCCTTCGACATTTACGACGGCGAGACCGTGGCCCTGTTGGGGTTCAACGGCTCCGGTAAGTCGACATCCCTGAAAATGATTTCCGGCGTGATGAACCCGGACTCCGGCACCGTGCTCACGCGCGAGAAGGTTGCCGGCCTGATCGAGGTGGGCGCCGGTTTCCACCCGGACCTCACCGGCCGGGACAACGTGTACCTCAACGGCGCGATCCTGGGCATGACCAAGGCGGAGATCGACGAGAAGTTCGATGACATCGTGGCCTTCTCCGAAATCGCCGAGTTCATCGACACCGAGGTGAAGTTCTACAGCTCGGGCATGTACCTGCGCCTGGCCTTCTCCGTGGCGGTTCACACGGATCCCGAGGTCTTCCTGGTGGACGAGATCCTCTCCGTGGGTGACGAGCCGTTCCAGAAGAAATGCATTGGTCGCATCAAGGACCTGGTGCGCCGCGGCAAGACCTTGGTGGTCGTCAGCCACGACCTGGGCCTGGTCATGGACATCTGCGAACGCGGCATCGTGATGGACCACGGCAACAAGGTCTACGACGGTTCCGTGTTCGGCGCGGTGGCCCACATGCGCCACCAGGATCCGCAGGACGTGGAGCGCGAACACCGGGAGAACCTGGCGCGCGCCATCGAGGACAAGAAGCGCCACCGCGAACGTGAGCGGGTCGAGGCCCTCGAGCGCGGCGAAGAGTTCACACCCCAGTACGATCCCGATCTGGACGGGCCACTGTCGGAAGAGGACGCCACCTCCGCCTGACGGCCTGAGAAAGTACGACGGCGCCGCGAGACCTGGTCTCGCGGCGCCGTCGGCGTTGGTGCGCTTGGTGGGATCAGTCGCAGCCGACGATCTCGTAGAGCTTGGCGTCCGGGCCCTGCTGGTCGATCAGGTTGAACCCGTTCTCCGGGCCGATCTCGTCACTGCCCGCGGCGTTGAAGTAGGCAAAGGGGTTCACCTGCTCGGTGCCGAAGTCCAACACGTACCGCACGTTGTGCTTTTCCAGGGCGGGGCAGACCGCCGGGTTGGTCTGCAGATCCTCCAGATGATGAACGATGGTTGAGGCCTCACCGTCCGCGATCAGACCGTTGTGGGGGATGAGCACCTGCACATCGGCCATGGCGTAGGCCAAAGACGTGCCGGTGACCGGATTACCGAAGACCACGGCATCATCGGGCACTTCCTCGGGGAGGCGCTCGATCAGGGCCTGCTCGTCCGGGGTCAGCAGGGGAGTGGGGCCTTCCATGCCGTACTGGGTGCGCCCGTAGTCGACCACGTCGGTCATGGCCTGGCCCTGCAGCGTGATGAACCCGATGAGCACCGCCAGCGCCCCACCGAGGGCACCGGCCACGCGGGAATGGTGGAGCTTCTGCGCGGGACTGGTGCGGGCGGCGTCCCCGGAATCGGAGCGGGAGCGCTGTCCGGGGGTCGCACGATCGACCAGGGTGAGCAGCTTGTGGGCGGCCCACGTCAGAATGGCGGCGCAGCCGGCGGCCGCGAGCGGCACGGCGAGCACGGGGATGAGGGCGAGCAGCCGGTTGGCGTCGTTGTACCAGATGCCCGTCCAGTCGTAGCGGAAGGGAACGTCGCGAGAGGATGCGACCAACACGTACATCCACACCATGACGGCCCAGGCACCCACTACCCACCGGACACGAGAACGCAGCACCGCCGAGGCGCCGAGGAGCGTGACGATCACCAGACCCCACGGCACATGCATGGCATTGGGGAAGACCGGGCCGAGGGCCTCGCCCAGGGCGCCGGGGGAGGTGATGTGGGGTGCCCAGGACGATGCTTCCTGCGTGGCTCGCGCGGCAAACCAGATCTGTTGCAATGCATAGGCGCCGACCACGATACCGAGGGCGCCCAGCACGATGACCCACCACGGGCGGCGACCGGCCACGGCACGCCACCACACGGTCACGAGCAGGATCAGCAGGATCAGCAATGCCAGCAGAACGCTGGAAGGGTGCGCCAATCCCGTAGCACCGGTGACCAGCAAAATGGCGAGCCACAGGGGGGTGCGCGCCTCGATACGCGCATCATGCGAGAGCCCGACCACCTCCGTCAGCATCCCCAGGAGCACCGGCAGGAACGCAATGGACATGGTGTTGGGGAACAGGTTGCCGTAGAAGCTGAGCAGGAACGGAAAGGCGGGGAAACACGCGGCCACCAGGCCGGTGGACACCGTGATGGCGGGGTGCCGGCCGAACAACCGGGTGGCGAAGTACAGGCAACCCAGTGTCCAGACCAGCGCGCAGAGAACAAACGTCATGGCGTTGGCGATCACCAGCGGCGAGAACTCGGTCACGGTGGCCACCATGGCCGCGGTGTTGTGCCAGGCCGCCGGGTAGAACGAGGGTTCCGCCGTGACACCCAGGCCGCCCAGTGTCAGGGACGAGGCGTTGCCGGTGTCGTGAATGTACTGCAAAGCGTTGTAATGGAAGATCGCGTCATAGGTCTGTGAGATCGCATCCGGGGTTTCCAGGATCAATGTCAACCGGTGCGCGATCAGCGCCGCACCCACGATGAACGCACACCACAGGGCAATGCTCTGGGACGTCATCCGCTCGCGGAGCGCTCCCCATCTGACCTGACCCAGGCGAGGGTGCGGGTGCCGTCTGCGCACCGGAATGAGTGCCGCCCACAGCCCCGCACCGACCACCAGGAACGCAATGGCGACCGTCCACGGGTTCCAGGCAATCCCCACGAACCCGAAGATCACCGCCGAGGCCGCAAACCCCGCCACCGACAACGGAACCGCCAGTGCGGCCCGCAAGAGGCCCCGAAGGTTCATGGTGACGGTGAGGAACAACCCCGGCAGAACCAGGATCAGCAGCACCAGGAAGTATTGGGGAATGGCTTCGAGCCAGCTCAAGACATCAGAGCTCCAGTAAGTAGACGCGCGGCGGCGGGGGAAGGTTCTCGTGGAAGTTTAGTCGCTCGTCATAGTGCTTACCGGCACACAACGGTCTACAGGGATAGGTCAGTTGCTTGTGGGAGAATACTTCGCGTGAGTCGTGCGTGGATCGTGATGCCTGTGTTCAACGAAGGCCAAGTGGTGGGTGAAGTCCTGGAGAACCTCCGGAAGACTTTTCCCCACGTGGTCTGCATTGACGACGGTTCCTCCGATGATTCCGCCCGCATTTGCCGCGAGGCCGGGGCCGTGGTCGTCAGCCACCCCATTAACCTGGGGCAGGGCGCCGCGCTGCAGACCGGTTTCGAGTACGCGCTGCAGGATCCGGACATGGACTGCGTGGTGACCTTCGACTCGGACGGTCAGCACCGCGTGGTGGACGCCTACGACATGGTGGGTCGCATCCGCTCCGGCGAGGCGGACGTGGTGCTCGGATCCCGCTTCCTGGACAACCGCACGCAGGTCTCCACACTGAAGCGACTGGTGCTGCGCACCGCGGCGTTCGTGTCCAAGTTCACGAGCGGCATGGACCTCTCGGATGCCCACAACGGGTTGCGTGCAATCAACCGCGAGACGCTGTCACAGATCGACCTGAAGCAGAACCGGATGGCGCACGCCTCGGAGATCGTGAACCAGTTCGCGGTCATCAAGCCGCACTGGGTGGAGCATCCCGTGGAGATCATTTACACGGACTACTCCAAGGGCAAGGGCCAGTCCCTGCTCAACGGCGTGAACATCCTGACCGAACTGTTCGTGAAGTAA
>NZ_JAUNPE010000011.1:0-13105 GCF_030536815.1 Kocuria sp.
GGGACCTCCGGCAACGCCGGCGGGGATGCCTGATCCCACCCGGTTTCGCCGCGGCCCCCAAAGATCGGGGGCCGCGGCGGCGTCGTCAAAGCTGTCGTTGCCTCGGAAGGCGTCAGGAACCCGTCGGCACGAACTGACGGGACAATTCCTCGGCCGCGGTGCGCAGCAGCGGCACCGCGCGATCACCGAAGTCCCAGTCCACGCGCGTAGTGGGCCCGGAGACCGAGATCGCGGTGGGTGTGGGGGCGTTGGGCAGCGCCATGGAGAAACAGCGCACGCCGACCTCCTGCTCCTCGTCGTCAATGGCGTAACCGCGCTCGCGTATCTTCTCGAGATCGTCGAGCAGAGCGTCCACGGTCCCCAGGCTCTTGGGTGTAGGGGTGGGCATGCCCATCGAGTGCACAATGGAGACCACTTGCTCATCCGGGAGCGTGGCCAGGATGGCCTTGCCCACACCCGTGTTGTGCAGGGGCGCACGGCGGCCGACCTCGGTGAACATGCGCATCGCTTGCGAGGACTGCGCCTGGCCCACGTACACGACCATCCGGCCGTCGAGCACGGCCATGTTGGCCGATTCACCCAGCGCCTGGACCAGTTGCTGCAGCACCGGCTGAGCGTAGGTTCCCAATTGCAGGCTGGCGGTGTAGCCCAAACGGATCAGGCCAGGACCCAGCGCATAACTGCGGTTGGGCAACTGGCGCACGTACCCCAAAGGCACGAGGGTGCGCAGCAAGCGGTGGATGGTGGGCAGTGGGAGCTCGGCCTTGTGCGCCAGATCGCTCAGGGAGGACTCGCCCCCGGAAGCGGTGATGATGTTCAAGAGGTCGAACACTCGCTCGACCGACTGGACTCCTCCCCCGCTCTTGCCTTCTGCCATGGTGCCAACTCGCTTTCCGTCATGGACGGATAACCCTGTTCGGGCGGTCCATCCGATGTCACCATGTGAAATAACTCTCACACGGGTCTTGTCTTTCGTTCCAGACTACATCTACGATTCAATAAGTGGAAACTTTTTTCCACAATGCGGATACTAAAATGGAGCGAGGGTTCCGCTCGGTCTGAAAGGAACGTCATACAGATGTCTACACCCAGCCCCGGATACTCCATGGTTCTGCGCGTTGAAGCGCCCGCCACATTCACCTCGACCAGTGAAATCACCACCGCCGCCTCCGCTGCCGGCGCCCAGGTCACCGCGTTGGACATTGTCGAATCGCACCCCACCAGCGTAGTGATCGACATCAGCTGCAATGTCTCCAACGCCGAACACCGCGACGAAGTCCGGGATGCACTCAACGCCCTGGAGGGCGTGAACGTCCACAAGATCTCCGACCGCACCTTCCTGATCCACCTGGGCGGCAAGATCGAGGTCACCCCGCGGGTCTCCCTGCGTAACCGCGATGACCTCTCCCGCGCCTACACCCCCGGTGTGGCCCGCGTGTGCATGGCCATTGCCGAGAACCCGGAGGACGCTCGCCGTCTGACCATCAAGCGCAACACCGTGGCCGTGGTGACCGATGGCACCGCCGTGCTCGGCCTGGGTGACATCGGCCCCGCCGCAGCCCTTCCCGTCATGGAGGGCAAGGCCGCGCTCTTCAAGGCCTTTGCGGACGTTGACGCCTGGCCCGTGTGCCTGGACACCAAGGACACGGAAGAAATCATCAGCATCGTCAAGGCCATGGCCCCGGTGTACGGCGGTGTGAACCTCGAGGACATCGCGGCTCCGCGCTGCTTCGAGATCGAGGCCCGCCTGCGCGAAGAACTCGACATCCCCGTCTTCCACGACGACCAGCACGGCACCGCCATCGTGACCCTGGCCGCCCTCTACAACGCCCTGCGCGTGGTGGACAAGAAGATCGAGGACGTCAAGGTGGTCGTCTCCGGTGTGGGCGCCGCCGGCAACGCCATCATCCAGTTGCTGCTCGCCAACGGCGTGGCCAACGTGATCGCGTGCTCGCGCAAGGGCGCCATCCATTCCGGCGAGACCTACACCGATCCCCACCGCACATGGCTGGCCGAGAACACCAACAAGAACAACTTCTCCGGTTCGCTCAAGGAAGCCGTGGCCGGTGCGGACGTCTTCATCGGCGTGTCCGCCCCCAACGTTCTGGACGGTGCCGATATCGCCACCATGGCCGATGACGCCATTGTGTTCGCCATGGCCAACCCTGACCCCGAGGTGCACCCGGCCGAGGCGGCCGAGCACGCCGCCGTGGTCGCCACCGGCCGCAGCGACTTCCCGAACCAGATCAACAACGTGCTCGCCTTCCCCGGTCTGTTCCGCGGCCTGCTGGACGCCGGAGCCTCGGACATCACCTCCGAGATGCTCGTGGCCGCGGCCAAGGCCATTGCGGACTGTGTGGAACCGGACGAGCGCAACGCGAGCTTCATCGTCCCCAGCGTGTTCGACCCCAACGTGGCCCCGGCCGTGGCGGAAGCGGTCAAGAACACCGCGCTGGGCGAGGGCGGCCAGTAACGCGGCACCCTGACGGGCGGCGTCGTCGCCGTTCACAAGACGACGACGCCGCCCGCCCACCGTTTCGAGCAAGTCCACGCACCACCGGCACGACAGCACCACCCGCACTACCAGCACCACCCGAAATTTTCAGGAGGCAACCATGACCATCACCCACAACACCCCGCACAACGTGGCCGCGGCCAGCGAGATCCTCTCCGACGAGGCCCTGGCGTTCATCGAGGCACTGCACGAGAAGTTCAACGACCGCCGCGAAGAGCTGCTGGGCAAGCGCGAAACCGCACGCGAGCAGGCCGCTTCAACCGGCACCCTAGACTTCCCGGAGGAAACCCGCCAGGTGCGCGAGGGTGACTGGAAGGTTGCCCCGGCACCCCGGGCGCTACAGAACCGCCGCGTGGAAATGACCGGCCCCGCAACGCCGGCCAAGATGGCCATCAATGCGCTGAACTCCGGTGCCAAGGTGTGGCTGGCCGATCTCGAGGACGCCGCGAGCCCCAGCTGGGCCAACCAGATCGACGCGATCGCCAATCTGCGCGACGCCGCCCGCGGCACCCTGGCCTTCACCTCACCGGAGGGCAAGGAGTACACGCTGCGCGAGGATGTGCCGCTCGCCGTGGTCGTGACCCGCCCGCGCGGCTGGCACCTGCCCGAGCACAACATCACCGTGAACGGCACGGAAGGCTCCGGTTCGCTCACGGACTTCGGCCTGCACTTCTTCCACACCGCCAAGCAGCTGGTGGACAACGGCCACGGTCCGTACTACTACCTGCCCAAGATGGAGTCCTACCTCGAGGCGCGGCTGTGGAACGACGTGTTCACGTTCGCCGAGGAATACCTGGGCATCGAGCACGGCACCATTCGCGCCACGGTGCTCATCGAGACCATTCCCGCCGCGTTCCAAATGGACGAGATCCTCTACGAACTGCGTGACCACGCTTCCGGTCTCAACGCCGGCCGGTGGGATTACCTGTTCTCGATCATCAAGTACTTCCGTGACGCCGGTGAGAAGTTCATCCTGGCCGACCGTTCCGCGGTTACCATGACCGCGCCGCTGATGCGCGCCTACACCGAGCTGCTCGTGCAGACCTGCCACAAGCGCGGCGCATTCGCGATGGGCGGCATGGCCGCGTTCATCCCGTCCCGCAAGGACCAAGAGGTCAACCGCGCGGCCTTCGAGAAGGTCCGCAGCGACAAGACCCGCGAAGCCAACGACGGCTTCGACGGCTCCTGGGTGGCCCACCCGGACCTCGTTCCCGTGTGCCTGGAAGTTTTCGACGGCGTGCTCGGCGACAACCCCAACCAGGTGGACCGCCAGCGCCCGGAGGTCTCCGTGACCCCCGAGCAGCTGCTGGACGTCCCCTCCGCCGGCGATCAGCGCACCGAGGCGGAGCTCAACGCCAATCTTTACGTGGCCATCCGCTACATTGCGGTCTGGTTGTCCGGCAACGGCGCCGTGGCCATTCACAACCTCATGGAGGATGCTGCCACCGCGGAAATCTCCCGCTCCCAGATCTGGCAGCAGATCAAGAACGGTGTGGTCTACACCGACACCGGAAACACCGCAACACGCGAGCTGGTCGCCGACGCCCTGGAGAAGCAGTTGGACGCCCTCAAGGAAGAAATCGATGCGGAGAACTACGAGAAGTGGTTCGTCCCGGCGGGCAAGCTCATCTCCGACATGGTACTGAGCGACAACTACCCGGACTTCCTGACCCTGCCCGCGTATGACCTCATGGAAGGGGCCAAATGACACAATCCATTCTCGGGGTGCACGTCGCCTCCGCTGCCCCCGCCGACGCCGCGCTGGGCGGCTCGGCGGGGGTCCTCCCGGCCGGAGCGAGCCTGCCGACCGCGTTCTACCAGCGGGCGGATCTGGTGCTCGCCGGCACCGACGCTGACCTCGCCCGGTTCTTCCCGGGTGACTCCGGGGTCCGCCAGCCCGTACACACGTGCTACGTCCCGGCAGACCTCGTCACCGTGGACACCCCCGCCTCATGGGGTCGCGCTGCACAGGCCGCCGCCGATGAATCGGGCGGGCTCCGGATACTCGCCGAGCTGGCTGGTCTGACCGGGGACGGCGTGAGCGACGTCGTGGATCGTGTGGCCGCCAAGCTGCAGACCGAGCCGATCGAAGATCTGCGACTGGATCTCGAGGACGGTTTCGGCAATCGTTCCGACGGCGAAGAAGATGCCGCCGCGGCCCAGGCCGCGCGCACCGTGGCACAGTTCGCGATCAACCGGGCCAACGGCTCCGCGCCGGCCCCGGCCTTCGCGGGCATCCGTTTCAAATGCTTTGAAGGGGCAACCCGCGCCCGTGGCCTGCGGTCCCTGGATGTTTTCGTCAGCACCCTGGTGCGCGAGGGCGGTCTCATCGAGGCGGGCGTGAGCTCTGACGGTTTGCCCGACGGACTCGTGCTGACGCTGCCCAAGGTTTCCTCCGTGGAACAGGTGCAGGTCATGGTCGATGCGTGCCAGGCGCTGGAGGATGCGCTGGGCCTGCCCAACGACCGGCTGCGCTTCGAGATCCAAATGGAAACGGCCCCCATGATCCTGGGACTGGACGGCACGTGCCTGATCCCCGCGATGCTGCGCGCCGCCGAGGGCCGTGCAACGTCATTGCACTACGGCACCTACGACTACTCGGCGTCCCTGGGCATCTCCGCGCAGTTCCAGTCCATGGAGCACCCTGCCGCGGACTTTGCCAAGAACGTCATGCAGGTGGCGGTGGCCGGAACCGGTGTGCACCTCTCGGACGGTTCCACCAACCAGTTGCCCGTGGGCGACGCCGCCCAGCGCCGCGAGTCCTGGGCGCTGCACGCACGACTGGTCCACCGGTCCCTGGAGCGCGGGTACTACCAGGGCTGGGATCTGCACGCCCACCAGCTGCCCACGCGCTTTCTCACCAATTACGCGTTCTACCGCGATGGGTTCCGCGCCGCCGCCCACCGCCTGGAGGTCTACTCCCGTCGGTCGGTACCCGGCATCGAAGCCGCAGACGTTGCCGACGAACCCGCCACCGCTCGCGCCCTGGCCCGCTACATCCTGCGCGGCACGCTGTGCGGCGCGGTGACCGAGGACGAGCTGCGCGCCGCCGGCTTGACCCGGGAAACGGTGAGCTCGGTCGCGAAGACGGGCGTGGCGGCGTCGAACGCTGAACATTCTGAATTAGGAGGAACTCAATGAGCGAACGCACGTACTGGGCAACCCACGGCGGCCACCCGCCGCAGACCGATCTGCTGACCGACCGGGCCATGTTCAAGGAGGCCTACGCGGTGATTCCGCGGGGCACGCAGCGGGACATCGTGACCTCGTTCCTGCCGCATTGGGAAGGCACCCGGCTGTGGGTGCTCGCTCGGCCGCTGACCGGTTTCGCGGAGACATTCTCCCAGTACCTCATGGAGGTCTCTCCCGGCGGCGGCTCGGACAAGCCCGAGGACGATCCGGATGCGGAGGCGGTGGTGTTCGTCATGGAGGGCTCCCTCGAGCTGACCCTGGGTGACGAGCCCGGTGACGACGACGTTCACACCCTCGACCCCGGTGGCTACGCGTTCATTGCCCCCGGTGAGACGTGGACCGTGCACAACCGCGGCTCCGAGGAGACTCGGTTCATGTGGGTGCGTAAGCGCTATCAGAAGGTCGCGGGCATCGAGAAGCCGGAATCTTTCGTGACCAATGACCAGGATGTGGAGCCCACCCCCATGCCCGGCACCGAGGGCCGCTGGGCCACCTCGCGTTTTGTGGATCCGGCGGACGTGCGACACGACATGCACGTGACCATCGTGACGTTCCTGCCCGGCGGGATCATCCCGTTCGCGGAGACCCACGTGATGGAACACGGGCTCTACGTGCTCGAGGGTCAGGCGGTGTACCGCCTCAACGAGGACTGGGTCGAGGTGCAGGAGGGCGACTTCATGTGGCTGCGCGCCTTCTGCCCGCAGGCCTGCTACGCCGGGGGCCCCAAACCCTTCCGCTACCTGCTGTACAAGGACGTCAACCGCCACGCCCCGCTGACGCTGGGAGGCCATGCGGGGCGCTGACGCTTGAGAGCTCAGGACCTCAGAACGTCTTGGCGTCGACGACGAAGCGGTAGCGCACGTCCGAGCCCACCACGCGGTCGTAGGCGTCGTTGATGTCATCGGCCTTGATGAGTTCGATCTCCGCGCTCACGCCGTGCTCACCGCAGAAGTCGAGCATCTCCTGGGTCTCGCGGATGCCGCCGATGTTGGAACCGGTCAGGGACTTGCGGCCGCCGATGAGCGAGGGGGCGCTCACCTCGAGGGCTTCGGTGGGCAGACCCAGTAGCACCATGGCGCCGTGCGGGCGCAGGGTGGCCATGAACTCCTGCACGTCGATGTGCGCCGAGACGGTGTTGATGATGACGTCGAACGCGCCCTTGTGGTTCTTGAGCGCTTCGGGGTCCTCCTTGCGGGCGATCCAGTCGGTGGCGCCGAAGCGGCGGCCATCCTCTTCCTTGGAACGGGTCTGGCTGATCACGGTCACCTCCGCGCCCATGGCCTTCGCAAGCTTGACAGCCACGTGCCCCAGGCCGCCCATGCCCACCACGGCCACCTTGGAGCCCTCGGTGACGCCCCATGTGCGCAGCGGGGAGTACGTGGTGATGCCGGCGCACAGCAGCGGCGTGGTGGCAGCCGGATCGAGGTTCTCGGGGATGTGCAGCGCGAACGCCTCGGATACCACGATTTCCGTGGCGTAGCCGCCGTCCGTGGGCCGCCCGTCGAAGCGGTCCACACCGTTGTACGTGCCCACGGCGTTGGGGCAGTTGTTCTCCTCGCCCTTCAGGCACCACTCGCACTCGCGGCAGGAATCGACGAGGCATCCCACGCCCGCGCGCTCACCTTCGGCGAATTTCGAGACCTCGGATCCCACCTCGGTGACGCGGCCGATGATCTCGTGGCCCGGGACCATGGGGAAATCGATCGGTCCCCATTCCTCACGCACGGTGTGGATGTCCGAGTGGCAGATCCCCGCGAACTCGATCTCAATGCGGATGTCGTCCGGGCGCAGGTCCCGGCGCTCAATGGTGCCCTTCTCCAGAGGGGCCCCGGAAGCAACGGCCTGATAGGCAGCAACGTTAGTAGTCATGGGAGGTGACTGTAGACCCCCATTGAGGGGTACGTCATGCCGGGGGAAAGTGGTTCGCCGTGGGCGTCAGTGCTCCCCCGGGCTCGGGCGGCACGGGGACGGGTTACATTTCCCAGCCGGTCAGCGGGAGGCACCGCGAGAAACATCTCACACCAGAGGTTGACGTAGGTCACACTCGGATCTAGTATTTTCACTAGATAAAAGTTAGATTCCACAATCCGAAATCCAGGCACCCGCGAGGGCCGCCGCACAGGAGGAACACCGTGAGCTACACCGTCAACTCGTCGATCCTGCTGACCGATCTCCCGATCAACGACCGCCCGCAAGCCGTGGCCTCCGCCGGCTTCACCCGCGCCGAGTTCTGGTGGCCGTTCCCCACGCCCACCCCGTCGGAGGCCGAGATCCAAGAATTCGTGGCCGCGCTCAAGAACGCCGGCGTCCAATTGACCGGGTTGAACTTCTACGCCGGTGACATGCCCGGCGGCGAGCGCGGCGTGCTCTCCCAGCCGGCCCGCTCGGAAGAGTTTCGGGCCAATATCAACGCCGTGGTGAAGATTGCCCAAGCCACAGGCTGCACGGCGTTCAACGCGCTTTACGGCAACCGTTTGGATGGCGAGGACGCCGCGAAACAGGACCGGATCGGCGTCGAAAACCTGCAGCGCGCAGCGGATGCCGTGGCGCCCCTGGGCGGCGTGGTACTGCTCGAACCCGTCTCCGGAACCGAGGCCTACCCGCTCAAGACCGCCGCGGACGCCCTGGCCATCATCGAGAAGGTGGGCCGCGACAACGTCAAGCTGCTGGCCGACTTCTACCACTTGGCCGTCAACGGTGACGATGTGGAGCGCGTCATCGAGGATCACGCCGCCGACTTCGGGCACATCCAGATCGCCGACAACCCCGGCCGCAACGAACCCGGCACCGGTGAGCTACCGCTCGAGACGTGGATCGACCGCTCCCGCGAGCTCGGCTACGACGGCGTGATCGGCCTGGAGTACAAGGCTTCGCAGGAGGATCCCTTCGCGTGGCTGCCCCGCGAGAAGCGCGCCTGATCCGGCCGCGCCCGCGAACATCGCGCCACAAGCAGCGCACGGACCTAGCGCGGCGAGCAGCAGCGAGCGGCGCACCACGACCAAACACCAGCTACACCCGCGGATCACCGCAGAACGTCTAAGGAGAACATCATGGCCAAGGTTGCAGTTATCGGACTGGGCATCATGGGCCTTCCCATGGCCAAGAACCTCGTCACGGCCGGCCACCAGGTGACCGGGTACAACCGCTCCCCCGAAAAGGCTCAAGAACTTGCCCAGGCGGGCGGCACCGCTGCCGGCTCCGTGGCCGAGGCCGTCAAGGACGCCGAGGTCATCATCACCATGGTTCCGGACTCCCCGGACGTCCAGGACGTGGTGGAGGGTGCGGACGGCGTCTTCGCCAACGCCCCGAAGGGCGCCCTGTGGATCGACGCGTCCACCATTCGCCCGGACGTGGCCGTGAACCTGGCCGGCGCGGCTCGCGAGGCCGGCATCCGCCCGCTGGACGCCCCGGTCTCCGGTGGCGAACAGGGCGCGATCAACGCAGCACTGTCCATCATGGTGGGCGGCGAAGCCACCGATTTCGAAGCAGCCCAGGAAGTCCTCAATGGCGTGGGCAAGACCATCGTGCACGTGGGCCCCTCCGGCTCCGGTCAGACGGTCAAGGCCGCCAACCAGCTCATTGTGGCCGGCAACATCCAGTTGCTCGCCGAGTCGGTCGTGTTCCTCGAGGCCTACGGCGTGGACACCGATGCCGCTCTGAAGGTCCTCGGCGGTGGCCTGGCCGGCTCCAAGGTTCTTGATCAAAAGGGACAGAAGATGCTCGATCGCAACTTCGATCCCGGTTTCCGCCTGGCCCTGCACCACAAGGACATGGGCATCGTCACCGCCGCCGCACGCGAGGCCGGCGTCACCATCCCGTTGGGCGCGGTCGTCGCCCAGCTGGTCTCCGCCCTGGTCGCCCGCGGCGACGGCGGCCTGGACCACTCGGGGCTGTTCAAGCTCGCCCATGAACTCTCCGGCGGCGATGAGAAGTAAGTGCCCGGCCCACGCGGGCCCGGCGGTCCGACACAAGATTTCAAGGAGAACATCATGACCAAGATGCGTACGGTGGACGCCATTGTCGCCATCCTGAAGAAGGAAGGCGCAACCGAGGCGTTCGGTTTACCCGGTGCGGCCATCAACCCGTTCTACTCGGCCATGCGTAACGACGGGGGTATCCGGCACACGCTGGCCCGCCATGTCGAGGGCGCCTCGCACATGGCCGACGGATACACCCGCGCCGCTCCCGGCAACATCGGCATTTGCGTGGGCACCTCGGGCCCCGCCGGCACCGACATGATCACCGGCCTCTACGCCGCAATTGCGGACTCCGTGCCGATTCTGTGCATCACCGGTCAGGCACCGGTGGCCAAGTTGCACAAGGAAGATTTCCAGGCCGTGGATATCGCCTCGATCGCCAAACCGGTGACCAAGATGGCGGTGACCGTGCTGGAGCCGGGTCAGATCCCGGGCACGTTCCAGCGTGCGTTCCACGAGATGCGCACGGGCCGCCCGGGTCCGGTGCTGATCGACCTGCCCCTGGACGTGCAGTTGGCCGAGATCGAGTTCGACATCGATCTCTACGAACCCCTGCCCGTGGCCAAGCCCGCGGCCACGCGCGCCCAGGCCGAACGCGCCCTGGACATGCTGTTCGCCTCGGAGCGCCCGCTGATCGTGGCCGGTGGCGGCGTCATCAACGCCAACGCGTCCGAGAAGCTGGTCGAGCTCGCCGAGGTGCTGGATGTTCCCGTGATCCCCACCCTGATGGGCTGGGGCGCCATCCCCGACGATCACCCGTTGATGGCCGGCATGGTGGGCCTGCAGACCTCGCACCGTTACGGCAACGAGACGTTCCTGGCCTCGGACTTCGTCCTGGGCATCGGTAACCGCTGGGCCAACCGCCACACCGGGTCCATTGACAAGTACACCGAGGGCCGCACGTTCGTGCACGTGGACATCGAACCCACCCAGATCGGTCGCGTGTTCTCGCCGGACCTGGGCATCGTCTCCGACGCCGACGCCGCCCTGACCGTGCTCCTCGAGGTGGCCAAGGAACGTAAGGGCAGGTTCTCCGTTCCCGATTACGGCGTGTGGGCCAAGGAATGCATCCAGCGCAAGGGCCAGCTCCAGCGCAAGACGCACTTCACCGAGGTGCCCATCAAACCGCAGCGCGTGTACGAGGAGATGAACTCGGCCTTCGGTCAGGACGTCACCTTCGTGTCCACAATCGGTCTGTCACAGATCGCCGGTGGCCAGTTCCTGCACGTGTACGGTCCACGCCGGTGGATCAACGCGGGTCAGGCCGGGCCCCTGGGTTGGACCGGTCCGGCCGCCCTGGGTGTGGTGCGCGGTAAGCCCGGCGAGACCGTGGTGGCCCTGTCCGGTGACTACGATTTCCAGTTCATGATCGAGGAGTTGGCCGTGGGCGCGCAGTTCAACCTGCCCTACATCCACGTGGTCGTGAACAACTCCTACCTGGGCCTGATCCGTCAGTCCCAGCGCGGGTTCAAGATGGAACAGAACGTGTCGCTGGCCTTCGACAACATCAACTCCCCGGAGACCCAGGGATACGGTGTGGATCACCTCAAGGTGGTCGAAGGCCTGGGGTGCAAGGCCGTGCGCGTGACCGATCCGGACAAGCTGCAGGAAGCGTTCGCCCAGGCCGACTCGCTGGCCCAGGAGCATCAGGTTCCCGTGGTGGTGGAGGTCATCCTGGAGAAGGTCACCAACATCTCCATGGGCACCGAGCTGGACAACGTGGTGGAGTTCGAGGAGCTGGCGGCACGCGGTGTGGACGCACCCACCGCCATCGCCCTGCTCGACTGACAACCTCGACCGACAACGGAGTGTTCTACTCTGTCCGATACCTCGCGGGCCGCTCACGGAATCCGTGCGCGGCCCGCGGTTCAGCTGATAATTTTCGGGAGGTTCTCGTGCGCATTGTGGTGGCACCAGACAAGTTCAAGGGCTCGGTCAGCGCCGAGGAGGCGGCCGCGCACATCGCAGCCGGGATCCGTGAGGCCCAGCCCCACGCCCAGGTCACGGTCCTGCCCGTGGCCGACGGCGGTGAGGGCACGCTGGACGCCGCGGTCACCGCCGGTTACACGCGCCACGACCTCACGGTCACCGGCCCGATCGGCGAACCCGTGGCGGCCGCGTGGGCCCGACTCGACGACACCGCCGTGGTCGAGATGTCCCTGGCCTCCGGCCTGGCCGCACTCCCCCACGATGAGAACGGCGATCCGATCCTCGCCGCTCGCGAGGCCACCAGCCGCGGCACCGGTGAATTGATTGCCGCAGCACTGGACACCGGCTGCACGCGGGTGATCCTGGGTGTGGGCGGCAGCGCCACCACGGACGGCGGCGCGGGCATGCTCGCCGGCCTGGGCGCCCGGCTCCTCGACGCAGCCGGCCACGAGATTCCCGACGGCGGCGCCGCCCTCGCGCAGTTGGCCACCGTAGATCTCTCCGGACTGCATCCGCGCGTCCCCGAGGCCCAGTTCGTCCTCGCGGCGGACGTGGACAACCCGCTCACCGGCGAGCGCGGTGCCGCCGCGGTCTTCGGCCCGCAGAAGGGCGCCTCCCAGCAGGACGTGTCCGAGCTCGACGCCGCCCTGGTCACTTTCCGCGATGTCCTTGCCGAGACCCTGGGAGACTCCGCACGCGATGCGGCTCAAGCTCCGGGCGCCGGTGCCGCCGGCGGCGTCGGCTACGCCGCGCTGGCCGTCTTGCATGCGACGCGAAGGCCGGGGATCGACGTCGTCCTCGACTTGGTGAACTTGGATCGAGCCGTAACCGGCGCTGACCTGTTGATCACCGGGGAAGGCAGCCTGGACGAGCAATCCCTGGGCGGCAAGACCCCGGTGGGTGTTTTGCGGGTCGGCCAGGCCCACGGCGTGCCCGTGATCGCCGTGTGCGGCCGCACCACGCTGGACCGCGAAACGCTGGAGGCCACCGGTTTCCGGGCAACGCATGCCCTCTCCGACCTGGCACCGGACGCCCACACCTCCATGCGTGAAGCACCCCGGCTGCTGCGTGAGGTGGGACACGCGGTAGCTTCAGAACTAGCCTCGACCTCGAACGGCTGAACGGCCCGCGCCGTCACCGTTCCCGCCCCTTCCGAAAGGACCTCCCCGTCATGAACGCGACCCCTCACCAGGGCAACAAGAACACCGGCGACACCAAGAACAACCGGCCCGCTGAGGACACGAACCAGCGCACCACGGATCCGCAGGAGAACGCCAAGCGCGCCACGGAGAGCGTGCAGGCCAAGGTGGCCGAGGCGGCGTCGAACCCCGAGGTCAATGCGTCCCCGCAGGATGTGGCCCAGGAGAACTCCCAGCTGGCCGTGACCGGGGAGCGCCGCGAAGAGGTCGAGTCCGCGCGCGCCGAGCAGATCAAGCTTGCCCACGAGGTCAACAGTGCCGAGCGCGTGCGCGAACTGATCCGCGCGTACAAG
>NZ_JAUNPE010000011.1:13205-35546 GCF_030536815.1 Kocuria sp.
TGCCCACGAGGTCAACAGTGCCGAGCGCGTGCGCGAACTGATCCGCGCGTACAAGGCGGAGAACAAGCTCACGGAATCGGACGAGCCCACCGAGGCCCGCATCACCGGTCAGCAGGCCGGGACGTACGACCTGGTGGTGCGCGGCAAGCGGGTCTCGTGCGGCGATCACTTCTCCCCGCGCGAGGTGGGCGTCAAGGACGGCAAGATCGTGGCGATCGAACCGCTCGGCGCGAACCTCGAGGGCGCCCAGGTTGTGGAGCTCGCCGAGGACGAAACCCTGATTCCCGGCCTCGTGGACACCCACGTGCACGTCAATGAGCCCGGCCGCACCGAGTGGGAGGGTTTCGGCTCCGCAACCCGCGCCGCCGCGGCCGGCGGTGTGACCACCATCGTGGACATGCCCCTGAACTCCGTGCCCGCCACCGTGAACGTGGCCGCGCTCGAGTACAAGCGGCTGTTCGCGCAGCAGAACGCGTTCGTGGACGTGGGCTTCTGGGGCGGTGCAATCCCCGGCAACAAGCAGGACCTGCGCCCCCTCCACGACGACGGCGTGTTCGGTTTCAAGTGCTTCCTGCTCCACTCCGGCGTGGACGAGTTCCCGCACCTGGAAGCGGATGAGATGGAGGAGGCGCTGGCCGAGGTCAAGACCTTCGACTCGCTGCTGATCGTGCACGCGGAGGATTCGCGCACCATCGACAAGGCCCCGCAGCCCAACGGTGACGTGTACGAGCACTTCCTCAAGTCCCGCCCGCGCGGTGCCGAGAACATTGCCATCGCCGAGGTCATCGAGCGCACCCGCTGGACCGAGGCGCGCTCGCACATCCTGCACCTGTCCTCCTCCGACGCGCTGCCCATGATCGCCTCCGCCAAGCGCGACGGTCTGGACATCACCGTGGAGACCTGCCCGCACTACCTGACCCTGCTCTCCGAGGAGATCCCCAACGGCGCCACCGCGTTCAAGTGCTGCCCGCCGGTGCGCGAAGTCTCCAACCGGGAGAAGCTGTGGGAGGGTCTGTTGGACGGCACCATCGACTTCATTGTCTCGGACCACTCGCCGTCGACCCTGGACCTCAAGGATCTGGGTAACGGCGACTTCGGCGTGGCATGGGGCGGCGTTTCGTCCCTGCAGCTGGGTCTGTCGCTGATCTGGACCGAAGCGCGACGCCGCGGCGTGGGCCTGGACAGGGTCCTCCAGTGGATGTCCACTCGCCCGGCCGAGCGAGTGGGCCTGCGTTCCAAGGGTCGCCTGTCCCTGGGCTACGACGCCGATATGGCCGTCTTCGCGCAGGACGAGAGCTTTGTGGTGGACGCCAAGGCGCTCAACCACAAGAACCCCATCACGCCGTACCAGGGCAAGGTGCTCTCCGGTAAGGTCCGCAAGACCTTTGTGGGCGGCAAGGAAGTCGACTACAAGAAGCCCTCGGGCCGTCTGCTCAATCGCGGACTCGTGTGATTTCCACTCCGTGGTGGCCTGCCCGGGTTTCACGGTTCATACTGTGAAGCCCGGGCAGAATCTTTGGGATTCTTCGTTGGAGAAGGACCGGTTCCACAGCTAGGAGCGCGCCATGACAGATTTGATCGATACCACCCAGATGTACCTGCGCACCGTGCTGGAGCTCGAGGAAGAGGGCATCCCCGCCCTGCGCGCCCGCATCGTGGAGCGCCTGGGCCACACCGGCCCCACAGTCTCCGAAACCGTGCAGCGGCTGTGCCGCAAGGGGTTGATGGCGCTCTCCGAAGGAGACATTCGCACCCGCACGGTGTCCCTGACCGCGCAGGGTCGTGAGCAGGCCACCTCCGTGATGCGCAAGCACCGGCTGGCCGAGCGCTTGTTGGCGGACGTGATCGGGTTGGAGCTGCCCTACGTGCACGAAGAAGCCTGCCGCTGGGAACACGTGATGAGCGACCGGGTAGAGGTGCTGCTCGAGAAACTGCTGGCCTCCCCCACGACCTCCCCGTACGGCACCCCGATCCACGGGGCGTTCACGCAGAACCCCGAGGGTGTCTCGCTGTTGGATGCGGTGGCGCAGACGAGTGCTGCTTCTGGTGGTGCCGAGGCGGATACTGCTGGTGCTGATTCGGTTCGGCCCGGTGGCGCTGGCACGGGTGCTGGAACTGGCGCGGATGCTGCCGAAGCTGGTGCGCCCCACTCCGACGGCGAGCGCGAATACACGTTGGAGCTGATCTCGGAATCAGTGCAGACCCACACGGAGTTGCTCAGCTCCCTCTACGATGCCGGGCTCATGCCGGGTGCGACCGTAGTGATCAGCGGTTCCGCTCCCTCCGGCGGCGATACGCACTCCTCCCACCCCGGCCCCGTCACACTGCGCCGGTCCGACCGCACCGAAACCGTGGAGATCCCCGGGGAACTGGCGGCGTCGATCTTGGTGTCCTAACCGACATAGGTGCAGGGACCGGCACACGCTCAAGCTTGTCCAACCGCCCGGGGTCCCGTCATGTGTCCGCGGCGCAGCCTGTTAGCGCGGCCTATCCAGTCTGATGTGAGGAACCTGCAGCACGGCAGTCTCATGTGATGAAGATGCAGAAAAGGTGCCCGCTATCTGCATTTCCCTCCCCTGAGACTTCGCTCCTGCTTTTCTGTGGCTTCGTTCGCTTGGTGGCGGGGTTATTGCAGCGCTCCGTGGCGGCCTTGTCGCCGCGCTCACGCAGGACTGGCTGCGGGTAGGTGTGGCGGTCTGAACCGAGAGGTGTGTGCCCAGTCGGGGTCGTTTGGCTCGCTGCCGCTACGTCAGAGTCCGAAGGCCCCGCCGCTGACGAGGATCACGACGCCGAGGCCGATGAGAACGATGGGGAAGAGGATGTGCTCCCAGCGTTCGAGCATCTCGGCGATCGGTGGGCGGGTGGCGACGAACTTTGCCAGGACGACCAGGACCGCGACGAGCGCGAGGAAGACGATGCAGTAAGCGACTACTGCGAGAGGTTCCACGCTGAGGAAGACGGGGGTGTAGACGCCGATGTTGTCGCCGCCGTTGGCAAGGGTAACGCCTGCGACTGTCCACACGCCGACCTTTTTGCCGGCAACCTTGGCGTCGTCATCGTCGTCATTGTCTCCGCGCCAGGCCTGCCATGCGGCCCACAGGCCGAGGCCCAGAGGGATGAGACCGAAGTACGGGATGACTGCCGATGGCAGGAATGCTCCGGCGCCGATGGTCACCAGGACCGCGGCACCGAGGATGCCGGCGAATCCGAGGTACTGGCCGGCCAGAATGCGGGCGGTAGTGCCGCGCTGGCCTGCCCCTCGCGCGAAGAAGAGGGAGAGCACGATGATGTCGTCGATGTTGGTCGCTGCGAACAGGCCCATCGCCTGCAAGACCGAGGTGAGGATCATGCGCCCTCCCCAGCTGCGTCGCATCCGGGAAGCGAGCAGGCGGGATCGATGCACGGGGCGTCTTCGTCCACTGCCAGGGTGGCATCGACCAGTGCCGTCAGCGCCTGCGCCAGGTGCGAATCGGCGATCTCATATCGTGTCCGACGACCCTCGGGCTCGGAGACGACGATCCCGCAATCGCGCAGGCATGCCAGGTGGTTGGACACGTTCGGGCGTGTCAGGTCCAGATCTCGGGCCAGTTCCGCCGGGTAAGCGGGATGGTCGAGCAGGGTCAAGATGATCCGGGATCGAGTGGGGTCGGCCAGTGCACGACCCAGGCGGTTCATCACGTCGAGACGCGAAGCAATAGTCAGCATGGACTGAACTATACAGCGCGCACTGAACACTCGGTCACAGGCGTCAGCCCAGATCGCATGCCCGTAAGGGGAACCCTCACCGGACACCACCGCTACTTATCGAGAGGAACGACGGCACGCCTGGCGGGCTGTCCCGTAAGACCCGTCCGGTGAACTGTCCGGTGAAGGGAGGCTATGTGACACACCGGGGAACATGTCCCCATTGAAGGTCGGCTATGCCCGAGTCTCCACCGACGAGCAGGACCTGACCGCGCAGCGGGAAGGGCTCGTGGCGTTCGGCGTCGATCCCAAGCGGATCTACGTCGATCACGGGCTCACGGTCCGCAATGCCGACCGTGAGGGCCTGCGGCAGGCGCTGGCTGCCTGTCGGGACGGCGATACGTTCGTGGTCACCAAGCTCGATCGGCCGGCCCGTTCGGTCCGTGATGCCCACCAGATCGCCGACGATCTCGCGGCGCGGGAAGTGAAACTGAGCATCGCCGGATCGGTGTATGACCCGACCGACCCGATGGGGAAGCTGTTGTTCAACGTGCTGGCGATGGTCGCCGAGTTCGAAGCCGACCTCATCCGTGCCCGCACCCGCGAGGGGATGAAGGTCGCCAAGGCCAAGGGCCGGCTGCGCGGGAAGTCACCAAAGCTGACTGCCCGGCAGGAGGCTCACCTCGTCCAGCTACATGCCGCCGACGAGCACACCGTGGGCGAGCTGGCCGAGCTGTTCAGCGTGGGCCGCTCCACGGTCTACCGCGCCCTTCAGCGCGCCGAGCGCGGGCGCGAGAACGCCTTGCAGTAGGTGCGTCGTGGACGCTCGAGCGCGGTGGCGAATCCTCAGGCTCCACGTCGAGGACCAGGTGCCCCTCGCGCGCTTAGCTCGCGAGACCGATGTAGGGCTGCGGACCCTGGAGCGCTGGCACGCCCGCTACCGCGCCGACGGCTACGCCGGACTGGAGACAGCCTCACGGGCGGACGCCGGCACCCGCCGCCTTCCGCCCGACCTCGTCGACCTGATCGAGGGCCTGGCACTGAGCAAGCCGCGGCCGGCCATCGCCACGATCCATCGCAAAGTCACCGGCATCTGTGCCGCCCGGAGGTGGCCGGTCCCCTCCTACTCGGTGGTCTGGGACATCGTGCGGACCCTGGATCCCGGCATGGTCACCCTCGCCCTGGAGGGCGCAGCGTCCTACCGCGACAAGCACGAGCTGGTGCTACGCCGGCAAGCAGAGCTGCCCAACGCGATGTGGCAATCCGACCACACCATGCTCGACATCCTGGTGGTGGGCACCGACGGCAAGCCCGCACGGCCATGGCTGACAACGATCCTCGACGACTGCTCCCGGGCGGTCTGCGGCTACACAGTCTTCCTGGGCGCACCGTCGGCGATGAACACCGCCCTGGCGCTGCGCCAAGCGATCTGGCACAAGACCGACCCGGCCTGGCCGATGTGCGGCCTGCCCGACGTGCTCTACGTCGACCACGGCAGCGACTTCACCAGTGACCAGCTCGCCCACACCGCCGTCGACCTCCATATCCGACTGATCCACTCCACCGTCGCCCGACCCCAGGGACGGGGCAAGATCGAGCGGTTCTTCGGGACCATCAACACCGAGCTACTCGCCACCCTGCCCGGACACATCACCGAAGGGCACCCCTGGCCGACACCGAAACTGTCCCTGGCCGACCTCGATAGCGCCCTGGAGGCGTTCGTGGCCACCTACAACGACCGCACGCACAGCGAGCTCGGAACCTCCCCGCGCAGCGCGTGGATCGCCGTTGGCTGGCTGCCCCGAATGCCCGAGAGCCTGGAAGACCTCGACGGACTGCTGTTGACCGTCGCCAAGACCCGCGTCGTGCGCCGCGATGGCATCCGCTTCCAGGGCCTGCGCTACGTCTCGCCAACTCTGGCCGGCTACGTCGGACGCTCGGTCGTGATCCGCTACGACCCCCGCGACATCACCGAGATCCGCGTCTTCGATCACGACGAATTCGTCTGCAAGGCCGTCAACCAAGAGCACCACGATCAAAAGGTCAGCCTCAAGGAGATCCAGGCCGCGCGCAACGCCCGCCGCCGAGCGCTGCGAGCCGGCATCAACGAACGCATCGCCCTCGTGGCCGCACCTACCGAGACGCCACGGATCACCGAAGCACCGGCTCCGGCGCCGAGGTCGGCGTTGAAGATCTACAAGGAGGACCTCAGGTGAGCCAGCGCTTCATCGTCACCAAGGAGCACCGCCGCTTCACCGAGTTCGCCGACGCCGTGCGCCGCGGGCACACCATCGGTTTGTGCTTCGGATCAGCCTGCGTAGGAAAGACGCTCTCCGCGCGCCGCTACGCACACTACGAGAAGGCTCATGACCTGCTACCTACTGGGGGCCGCGCTCCGACAACGACGCCAAGATCTACGCCGCCTTGAACCGGAGCCGCACCGTGCTCTACACCCCCAGCGTGCTGACCACCCCGCGGACCCTGAAGGACGAGCTGACCCAAGCCATCACCCGCACCAACATGTGCATCGAGCAGCATCTCGTACCTCCCGGCACGGCCACTCCCGAGGCCTGGGGATGGCGAGACGGCAGGAACTACGTGGAGCTGATCATCGTCGACGAGGCCGAACGTCTGCGCCCCACCGCGCTGGAACTGCTGCGCGATCGCTACGACATCGTCCTGATCCTGATCGGCGTGCCCGGCCTGGAGAAGCAGTTCAGCCACTACCCCCAGTTCTACAGCCGAGTCGGTTTCGCCCACCAGTACCGGTCTCTGGGACAAGACGAACTGCTGTTCGTCCTCGAGAGACACTGGCGATCCCTCGGCAAGACCCTCGACCCCGACGACTTCACCGACGCCCAAGCCATGGCACGGATCACCCGCGGCAACTTCCGGCTCCTCGAACGCCTCTTCCCCCAGATCCAGCGGATCCTGAAGATCAACGAACTCGACACCATCACCAACGACGTCATCGAAGCCGCGCAGAGCACCCTGGTCATCGGTGTCACCTGACCCCGCCACGAAGCGACCGAAGAACCCCGCCATTCAGCAGACGAAGTCACGCTTTTCCCTCACATGAGGCTCCCCGTCCGACCATCCTGCCCCGCCTCATCCGGCCCGATGCGCCATGACCCACAACACCCCTTCTGCACGTCAATGCCGCACCCGCACTGATGATCGTGCGGCCACCCTGTCTTTCGCACGGCTCGCTTGATTGTTGACAATAGGCGGATTTCCTTCAATCATGAACCATGAGCACATGGGACGTGTCTGAGGGTTACCCC
Organism: Kocuria sp.; assembly: GCF_030536815.1. Classification (GTDB taxonomy): domain Bacteria; phylum Actinomycetota; class Actinomycetes; order Actinomycetales; family Micrococcaceae; genus Kocuria; species Kocuria gwangalliensis. The sequence goes on from NZ_JAUNPE010000011.1 coordinate 20,174, forward strand.
TCCCCTGATCCGGCCCCCGCAACGGAGGCCGTGCCCGACCCCGCGGATGTCCGCTCGCCGCTTTTCACGACCCTGGAATACGAGCAACGGTTGCGGTGTGTCCGCGAGAAGATGGCGCAGCAGGGGTTGTCCGCGCTGATCGTGACGGATCCGGCCAATCTCTTCTACCTGACCGGCTACGACGCCTGGTCGTTCTACGTTCCGCAGATGCTGTTCATCCCCGCCGAGGGAGACATCCTGCTGTTCCTCCGCGAAATGGATGCCCAGGGAGCGTTCCGCACTTCGTGGCTACCGCCGCACCAGATCATCGGCTACCCGGAACGCTACGTTCAGCGCCCGCACCTGCACCCCTTCGACTGGGTGGCGTTCGCCCTACGACGGCGCGGTCAGGTCGCCCCGGCTGCCCACGGGTGCGTGGGTTTGGAAATGGACGCGCACTTCTTCTCCCCCAAGGGCTATCGCTCCCTGATCAATGCCCTCCCCGAGTGGCTCCTGGTCGACTGCTTCGAGCTGGTCAACTGGGTGCGATCCGTGAAGTCGGAATCCGAGATCCACTACATGCGTCTCGCAGCGAGGGTGACCACCGCCGCGATGCAAGCGGCGATCGATGCCATCGAACCCGGTGTCCCCCAGAACAAAGTGGCCGCCCGAATCGCCGCGGCGCAGGCTGAGGGCGACGACGACGCCTGGGGTGACTTCCCGGCGATCGTCCCCATGATGCCCACCGGCGCCTCCGCAGACACACCTCACCTGACGTGGTCGGACAGGATCTTGAAATCCGGCGACGCCGTGGTGGTCGAGTTGAGCGGCGTCCATCGGCGCTACCACGTACCCCTGGCCCGCACCGTGACCCTGGGCGAACCCAGTGCTGAGATGCTGCGGCTGGAAGAGGCAGTGGCCGCAGGTTTGCAGGCCGTCTTGGACGCGATCGCCCCGGGGGCGCCCGTCCGCGAACTGGCCAGTGCCTGGAACTGGAAACTGGCCGCCTACGGGCTCGAGAAACACAGTCGTCTGGGCTACTCCGTGGGCATCGGTTACCCGCCCGACTGGGGCGAACGGACCATCAGCATTCGCTCCGAGGACGAGACCATCCTCGAGGAAAACATGACCTTCCACCTCATCTGCGGCATGTGGATGACGGGGTACGGCTACGAAGTTTCGGAGACCATCCGAGTGACCAGCACGGGGGTGGAAACGTTCACGTCCTTCCCCCGCCAGATCATCAGGAAGTGAGCTCATGACCAGCACCACGCCACACATCACCACCGTCCGTTCCTTGGACCCCAACCCCACCGCGGGCATCTCCGGCCCGGCCGACAAGGGCCTGTTCCCGCTCGCCTCCCGCGCCGACGGGTTGGTTGGCTCCGTGATCGATTCCTCCACCTCGCTGTTGGCGGCCCAGACCCACGACATCGTGCGTTTCGCGATGGGGGCGCCCGCCGCGGAAGTGATTCCCACGGAAGAGTTCCGGCAGATCGCTGGCGAGGTACTCACGGACGCGAGCTTCACCTACGGTGCCACCGAGGGAGAACCGGATCTGATCACCACGGTCACCGAGCAGTTCTCGAGTGGGTCCACCGACCCCGAACGCATCGTGATCACCTCCGGTGGCATGCAGGGACTGGACCTGGCGTTCAAACTGTTCACGGATCCCGGTGACCTGGTGGTCGTGGAGAGCCCCACTTACACCAACGGCTCCGGCACCGCGCTGAGCTACGGCGCGGACGTCCTGGAAGTCCCCGTGGATGACAACGGCATGGACATCGACGCCCTCGAGACCCTGGTCGCAGAGACCGGCCGCACGCCCCGCATGATCTACACGATCCCCAACTTCCAGAACCCGTCCGGCGCCACCCTGAGCGAAGATCGACGACGCCGCTTGCTGAACCTCGCGCACCAATGGGGCGCCATGATCCTCGACGACGATCCGTACGGCGCCCTGCGCTTCTCCGGCGATCCCGTCCCCGGTTTCCGAGAGATCAGCCCGGACGATCCCCTGATCTTCTCGGTGCGGACCTTCTCCAAGATCCTGGCCCCGGGCCTGCGCGTGGGCTGGATCAACGCGGATCCCCGCCTGCGCAGTTTGCTGATCGCCGGCAAGCAGGCCATGGACACGTGCGCCAATGTGCCGGCCCAGCACATCATCAACGCCTACATCGCGCGCGGCGGCTATGGCGAGCACCTTGCCGGCCTGCGCACGGAGTACAAGCGGCGCAAGGAAGCCATGGACGCATCCATCGCCAGGCACCTGGGCGATCGCGTGCGCACCACCGATCCCGATGGCGGCTTCTTCCTGTGGGTCACCCTCCAGGGCGACGACGCTCGGGTGTCTTCCTCACGCTTGTTCGAGATCGCGTTGGCCGAGGGCGTTGCGTTCATTCCCGGTCCTGCGCTGTCGCCGTCGGGTCAGTTCGAGGACGCGTTCCGCTTGTGCTTCGCCGCGAGCACCCCGGAACGCACGGAAGAAGGCTTGCAACGACTCGCTCGAGCCCTCGAGATCGCCCGCAAAGAGGTCGACGGGTAAACCTGCCCCGATCGCTCACGGGCAAGCCGCCGCCGTGACCGGGGCCGAGCGCGCACGGAACCGGGAGTCAACGTGGCGGTCCTGAACAGGCACCACACATGAACGGAGATCCTCATGACCAGTGACGATGTTCAGTGCACCCCGGAGGAACGGGCCGTGCTCGATCTCATCGACCCCGATGAACTGGTCGAACTCACGTGCACCCTGGTGAACACCGCCGGTGAGAATCCCGGGGGCACCGAGGAACTCACCGCCCAAGCCTTGGAGCACGCAGCGAGCGAGCGGGGATTACTGGCCCGCCGCGACGTCGTCACCCCTGGGCGACCCAATGTGGACGTGGACGTGCCCGTGGGCGGCCCCGTGGCGAACGGGCCGGGGTTGTTGTTCCTGGGCCACTCCGATGTGGTGCCCGCCGGACCCGGGTGGACAAGGCAGCCTTACAACGCGGAGGTCGAGGGCGATCGGCTGTACGGCCGCGGTGCCACGGACATGAAGGGCGGGCTGGCGGCGGTACTCGTCGCGATGGATGCGCTGCGCCGTTCGGGTGCGGAGCTCTCCGGGCCCGTGCGGTTGTCGTCCACCGTGGATGAAGAGGACCTGGGCCTCGGGATCCGTCACCTGGCCGCGCGCGGGCTGGGGCATGAGTTCTGCGGCTGCATCGTGGCCGAGCCGACCGATCTGCAAACCGTGATCGCGTGCCGCGGGGATGCATACCTCGAGGTCGAGATCACCGGCGTCCCCGCACATTCCGGGCGGCCGGCGGACGGGCGCAACGCGATCGACGCCGCCGCGGCCCTCCTCACGCTCGTCAAACAGGACCACGAAAAGCACGCGCGTGAAACTGATCCATTACTGGGATCACCCACATGGAATGTGGGCAAGATCGAGGGTGGCCGGGCTACCTCCATGGTGGCGCCGTCGTGCCACGTGTGGCTGGACCGAAGACTCATGCCGGGCGAGGACCCGGAACAGATCCTTGGCGAGCTCCGCAAGGCCGTGGACGAGGCCGGGATCACCGGCGACGGGATCTCCATGGACATCGAGATCACCATGTCCATGCCGGGCTTCCGCACCGACCGCAATCATGTGCTGGTCAGCACCGTGCACACAGCAGTTGCGGACGTGGGCGGAACGGCGTCGATCGGCGGCTGGACGGCCGCGTGCGACGGCGGATTCATCGCCCGCGACCACGGAGTACCCACGGTGGTCTTGGGCCCGGGTGGCCTCAATGACCAGGCCCACCAGGTGGATGAGTCCGTGAGCGTTCGCGAGTTAACGCAAGCGGCCAGGGCGTACACCCTGGCCGCGTTGCGATTGCTGTCGCGCTGATTCTCCGCGAGAGCGCTTACCTGTTGACCACGGGCATCTTGCCCGTCTCCGGGATCTCCGTACCGCGCAGTGACGCGCCCACGGTCTCCTTCATGAACTTGGCGGCGATCAAACCGATGACACACGCACCCATCATGTAGAACGCGGGGATCAGCGGGTTGCCGGTGGACTCGATCAGCGCCTCGTTGACCAGTGGTGCCGTGCCGCCGAAGATCGCGGTGGACACGTTGTAGGTGATCGCGAAGCCGGCGTAACGGACCTGCGTGGGGAACATCGCCGGGAACGTGGCCGAGATGCAGGCCAGCTGCGGGATGTAGAGCAGACCCAGCACCGCGAAGCCCAGCAGCGCCCACCAGAAGCCGTTGGCCATGAGCATGTACATGGGGATCGACATCACGATCAAGCCGATGAGCGAGAAGTACCACATGGGTTTACGCCCGAACTTGTCGGACAGCGTTCCGGCGAACGGAATGACCACCATCATGGCGAACTGCGCGATGAACATGATGGTCAGCACCGTCTGCGCGGACATCTCCGTCTGGCCCTCCAAATAGGTGGGCATGTAGCTGAGCAGGGTGTAGTTGACCACGTTCACGGAGACCACCAGGCCGGACATGATCAGCATGGGCTGCCAGTACGTGGTGATCAGTTCCTTGAGGGCCATGCCCGCGGATTCCTCCGAGTGGCCGGCCTCCTCGAGTTCCAGGAACACGGGCGAGTCGGCCAGCTTGGATCGCAGGTACAGGCCGATCAGGCCCATGGGACCGGCCAACAGGAACGGAATGCGCCAGCCCCACTCCATCATGGCCTCGTTGCCCAGGATGACCTCGCCCATCAGCACAATCAGCGAACCGAGGGCAAAGCCACCCAGGGTGCCGAACTCAAGAAAGCTGCCCAGGAAGCCTCGCTTCTTGTCCGGGGCGTACTCGGCCATGAACGTGGCCGCACCGCCGTACTCACCACCGGTCGAGAAGCCCTGAATCACGCGCAGTAGCACCAACAGGATGGGGGCCGCCAGGCCGATGGTCGCGTGGGTGGGCAGGATGCCAATACAGAACGTGGCACCGGCCATCAGGATGATGGTCAGCGCCAAGATCTTCTTGCGACCCAGCCGGTCACCGAGCGGGCCCCAGAACAAACCGCCCAGGGGCCGGACCAGGAAGGACAGGGCAAAAGTACTCAGCGCCAGCAGGGTGCCGGCTTCACCGGGGAAGAAGTTCTGGGTGATGTAGACGACCGAGACGGCATAAACGCCGTAGTCGAACCACTCCGTGGCGTTACCAATAGCAGATGCGGCCACCGCACGGCGCACCGTCTGGGCGTCCGGTTCCGGAAGGTGAGCGGTGCCATCGTGAGTGTTTGCGCCACGTGGATCGTGCGGCGGATCGGCCTGGTGTTGCGAATTCATGGAAACCTCCATTGTGAATTCAACGGGCACCTGCTGGCGCACCGGGGTCTACGGCCGTGACGCATCCGACGCTCGAACCGTTTGATTGTCGACAATCCTACCCCTAGGCTTATCGGTACGTAAGACGTTGACCTGCAAACCCTTGTGTTTGCCCCGGACCGGAGGCCGCCATGCCCGGCAATCTGCTACGCCCCGTGGTGCAAGAAACCACACCGTCTCTGATCGCCAGGCAACTGCGGCGAGCCATCGGTGACGGCGAACTGGCACCCGGCCAGCAGCTCAATGAAATGGAATTGAGCCGCTCCCTGGGCGTGAGCCGCGGCCCACTGCGCGAAGCCATGCAGCGCCTCACGCAGGAGGGTCTCCTGCTCAGCGTGCGTAACCGCGGCGTGTTCGTCATCGAGGTCACCGACGACGACGTTCGCGACCTCTATCTCGCTCGGAACGCCGTCGAGCGCGCGGCCGCCGCACGGGTCATCGCGGGCGACCCCGAGGCCGGAGCCAACCGCCTGCTGGAAAAAGTCGATGAGATGTCCGCGGCCATCGATCGCGGAGACACTGCCGCCCTCACGGAAACCGACGTCGCATTCCACGCGTTGCTCGTGGAACTGTCCGAAAGTCCCCGCCTCATCCGTATGCACGACACCCTCATGGTGGAGACCCGCATGTGCATGACCGCGCTCGAGACTCGCTACGCGTCCCACAGCTTCCGATTGGAAGAGCACCGAGACATCACCGAGGCCATCCGTGACGCGGACGAAGCCCGCGTGGATCGACTGCTGCTCGAACACATGCGTGACGCAGTGATGCGCCTGACCACGGACGACGCGTAGCTGGCAAGCCTAGAGACGCTCACCACGCACGAGAGTTGCACCCCTAGTCCGTGCAAGGCCCGATGCCGCGCCGCGGTTCCGGGATCCAGTGCCCCGGAACCGCATCGCACCAGCCTCAGGTGCGCGGCACCGCCACGTACTTGTACTCCAGGAACTCCTCGATCCCCACGCGACCACCCTCGCGGCCGAGCCCGGAGGCCTTCACACCGCCGAACGGTGCGGCGGGGTTGGAGACGATGCCCGTGTTGAGACCGACCATGCCGACCTCCAGAGCATCGCTCACCCGGAAGCTGCGGTCCACATCCTGGGTGAACAGATAGCCCACGAGTCCCCACGGGGTGTTGTTGGCCATCTCGACCACTTCATCCTCCGAGTCGAAGGGAATCACGGGTGCCACGGGTCCGAAGATCTCCTCGGTCATCAGCTGCGATCCCGGATCCACGCCGGAGAGCACGGTGGGGCTGTAGAAGAAGCCGGGGCGGTCAGGCCGGGAACCGCCGCATTCCACGGTGGCGCCCTTGGCCACGGCGTCGTCCACGAGCTCCTGGACCTTGTCGAGTGCCTTGGCTTCGACCAGGGGCCCGACGTCGGTCCCGTCCTGGGCGCCGTCGCCCACCGAAAGCCCACCCAGCCGCTCGGCGAGCTTGCGGGAGAACTCGTCCATGACCGAGCGGTGGACGAACAATCGGTTGGCCGCGGTGCAGGCCTCGCCCATGTTGCGCATCTTGGCGGCCACGGCGCCGTCGACCGCGCGATCCAGGTCCGCGTCCTCGAAGACGATGAACGGCGCGTTACCGCCCAGTTCCATGGAGGAGCGCATGACGTGCTCCGCTGCTTGCTCCAGGAGTCGCACGCCCACCTCCGTGGATCCGGTAAAACTGACCTTGCGAGCGATCCCGCTGGCCATCCACGGACCGACCACCGAGGAAGCCTTCTTCGTGCACACCACGTTGAGCACCCCGGCGGGCAACCCGGCCTCGATCAGGATGTCGACCAGGGCCAGGGAGGACAGCGGGGTGAGGTTCGCGGGTTTGAACACCATGGTGCAGCCGGCGGCGATGGCCGGTCCGATCTTGCGGGTGCCCATGGCCAGCGGGAAGTTCCACGGCGTGACCAGCACGCACGGGCCCACGGGTTGTTTGGACACCATGATGCGGTTCTTGCCGTCACCGGTCATGGTCTGGTCGCCGCCGATCCGCACGGCTTCTTCGGAGAACCAGCGGAAGAACTCGGCCGCGTAGGCCACCTCGCCCTTGGCTTCGGCCAGCGGTTTGCCCATTTCCGTGGTCATGATGAGGGCCAGTTCGTCCTGGCGGTCCATGATCAGGGCGTAGGCGCGGCGCAGGATCTCGCTGCGTTCGCGCGGGGGCGTGGCGGCCCATTCCTTCTGGACGCGCCCTGCGGTTTCGATGGCGCGCCGGGCGTCCTCGGGTCCGCCGTCGGCCACGGTGGCGATGACCTCTTCGGTCGCGGGGTTGAGCACGTCGAAGCGGGCTCCGGAGGCGGCCTCGCCCCACTGCCCGTCGATGAACGTGCCCGTGTTGACCGTGGCCACCGCGTCCAGCGCGGCCTGCGAGGTGCGGTGTTCGGTGGTGTGAGTGCTCATCAGAGTTCCTTCGGTCGAAGATGGCGAGCCCGATGGTCTAGAGCCCGATGCCTGAGATTTATGTGGTTGGGTTTCCGGTGGTCCGGTTTCCAGCGGTCGGGGTTTCAGTAATCGGAGGTCCGGGGTCCAGGATTTCGGCAATGTGAGTGCCGCGGCTGCTGGGATCCAGCTGGTTCACCTGCATCGCGCACGAGAACCCGTCCGTGAGCACTACGGTGTCCGGTGCCGCCGCGCGCAGGGCCGGGGCCAGAGACGTTTCCGCGACCTTCATGCTGACCTCGTAGTGTTCGGCCTCGAAACCGAAGTTGCCGGCCACCCCGCAGCACCCGTTCGCCTCGCTTACCTCAGCCACTCCCGCGGCTGCCAGCGCCTTGCGTTGGGTCGCGGGGCCGAACACCGAGTACTCGTGGCAGTGGGTCTGTACGACGGCGCTCTGCGGCACCGGCCGCGCCGGTTCCGCCAACCGATCCTCGCCGGCCAGTGATGTCACGTAGGCGGCAAAACTCGTCACCCGGCGGGACACCCGCTGCGCCTGCTCGGTGTGCACGAGTTCGGGCAGGTCCTTGCGCAGTGCCGCGGCACAGCTGGGTTCGATCACCACGATGGGGCGGTCGGTGCCGTCATCCAATTCCGACGCCGCCCTGGTCAGCATTTTCTTGGCAGTCCCCAACTGTCCCGTGGAGATCCAGGTGAGGCCGCAGCACACATCCGCCGAGCACTCGACCGTCTCCCCCGCCCCGGCCAGAACACGGGCAGCAGCACCGGCCACCTCGGGTCGGAAACCGCGAGTGAAGGTGTCCACGAACAACACGGCGCCGTGGGAAGGGTCGCCGCCGGTCGAGGAACTGCTCGACGTGGCGCTGCTGGAAGGGGTGGGAACGGAAGCGGCGCCATCGAACATGGACGCCGACAGGCCTCGGGAACCACCGCGTGGAAGGGTTCGAGCGGCGGCGGTGACCTTACGGCGCCGCCCGGTGCGAGCGGCGTCGTCGACCTCGGTACGCCACTGCCCGGCGGAAGCGAATTTCGGCAGCGCGCGGCGCGTGGTGAGACCGCCGAGCCACGCGGCGACCCTGCCCAGGGGCGTGGCCAGGACCGTGTTGATGAGCGGCGCGATTCTGCCCGCGATTACGAGCCAGCGCGGCAGCCAGCCCAGCGAGTAGTGGGAGCGCGGGCGGATCCGACGCGCGTAGTAGTGGTCGAAGAATTCGGACTTGTAGGTGGCCATGTCCACGCCGGCGGGGCAGTCCGTGGCGCACGCCTTGCAGGAGAGGCACAGATCGAGGGCCTCGCGCACGTCGTTGGATTTCCACCCTTCGGACACGGTCTCGGCACCGCGCACCATGTCCTGGAGCACCCGAGCGCGGCCGCGTGTGGAGTCCTTCTCGTCGTGGGTCGCCCGAAAGCTGGGGCACATCACGCCGCCGCTGTCCGCGCGGCACCGCCCCACGCCAATGCAACCCTGAACGGCGTGCACCCAGGGATCAGGCTGCGCGGCCTGCCCGGACTCGCGGGCAGTTTCCGCCGCCCCCACGGGTTGCAGGTCGAAGCTCGTGCGCCATTCCCGATCGGGGACGCCCTCCAGCGCGAGGTGCGCGTCAATGGATTCAGGTTCCACGATCGACCCCGGGTTCAGCAGCCCCGTGGGATCCCACGCGCGCCGGAACGCGGCGAAGGCGTCGAGCACTTCGGGCGAGTACATGAGGGGCAGCAGCGCGGAACGGGCGCGACCGTCGCCGTGTTCGCCGGACAGCGAGCCGCCGTGCCGGACCACCAGATGGGCGGCGTCGCGGGTGAAGTTCCGGTACACCTCCCGCCCGGCTTCGGTGCGCAGGTCGAAGGTGATGCGAATGTGCATGCACCCAGCCCCGAAGTGCCCGTACATCACGCCGTCCAGGTCGTAGTCGCTCAGCAGCTCGCGCAGATCGGCCAGGTAATCGGCGAGCTTTTCCGGGGCCACCGCTGAGTCTTCCCAGCCCGGCCAGGATTCCCCGCCCGTGGCCAGCCGGGATGAGAGCCCTGCGCCGTCCTCGCGGACCCGCCACAGGTTCGCGCGTTCCTCGGGATCGGGAACCGCGATGCCCTCCACGAGCCGGCGGTTCTTGGCAAGCCGCTCCAGTAGTTCATCCGCCTGTGCGCTCACGGCCTCTTTTGTGTCGCCGTCCAGATCCACGAACAGCCAGGCTTTGCCCTCCGGCAGACCGGTCACGGAATCAGGCCCGCGCCGCCAGCGCATGGTCTCCACGATGGCCTTGTCGGTCCCCTCGACCGCAGCGGGCGAGAACTCGAGGATCGTGGTCACGTCGCGAGCGGCGTCGACGACCGTGTCGTAGCCCAGGCAGATCAACAGGGCGCTGGCGGGTTTGGCCACCAATCGCATGCGAGCGCCCACGACCAGCGCGCACGTCCCTTCCGAGCCCACGAGCGCGCGGGCCACATTGAAACCCTTCTCGGGGAGCAGATTCTGCAGGTGGTATCCCGAGACCTGGCGCGGAATCTGGCCGAGCTCCAGCCGGAAGGCGGCCAAGTGCTTGTGGGCAAGCGCGCGCAGTTCGCGGCTCAGTTCCTCGGCTCGCCGCACCGACGCCCGGTCGGACGGATCCGTGGCACGCAGTTCGCTCGCGGTGGCGGTCAGCCGTGCCCCGTCCGATGTGACGACGTCGATCTCGACCGTGTGATCGCTCGTCCGCCCGTACCGCACGGAGTGATTGCCGCACGCGTCGTTGCCGGTAGCCCCGCCCACCGTGGCTCGGTTCTTCGAGGACGGATCGGGCGCGAACGTGAGCTTGCCGTCCGTCGCGGCCTCGACCTCGCGGGTCAGGGTCGCCAGCACCACGCCGGGTTCCACGTTGACGGTGCCGGCCTCCCGGTCCACCTCCAGGATCCGGTCCATGTGGCGCGAAAAATCGACGACGACGCCGCGCCCCACCGCATTGCCCGCCATGGACGTTCCGCCGCCCCGGCTGACAACGGGGGTGCGAGTTGCCGCGCAGGCGCGCACGGTAGCGACCACGTCATCCACGGCGCGCGGAAAGACGACGGCGAGGGGTCGCACACGGTAGTTGGAGGCATCGTAGGCGTACTCGGAGGTGCGGCGCTCGGAGGGGTCGACCTCAATTCCCACTTCGCGAAGTCGGGTGACCACCGGAATTGCTGCGGGCGTCATGGGCGCCCTCAGTTCCCGGCAGCCGAGCCAGCAGACGCCGTGACGGCGGCCAGAGCGGCGTCGAACCGTTCGAGGCCCTGCTCGATCTCGCGTTCGGTGACCACGAGCGCGGGGATCAACCGAACCACGTTGCCCGCGGGCCCACAGGTGAGCGTGAGGAGGTCCTGGTCGGTTGTGGCCTGCTGCACCGCAGCGGCGGTGGCGGCATCCGGTGAGCCGTCCGGGGCGGTGAACTCGATGCCCTGCATCAGGCCAAGCCCGCGCACGTTACCAATCACCGGATAGCGGGACTGGATGTCCAGAAGTCCGGCTTGGAGTTGGTCGCCGCGGACCCGGGAGTTCTCGACAAGACCTTCGTCCTCCACAACCTGAAGGGTGGCCACGCCCGCCGCCGCGGAGACCGCGTTGCCGCCGTAGGTGCCACCCTGCGAACCGGGCCAGCCCTTGGACATGAGCTCGTTCGACGCGGCGATGGCCGAGATCGGGAAGCCCGAGGCTATGCCCTTGGCCATGATCTGGATATCCGGCAGCGCGGTGGAGTGTTGGTGTCCCCAGTACTTGCCGGTGCGCCCGACCCCGGCTTGCACCTCGTCGAAGATCAGGAGGATGTCGTGGCGGTCGGCTCGTTCGCGCAGTCCCTCGAGGAATCGCGGGGGCGTGGGGATGTAGCCGCCGTCCCCCAGCGCCGGTTCGATCAGGAACGCCGCGGTGTCATTGGGGGCCGTGCGCGTGGTCAGCAGGTAGTCGAGCTCCTGCAACGCAAAGCCCACGGCGGTCTCCTGATCCCAGCCGTAGCGGTAGGCGTAGGGGAACGCGGACATGTGCACGCCCGACATGAGCGGCGAGAAACCGGCCGAGAATTTGGTACCGGCGGTGGTCAGGGACGCCGCGGCGACCGTGCGACCGTGGAACCCACCCTGGAAAACGACAATGTTGGGACGACCCGTGGCCATGCGAGCCAACCGGACCGCCGCCTCCACCGCCTCCGAACCCGAGTTGGCGAAGAACAACGAATCCAACCCCGTAGGCAGCACCTCCCCGAGCTTCTCCGTGAACTCCAACAACGGCTTGTGCATCACGGTGGTGTACTGCGCGTGGATCACCTTGCCCACTTGCTCCCGCGCTGCTTCAACCACCTTGGGGTGACAGTGACCGGTGCTGGTCACGCCAATGCCCGTGGTGAAGTCCAGGTACTCCCTACCGGCCGTGCCGTAGATCCAACTGCCCAACGCGTGATCGACCACAACCGGAGTTGCCTGCTTCAGGAGGGGGCTCAGAGATGTCATGGGTCACATTGTCCCGGCGCAATCGAATGATTGTCAACAATCAGAGGATTGCCCTAGGGTGCAAGTGTGGAGCCGAAACAAACACCCGAAAACCACCCGGACAACACATCAAGCACCGCCGGGCCGCCAGCTCGCGCACCTCAGGGCACCGGCAATACGAAGCGGGCAACCCTGGCAAGCGACGCCGCCGCCGGGAGCGAGCGACGTCGGCGCCCAAAACTCGTAGTGCTCACCTCCCCCGGCGTCCCCGACCTACCCAATGCGCGGGAGATCGAGACACTGGCCGAGGTCGTCTACGCGGACGCGGACCGACTACCGGAAGCCCTACCCGGCGCGCAGGTATTACTGGTCTGGGATTTCTTCTCCACAGCCCTGCGGGACGCGTGGCAGTCCGCAACGGACCTCGAGTGGATCCACGTGGCGGCGGCCGGCGTGGATTCGTTGCTGTTCGACGAACTCCGCGTCTCGGACATCACGGTGACCAATGCCCACGGCGCCTTTGACGTGCCCATTGCCGAGTTCGTGCTCGCCTCGATCCTGGCCCACGACAAGCAACTGCACCGCAGCAAGGAACTGCAACGCGAGGCGGAATGGCAGCATCGCGAACTCCAGCAGACCGCGAGGCAGCGGGCACTAGTGGTTGGCACCGGCGGCATCGGCCGCGCCACCGCCCGACTGTTGAGTGCGGCAGGATTGAAGGTCACGGGTGCGGGACGCACCGGTCGCGAGCGCGACGAGGATTTCGGGACGGTCATCGCCAGCTCGGACCTCGCGGACCACGTGGGCGAGGTCGACCACCTGGTGCTGATCGCGCCCCTGACCAACGCCACGCGGGGACTACTGAACAGTGAAGTCCTCCATCGCATGAAACCGTCAGCGCACGTGGTCAATGTGGGACGCGGAGCGCTCGTGGACGAACCGGCGCTGGTCAATGCGTTGCGAGAAGAACGCATAGCGGCGGTGTCGTTGGATGTCTTCGAGCACGAACCTCTCCCCCGCGACCACCCGTTCTGGGCCATGCCCAACGTGCACATGTCTGCGCACATGAGCGGGGATGTGGTCGGCTGGCGAACCACCCTGGCGGAACAGTTCGAGGACAACCTGGGCCGCTGGTTGCACGGCAAGACCCTGAAGAAACAGGTCGACAAGCACCTGGGGTACGTGCGCAGCCACTAGAGGGGCTCGTGTATGGCCAGGACTATTCATAGCCAGACCGTGGCTGCAATGCGCGGCATCCCTCGCGCTACCGCACCCCCCAGCAGTGTGGAGTGAGGAACCTACAGCCCCGCAGTCTTAGGTGATGAACATGCAGAAAAAGTGCGCTCAAGCTGCACTTCCTTCCCCTGGCGCTTCGCAGCCGCCTTTTCCTCACACGAGGCTTCCCCGCATCGAAATCTCACGCCACACTGCCCACGCCATGGCGCATCGACCCCTCAGGCGCCGATGCCGGATGCCGTCGCCCCGCCGCCCGATGTGCACATAGCAGCTAGTCAGAGCCTCAACACCATCTTTCGGGCAGCCGACCCACGGGGTCTTTCCTGCGCACCCGCGCAATACCACGAAATTTTTCAGCAAACCTCTTGACCTGTGACCCAGATTACAGTATATTTCGTATTACGGAAAATAGCTTCCGGATGATGAAAGGAATGAGAAATGTCGAACGCACCTGCCACTGCAGCCCACGTGTCCTACTTCAAGTACACCGGCGATACGCTGGACCCGGATTTCTCCGCCGGTAGCAGCAAGATCGAGAACCGTTCCGCTGAAATGTGGACTCTGGCCGTATCTGCTGCTTGCATCGGAGCAGCACTGTCCCGGATCCTGACCCGCTGATCGCGGATCCCGCCGGAACCACCAAACACCTAGGAGCAACCATGTCCCGCGAACTCGCTACGGGCGACACCGCCCCCGCCCTCAACCTCACCGCACACGACGGCAACACCGTGAACCTCGGTGAACAGAACGAGCGCAGCGCAGTGGTGTACTTCTACCCCAAGGCGTTCACGCCGGGGTGCACCACCGAGGCATGCGACTTCCGCGACAACCTGGCCGCCATCAAGGGCCTGGGTTACGACGTGTACGGAGTCTCCGGGGACAGCCCGGAAGAACTCAACCGTTTCGTGGAGGAGTACCACCTCCCCTACACGCTTCTTTCCGATCCCGATCACGCAGCCGCCAAGGAATGGGGCGCGTGGGGTGAACGCACCATCAACGGTGAAACCTCCGAGGGCCCCCTGCGTTCCACGTTCGTCGTGAACGCAGACGGCACGCTCGCGAACGCCGAATACCGCGTCGACGCGAAGGGACACGTGGGTCGTCTCGTGTCCGAATTGTCCAACGGTTCCTGAGAACCGTCACTAATCTCCGCCCGGACAGTGGCCTCCTGGACGGATGGAAATAGCGGCAGCCGCCTTCGGGCGGCTGCCGCCCCTTTTAACCGTTCATCTGTCTTACGACGACGCCGCGCCCTTGGCATTCAGACTCCGTCCTCAGACCCGGGCTGACCCCGGAAAGGTGATGGGAGCTCGGACCCGCGCCGATCAGTCCTCGGCAGTAATGAGGCCTTCGGAAACCATCCAGTCGTAGGCCACGTCCACGGGTTCCTGACCTTCCACATCCACCTTGAGGTTCAACTGGCGCATGGTCTCATCGGTCAACAGCGGTGAGACCTGGTCAAAGACTTCCTGCAGTTGCGGGTACTCCTCCAGAGTCTCCGAGTTGAACACCGGTGCCGCGTTGTACGCCGGGAAGAAGTTGCGATCGTCCTCCAGGACGGTCAGCTCCAGGGCGTCGATGCGACCATCGGTTGTGAAAACTTCACCGAAGTTGCAGTCGCCATCATCGGTCGCCGTGTACACAGCGCCCGTGTCGTACACGCCGATGTTGCCGTCCGGAATGCCGTTGGAGGATCCCCGCGGAATGTCGTAGGTCTCCAGCATGGGATCCAAGCCGTCCTGCCGGGAGTTGAACTCCGCCTCCACGCACAGCGTCCGCTCGGCCACGGGCAGGCTCCCGATCTGTGAGAGCTTGGAAATGTTGCCCAGTTCGGGCACCGCCTCGCTACGCACCGCGAATGCGTACGTGTTGTTCAGCGGCGCGGGCCTGCCCCATGTGAGTCCGTTCTCCAGGTCCGCATCATGCACAGCCTGCCACTGTTCTTCCTTGTCCGGGATGCCGGTGGCGTTACCCATGTAAGTGATCCACGCGGTTCCCGTGTACTC
>NZ_JAUNPE010000329.1 GCF_030536815.1 Kocuria sp.
CTTCGTTGTCAACGTGACGTGTGTCTCTTAGACTAAAAATCCGCTGAGGCGGTTTCACTAGTGGCATCGTGCAAAGGAGCATGAGGATGAGTTCGACTTTCCAAGCAGCTGTGGTTCACGATTTCGGTGATGAACTCACCATCGACGACGTCGAGGTTCCCCAGCCGGGGCCGGGGCAGGCACTCGTCAAATTGATCGCGTCCGGTGTCTGCCACACGGACCTGCACGCGGCCCAGGGCGACTGGCCGGTAAAGCCCACCCTCCCTTTGATTCCCGGCCACGAGGGCGTGGGCACCGTGGTCTCCGTGGGGGAAGGGGTGGATGACCTCAAGGAAGGTGACCTGGTAGGTAACGCCTGGCTGGGCAGTTCCTGCGGCAACTGCCAATACTGCCGCTCCGGGTGGGAGACCTTGTGCGAGGAACAAACCAACTCGGGATATTCGTCCAACGGTTCATTTGGCGAGTACATGTTGGTGGATGCCAAATTCGCGGCCCGCATTCCCGAGGGGGCAGATCCGTACGAAGTGGCGCCGGTCCTGTGCGCCGGGGTCACCGTGTACAAGGGCCTCAAGGAAACCGAGGTGCGCCCCGGTGAATGGGTCGTGATCTCCGGAATCGGCGGCCTGGGCCACCTTGCCGTGCAGTACGCCGTGGCCATGGGCATGCGGGTTGCCGCGGTGGATGTTGCGGACGACAAGCTCGCGCTGGCCAAGAAGCACGGCGCCGAAGTCACGGTGAATGCGTTCGCGGCGGACCCGGCCGAGACCATTCAACAGGAGATCGGCGGCGCCCACGGCGTGCTGGTCACCGCCGTGCATCCGGATGCATTCGGCCAAGCAATCGGCATGACCCGACGCAGGGGAACCATCGTGTTCAACGGCCTGCCCCCGGGAGAGTTCCCCGCGCCCATTTTCGACATCGTGCTCAAACGGCTCACGATTCGCGGTTCCATTGTGGGTACCCGCAAGGACATGGAGGAGGCCTTGGACTTCTACTCCCGCGGCCTGATCCACCCCACGTTCCATACCCGTGAGCTCGGGGAGATCAACCAGATCTTCGACGAGATGCGCCACGCCAAGATCGACGGCCGCGTGGTGATCAAGTACCAGTAGGCTGCTGGTCTATTCGGTGGTGGGCAGGGCCGGACGCGCGAGAATTTCGGTGTGCAGCATCGCGAACCACGCGTCCGGCTCTCTCGACCAGGCCTCCCACGCCGCGGATATCGTGGCGAGTTCCGGCTGAGTACTCATTCCCAGCTCGAGGGCCCGGTTCCCGTACGGCGACTCCGTGAGTGTCACCTCTCGCAGGCCCGCCAAGCTTGCCCATGACTTGAGGAGCCGGCCGGTATCGGGTTCGCCCCGATTAGCCCGTGCCATGGACCTTTAAAGCTCGAGCCCACGGCTCATTCCCGCGGATCCCGGGAGCCATGCCATGGATGACCAACTCGGCACCGTAGGTGAGCGCATGGACGCAATCCTCACCGGGTCGGGAACACACGAAGTGCACACAAAGAAAACGCCCACCCGTCATGAGTGAGCGTTTTCTCTAGTCAAGTGGAGCCCCCTGCCGGATTCGAACCGGCGACCCTCTGTTTACAAGACAGATGCT
>NZ_JAUNPE010000330.1 GCF_030536815.1 Kocuria sp.
CAGGGCCCGGCTGCCGTTGGCGAGCAGAGCGACGTCGGCGCCCACGTTCACGAAGTCCGCGCCCGCGGTCAGGTAGTCCCGCGCCTGGTCCTGGGCGAACGCGTTGACGCCCACGAACTTACCCGCGGCCTTGACCTCGGTGATCACGTGCTTGACGGCGGCCACCACGTCCGGGTGGGTTTGCTGCCCGAGCAGCCCCATGGAGGCGGCCAGGTCCGACGGGCCGATGAACACGCCGTCGACCCCCTCCACAGCCGCGATCTCGCGGATGTTCGCCACGGAGTCCGCCGATTCCGCCTGCACGATCAAGGTGATGGTTTCGCGCGCTCGCGCCAGGTAGTCGGGGATGCGGTTCCAGCGGCCGGAGCGGGCCAATGCGGAGCCGACGCCGCGCACCCCCTGTGGCGGGTACGCCACCGCCCGCGCCGCGGCCTGAGCCTCCTCGACCGAATCGACCATGGGCACCACCAGGGTCTGAACGCCCAGGTCCAAGTACTGCTTGATGAGCACCTCGTCATTGGCGGAAACCCGCACCATGCCCAGCGTGGGGTAAGCGGCCACCGCGCGCAGCACCGACTGGATGGTCTCGAGTGACAGCGGCGAGTGCTCGCCGTCGATGAGCAGGTAGTCGAAACCGGTGCCTGCCAGGATTTCGGCGGCGGTGGGATCACCGGAGGAATGGAAAATCCCGATTACCGGTTGCTCGCCGTCCGCCAGCGGAAACAGGTCCTTGAGGCTCGGCAGCGCGCCCGGCAGGTTGGCCGCGCCCTCGGCGCGGAAGGACCGGATCAACTCGTTCACTCGAAGCGACATGTAATGGCTCCCAAATTTCCGTAGTCAGCGTGCACGGTGTCCCCGGGGTGGACCCACATGGGTTTGGTGAACGAACCGGCCAGGATGATGCTCCCGGCGGGCAACGAATCGCCGTGCGCGGCCAGTTTATTGGCCAGCCACACCACGCCGTTGGCCGGGTGGTTGAGTACCGCGGCGGCCACGCCGGTGTCCTCAAGGGTTTCGTTGCGGTACAGCAGCGCCGAGACCCAGCGCAGATCCACGGTCTCGGGGGCCACCGGGTTACCGCCGTAGACCATGGCGCCCAGGGCGGCGTTGTCCGAGATGGTGTCCACAATGGTGCGGCCCTCCATCTCAATCCGTGAGCTGAGGATCTCCAGGGCCGGCACCACGTATTCGGTCGCACGCAACACGTCGAAAATGCTCACGTTCGGACCCGTGAGTTCCTCCTTGAGCACGAACGCCAGTTCCACCTCGATGCGCACGTTCGAGTACCGATCGTGGGTGATCACGGAGCCGTTCTCGTAGACCTGATCGGCGAAAATCGCGCCGTAATCGGGTTCGCTGATGCCCGTGGCCTCCTGCATGACCTTGGACGTCAGCCCGATCTTGCGCCCCACCAGGCGGCGCCCGGATTCCTCACTGCGGCGGCGCCATTCGTTTTGCACCGCGTAGGAATCCTCCACGGTCATCTCCGGGTACTGCTGCGTGAGCCGCGGGATCATGGTGCGATCACGCTCGGCCGCGGCCAGATCATCGGCGATCCGGGCTATGCGTTCCTGGTCCAGCATGGTGTCTCCCTCGCGTTCGTCGG
>NZ_JAUNPE010000331.1 GCF_030536815.1 Kocuria sp.
GATGGTGTCGTCGATGTCGTCGACCGCGAACATGATGCGGTGCAGCCCCACGGTGTTGGGTGCTGGCGCGAGCGGGTCCGGTGTGATCACGTCGGGGGAGTGGTAGGTGGTCAGCTCCACCCGGCCGTGCCCGTCCGGAGTGCGCATCATGGCGATCTCGCTGCGGATCCCATGGAGGCCCACGGTTTGATCCGCAAAGAGCCCCTCGATGGGCGTGCGCCCCTCCAGCTCCATGCCCAGCTCGGTGAAGAAGTCGACGGCGCCGTCCAGGTCCCTGACCACGATGGCCACGTTGTCCATTCGTTGGATACCCATGGTTCGAGCGTAGACCCGTGGCACACGAGGTGTCCCGCAGGAATTCCTGCCGACCTGAGTCGTTAACGTAAGTATGCGAGTCATTGGATTTACAGAATTCGGAGGGCCCGAGGCTCTCGACGTCCACGATGTCCCGGAGCCTCATGCCGGGCCCGGAGAAGTTCGGATCGCGGTGAAGGCCGCGGCGGTCAACCCCACGGACACGGAGACGCGTCAGGGCAACGGCGCTCCCGCGCAACTGCCCGCCCCGCACGTACCGGGGATGGATGCGGCGGGCGTGATCGACGAGGTCGGCGAGCCCACCGCTGATCTGGACACGTCCCCGTGGTCGGTCGGTGATCGGGTCATGGCGATTGCGATCCCGCTGCGGGGCCACGGTGGCGCGTACGCGCAATACCTTGTCGCGGATGCGGACTCCCTGGCCCGGATCCCGCAAGGCCGATCGCTGGAAGAAGCCAGCACGTTGCCCATGAACGGGCTCACCGCCACGCAGGCGTTGGAGAAATTGGCGCTCGAACCCGGTCAGGTGCTGGCCGTCACCGGAGCGGCAGGAACCCTGGGCGGTTACGTTATTCAACTGGCCAAGCTCCAGGGGCTCACGGTGATCGCCGACGCCGCCGCGAAGGACCGCGAGCGCGTGGTCGCCTTCGGCGCCGATCACGTGGTGGAGCGAGGCGATGATTTCGCGGACAAGGTGCGCGAGATCTACCCGGACGGTGTGGATGGACTGGTTGATGCCGCGGTGATGAATGAGATTGCCATACCGGCAGTTCGCTCCGGGGGAGGATTCGCCACGGTGCGCTTCTGGCAAGGACCAGAGGACAGTGACCTGACCTTCCACCGCGTGTGGGTGGGCGACGAATACCACCACGGCGAGAAACTGGACGCACTGCGCGAACTGGTGGAGAGCGGCGTCGTGACCCTGGAGGTGGCCGACACGTTGCCCGCCGCCCAGGCGACGGAAGCCCACCGGCGTTTGCAGGAGGGCGGCGTGCGGGGGCGGCTGGTCCTGACGTTCTGAGTACGGGGTCGAGCTGACTAGGGTTGAGCCGGGTCAGCGTGAGCGGACTCCCCGTTCGCCCGGCGCGAGCCAATCGACTTAAACGCAACAGGAGAACGAATCATGTCCCCCGACTACCAACTCGTCGCCTTCGACATGGACGGCACCTTGCTGAACAGCGCCAAGGACCTCGAACCGGGAACTCGACGTGCCTTCGAGGCCATGCGCGCGGCCGGAACGCGCATCATGTTGGCCTCGGGGCGCCCCATTCCCGGGTTGAAGCTGCTGGC
>NZ_JAUNPE010000012.1 GCF_030536815.1 Kocuria sp.
GCCGACCGTGAGGTCACCATGCTGGACGGCACGCTGACCGGCTGAGCGCAGCCCGCCTACCACAGCGGCTGACAACCGCATGCACAGCCCGTTCCGCGCCCCCGAATCCAGTACGACCACGCCGTAGAACGTATTTGTCAAATTGTTACAGGACCCTTGGGGGTCGGCGCCCACACCTCTAGGGTGAAGCCATGTTTGTCGATCCGCAGCGCTGTTGTCGCTTCTCACGAAGGCCCTGACGAGCCGGTCTTAAAGCATGGCCGCTGTCTACAGATGCCGCCCTCTCAGCCCTCGGCCATCCCATCGCATTGGGACGTGCCCACTCCGCGATGCCGTCCTCCCGCCCACACTTCTGCACCTTGCGAGGAAACCCCATGACCACCACCACAGCCCCCGCGACGACCACCGATACCGGCCTGCGCCTGAAAAAACTTGGGCAGCACATCGGCGCCCGGATCGAGGGCCTGGACTTGTCCGGGCCCCTGGAGGAAGGCACGGTGTCCGCGATCCGGGCGGCGCTGAACGAGCACAAGGCGTTGGTCTTCACCGACGCCGGGATCAGCTCCGATGCCCAGCAAGAGGCCTTTGCGGCCCACTTCGGACCGCTGACCACCGCCCACCCCACCGTGACCTTCCACGAGGGCACTCCCAAGACGGTGCTACCCGTGGACAGTGAGGAGGCGGTGGCCAACCAGTGGCACACCGATGTCACCTTTGTGATCAACCCGCCGCAGATATCCACTTTGCGGGCGGTGGTGCTGCCCCCGTACGGCGGGGAGACCCTGATCGCCAACACTGCCGCCGCCTACAAGTCCCTACCGCGGGAGCTGCAGCACTTGGCGCAGACTTTGTGGGCCGAGCACACCAATGCCTCGGACTACATTCGGCCCCGGACGGTGCAGGGGGAGAAGGAGCAGCAGTACCAGCAGGCCTTTGTGTCCCAGACCTTCCGCACGGTCCACCCCGTGGTACGGGTGCACCCGCTGACAGGGGAGAAGGGGTTGTTCATCGGAGCCTTCGCCCAGCGGCTGCGGATCCTCGGGGTCTCCGCCCACGAGTCCGCGGACCTGCTGCGGCTTCTCCAGGCGCACGTCACCCGTCCCGAGCACGTGGTCCGGGTGGGGTGGGAGCCGGGGCAGGTGGTGGTCTTCGACAACCGGATCACCCAGCACTACGCGATCGACAACTACGACCGCGCCCCGCGGAAACTGAACCGGATCACCGTGGCCGGGGACGTCCCGGTCGGGGTCCACGGGCAGCGCAGTCACTCCCTCGAAGGAGACTCCTCGCAGTACTCCCCAATCGTCGAACTCCCTTGACCTGCTGCCCGTGGTCTCGAGGCCAGGTCGCTGATCGTCGGAGAGGCGGCCTCACAGGGGCGAGCAGCTGCCAAAAGACCCCGTTCTCCTGGTCATCCAGGAGAACGGGGTCTTTGCTCATCGAGCCACCTGCCGGAATCGAACCGGCGACCTATTCTTTACGAGGGAATTGCTCTACCGACTGAGCTAAGGTGGCGCAGCAGAACCGAGCATGGTTCAGATGCACCCAAGACAGTAGCAGACAACGCCGCTCGGGCCCCAATCAGCGGGGTTTTTGCTACCTCAGGCGTTGGCGTAGCGGTTCTTCGCCCGTGGCAGCCCCAGCCGCTCGCGCAGGGTGGAACCTTCCGTGGGTGCAGGGTCAGTGCCGACCAGCTCCGGGATCACCCCAGCGGCCGCCCGGATCGCCAGTTCCACGTCGTAGGGCCCCGTTTCCAGGACGACGCCGCTCACACCGACCTGAACCCAGCTCGCCACCAGTTCCGGATCGAGAGCAGCCGAGTCTGCGTCGATCACGACGAACACGCGGGCGGACGGGTTCCACTCGAGAACCGTGAGGGTCTCGGGGCCCACGGACTCCACCGGGAGCAGAACGGCGTCGGCGTGTTCCACCGCGGCGCGCAGATCTTCGAGGGAAACATCCGCGGTACGTTCTACGAAAACCGGAAGGTGCCCCTGCGTGGGGCGAGGGACGATCGAGGGCCCCTTCACGGTGAACTCCTCACCCGCGGAATCGGTTCCGCTGAAGTCCACGTAGTGCAGCTTGGAGCGGTCCACGAACCGGCCGGTGGTTTGATCGCGGATCTCCGCGTCCGCCTCCCACGAATCCCACAACCTGCGAACCACGTCGATGACGTCCGCGGTTTCCGCCCAGGCGGCCTCCGGAGAAGGTGCGGCGCGTCGACCGACGTTGGCGGCGGCGTCGGCCCCCAAAGAGGGCGCGAAGACAACACCGGCGCGGCCGTGCGTGGCCCAATCCAGGGACGCGCTCTCGGTGCCCATCAGGAACGGCTCGGTGTGGGTCGTGCGCAGGGTGGGGACCAGGCCCACGGAACTGGTCCGGGGGCCCAACCACGCGGCCGTCTGCAGCGCGGACAACCGGCCCGCCGCGGGCCCGGAGGCGGGTGCGGTGTCCAGCTCGTCATCGAGTAGCACGAACGCGGCACCGGCGGTCTCCGCCTCGACGGCGGCCTGACGAAGGGCGGCACCGGAGAAATATTCTGCGGGAGCCACGCGATCGATTCCCGGCCGGGGTGTGATGCGCGCGGCGATCACGAACGTAGGGGTGCTCATATCAGGCCTCCTGACCATTGGTAGCTGCGGCGCGGGCGGTAGAGCGTGCCCGCGACCATTCGGTGGCGGGACGGTAGCCGCCCAGCTCCATGGTGGTGCGCAGCGTGGGGTCCTCCTCCGCATAGGAATCGGGGTACACACCCATTTCCTGCAACCGGGGGACCACGGAGTCCACGAATTCGTCGAGGCCACCCGGCACCACGGTGGGAATCAGGATGAAACCGTCCGCGGCCCGCTCCTGGATGTACTGGTTCATCTGCCGGGCCACGGTGTCCGCGGAGCCGACAAAGGCGACACCGGGAGCCTCACGCACCACCAGGTCGCGGATGGACAGGTTCTCGGCCTGGGCGATCTCGCGCCAGCGCTGTGCCGTGGCCACCGGGTCCTTGACGTGCTTGACGCGGCCCTGGGAGACCTCGGGGCCGTCCAGCACGGGGTCGAAGTCGGGGAGCGGGCCGTCCGGATCGAACGAGGAGAGGTCCGTGTTCCACACGCGTTCCAGTGTGGCGATCGCGGTGGCACCGGAGTGCTGGGCGTAGGCCTGCTCCCGGGCGCGTTCGGCGGCGTCGGCGTCCGTGTCACCCAGGACATAGGAGACGCCCGGGTAGATGCGCAGGTCGTCCTCGGCGCGGCCGTACTTGGCGAGGCGGCCCTTGGTGTCCTTGTAAAAGGCCTTGCCGTCCTCCAGCTCGGAGTGGCGCGTGAAGATCACGTCGGCGGAGCCCGCGGCGAACTCACGGCCCGAATCCGAATCCCCGGCCTGGAAGATCACCGGGTGAACCTGGGGGCTGCGGGGCACGTCGAAACGACCGGAGATATCGAAGAATTCGCTGTGGTGTTCGTAGGCACCCGCGGTTTCGTCCGCGTCCTGCGCGGAGGCGGGCCAGGATTCCCACAACTGCCGGGCGGCGTCAATGAAGTCCTCGGCGCGCTGGTACCGCCGGGGGTAGGGGAGGTAGCCGCCGCGGCGGAAGTTCTCACCCGTAAACGCATCGGGGCTGGTCACCACGTTCCACGCGGCACGGCCACCGGAGAGGTGATCCAGGGTCGCGAATTGCCGCGCCAGCTCGTACGGCTCATGGAAGGTGGCGGTCAGCGTTCCGGCCAGGCCAATGCGCTCGGTGGCTGCGGCCACGGCCGACAGCACCGTGAGGGTGTCCGGGCGGCCCATGACGTCGAGGTCATAGATCTTGCCGTTCATCTCGCGCAGCCGCAGCCCTTCGGCCAGGAACAGGAAATCCATGAGGCCTCGCTCGGCGGTCCGCGCCATGTGAATGAACGAATCCACCGCAATGTGGCTTTCACTGCGCGGATCGGACCAAATCGTGGTGTTGTTGACGCCCGGAAAATGCGCCGCCAGGTGAACTCTGCGCGGTGAGCTGCTCATGACCTACCCTCTGTCGACAACGGTCCCGGACATGGTTGAGCGACCGGGCACTCCCATCCATGGTGCCGCCGCCACCGCGGTTGATTCCAGCCGGCTGACTTGATTCTTCACACGCTGTCACAGAGCGTCACACCGACCTGCGCTCTCACTGCCCGCGGCGATAGCGTGGCGAATACTGTCCGCAGTGCCCGTCCGTCAGGGGGGAGCACGCAACGTTCTGGAGGTCACCGGTGGACTCAAGCAGCGTCACATTCGTGGGTGGGGGTCCGCGTGCGGCCATGGTCTTGGAGCGCATCACCGCCAATTACCCGCACGACGCCGCGCCACTCACCGTCCACGTGGTGGAACCCTTTGAACCGGGAGCGGGTCGGATCTGGCGTTACGACCAGTCACCCCTGTTGAAACTCAATTCGATGGCGCAGGACATCACCATGTTCACGGACCGCTCCGTGCAGTGCGCGGGGCCCGCGCGTGAGGGGCCCACGCTGCTGGAGTGGTGCCGAGCCGTGCTCTCGGGAGAAATCACCGACCACCGGATCACCGACCCCGAGATCATGGCCCAGGTGCGTGAGCTGGGTCCGGAAAGCTTTCCCACCAGGCAACTGCAATCGTTTTATCTGGGCTGGTTCTACCGCCTGACCGTTGAGCACGCGGCCTCCAACGTGCGCGTGGAAACTCACCGTGCCACGGTCACTGCCGTGACGGACACCGAGCTCGGGCACACGGTGAACCTGGATTCGGGCGAGACCATCGCCTCGGATGCGGTGGTCTACACCGTGGGCCACACGGACAGCATGGGCTCCAACACCCAGCTGACCCGCGAACGCACGGCCGGTGCCCGCGGAGGTTTCTACGCTCCGCCCGCCTACACCAACGACGTCGATTACTCGCCCGTGCGCGCGGGGGACCGCGTGATCGTGACCGGCATGGGGTTGGCTTTCATCGACCTCATGGTGCTGCTGTACGAGGGCCGCGGGGGACGCTTCCAGATCTCCGGGCAGCGGGTGGACGGTCAACCCCGCGAAGGGATTCGCGACGGCGGTCCCCTCACCTACGTTGCGTGCGGCCGGGAGCCCCAGCTCTTTGTGGGATCCCGCCGCGGGGTCCCGTACCACAGCAAGATCACCTCGGTGCTCTCCGCCGATCCTGAGCCCTTGCGCTTCATCACCGCGGACACCGTGAACCGGTTGTTGGAGCAGCACAACACCCTCAACTTCCACGAGCACTTGTGGCCGCTCATTAATCAGGAGCTCGGTTACCACGTGTACCGGGAGCTGATCGTGGGGCACCCGGAACGCGCCCGGATGAGCTGGGAGGAGTTCGCACCCGCATACCGCGCGGCCTCCTGGGGGAGTAACGAGCTGCAGCGGCTCGTGCGCACGGCCATCCCCGATTCCCGCTATCGCGTGGATCTGGCGTCGATCGATCGACCCTTCGAGGACATGTTCTTCGAGGACCCCCAGCAGGTCCAGGACGCCCTGGTGCGCTACATCGAGCGCGACCTGACCCTGCGGACCCATCCGGATCATTCCGAGACCCAGGCGCTCTTCCTGGCACTACTTCGCACCTACATGGAAGTGGGCCGGTTGGTTCCTCTCGAGCACCTGGACGATGAATCCCAGCGACTCGTCCCGGGGTGGTGGCACGGCTTCTTCAGCTTTGTGGACTCGGGCCCGCCCGCTCATCGCCTCCAAGAGTTGCTGGCCCTGCACCGAGCCGGTTTCATCACGTTCCTGGGCCCCGATCTGGAGGTCACCACGGCACACCAGGACGCGCCCGAGGGAACTGCGGCGTTCCGGGCGCGCTCGCGGGCCGGCGGTGCGGATGTCTCCGCGAACAGCTGGATCGAAGCGCGATTGCCCGCGCCCACGGTGGTCTCGTCCGCTGATCCGGCGCTGCACCACGTGCATTCGAGCGGAGCAGGAGTCGAGCAGACCTTCGAAACCGAGGACGGCGCCACGGTCAGTACCGGCAAGCTCGTGGTCGAATCCACTGCTCAGGTGGTGGACCGCGCCGGAGCCGTGCAGCCCACGGTGTTCGCGGCGGGAAACTTCACGTCCGCCTGGAATGTCGGTGCGTTCGCACGCCCGCACGCCAACTCCGCACCCTTCAGGCAATGCGATGAACTGGCCCGCACCGTGTTGAGCGCCCTGGGGCTACCGGTGGTCCCGGCGAGCTAACCACACGTGGCGCCCTGTTCCGGTACGGTGCCGGAGACCAGGTAATTGTCCACGGCGTCCTTGATGCACGAGTCGCCGGACACGTACGCGGTGTGACCCCAGCCGTCATGGGTCAGGAGTCGTGCGTTGCCAAGCTCCGCCACGAGCGCTTCCGACCATGCGTAGGGGGTGGCGGGATCGTGGGTCGTGCCCACCACGAGCAGTGTTTCATCGGTGTCCGCTGCGTAGGAATCGAGGGGTGTGACGGGTTCGTCCGGCCAGCCCTGGCATGCGGCGTCACCGTAGCTGAGGTACGGCCCGAACGTGGGAGCCTCCTCGGCCATGGTCTCTGCGGCTTGCGCCATGTCCTGATCGGAGATCCCACGCGAGACGGTGTCCAGACAATTGACGGCCGTGAAGGCCTCGGACACGTTCGAGGTGTACTCGCCGGAGGAGTTCCGGCCGTGGTTGGAGTCCGAGTACCCCATGAGCTCGTCGAAGTTCCCGTCAAAGGCCTTCTCGAGTGCGGAGTTCAACTGCGCATAGGACGCCGTGGAGTACAGGGGGACCAGAATGCCCTCCACAGCGTTCACGGCCGTGATCCGGCGCCCGTCGGACACGGTGATGTCCTCGTCAGACACCTTGGCCAGTAGATCCTGGATCTGCTCCATGCCGGCAGCCACGCCGTCAGTTCCCACGGCACAGCGGTTATTCGAATCCTGGCAGTCCTGGACCCAGTGCCGGAGGTTGTCCTCGAAGCCCTTGGCCTGGTCCAGCGTCACAGCCCGTTCGTCCATGGTGGGATCCACGCCGCCGTCCAGCACGAAGCGTCCGGTGCGCTGCGGGAACAGGTGTGCGTAGGTGGCGCCGATCTCGGTGCCGTAGGAGAAGCCCAGGTAGTGGGTGGCCGGCTGGTCGAAGACCGCGCGCAGCACGTCCAGGTCCTTGGCCACGGACTGGGTATCCATGTGGGCCACCACGGGGGATGACTTCTCGTGGCACTTGGCCCCGATCTGCGCGTACGTGGCACGCATGTCGGCCACCGTTTCGGTGCCCGGTTCGAACGCGGGCTCGGCTCGCCACTCGTCCATTTCTTGATCGGTGAGGCAGTCAATGCCGTCCGAGCGTTCCACGCCGCGGGGGTCGAAACCCACGATGTCGTAGTTGTCCCGTACCGAGGCCGAGGCGAAGAAGCCCGCGGACAGCATCATGTCCACCCCGGACCCGCCGGGACCTCCGGGGTTCAAGAACAGGGTGCCCTGGGGATCGTCCTCGGAGGCGGACAACCGGGAGACCTCCACGAATGTGTCTCCGGCGCCGGGGTTCGCGTAATCCACGGGAACGCTCACGCGGGCGCACTCGAGGTTCTTGGCGGCGTCCTGATCCTCCTGGGAGTAGTCGCACTCACCCCATGAGAGGTCCTGGGTGTAGTACGTGGCCAACGCGGAATCGGTGCCCGCGGTGACGTCAGGATCGGCCTGGGACGCTGCCCCCAACCCAGAGTCCTGCTGAGACTGCGGAGCGCAGCCGGTCAGCGCCAGAGCTGCTACGGCAACGGCGGCGGCCACCCAACGGGCCGGGGGAGTACGAGTCACGGATTTCCCTTCGGTGCCGCTCAGACGAGCGAGACCATCATGGCTTCGAAGGCCAGTTGCGCGCTGACATTGGTGCGGATCCGGTCCCTGGTCTCACTGATCACATCAATACGTTCCAGGGTCTGTTCCGCGCTGCTGTTGACGGCGTAGTCCTGGATGTCACGCGTGAGGTGCTGGTTGATCAGTTCGGTTCCGGTGTGCAGCTGCACGCTGAGCACGTCACGGTAGAACGTGGTCAGATCGATCAGGAAACGGTCCAGGGTGTCCGTCTGAATCCGGCGGGAGCGCCGTTTTTGATCCGCTTCTAAACGGTTGAGCGCACCGCGGATCGCGGGCGGCATCCGACCGGATTCGGGTGCACCGAGGGCCACGAGCAACTGCGCGCGTTCCTCGTCGTTACGGGCTTCCGCGTTGGCGGCGGACTCGTCCACCGCGAGCCGGTGCAACCGGTCGGCCGCGCGGACGGCCTGGGTCACACCGCGCATGTTCAGCGGCAGGGACACCACTTCTTGGCGGCGCGTGCGGGCGTCGTCGTAGAGGGCCAGGCGGGTGGCGATTCCCACGTGGCACTGGGCCAGCCGCGCGCATTCAACGGCGCGTTCCTGACTCACGCTGTGCCGACTGACGAGCAGCTGGGCCACGTCCTGGGCGGAAGGAACTTTCAGGGTGACGGGACGGCAACGCGAGCGGATGGTCACCAGCACATCCATGGGGGAGGGCGCGCACAGCAACCAAATGGTGTGCGGCGGGGGTTCTTCGATGGCCTTGAGCATCACGTTGGAGGTGCGCTCGGTCATCCGGTCCGCGTCCTCCACGATCATCACGCGCCACTGACCCACCGACGGGCGGTCCTGCGCCTTGACCACGAGCTCGCGGGCTTCCTCGATGCTGATCTGGGGGTTTTCCGTGACGAAGTGCATGACATCCGCGTGCGACCCCGCAAAGGCCGTGCGGCACGCGTGACACTCACCGCAGCCGGTGCCGTGTTCGCACAACAGCGCCGCAGCCAATGCTCGCGCGGCGGTGGAACGACCGGAACCCGGTGGGCCGGTGAACAGCCACGCATGAGTGGGGTTGTTGTCCCGGGCGGCGCGTTCGAGCTGTTCCACCACGTGATGCTGGCCCACGAGCTGATCCCACACGGTCATGGCAGCACCTCCGCAAGACGCCTGAGAATCTGATCGGTGATGACCTGGGCGGGTTGATCCGCGCTCAACACCAGGTACCGCTCCGGCGCGGCGGCGGCGAGTTCACGGAAGGCCTGATTGACCACCGTGTGGAAGTCACGGTCCTCACCCTCCATGCGGTCGGCCGAGCAGCCTCGGTCGGTGCGGCGACTCTCGGCCACGGAGGTCTCCACATCCAGCAACACGGTGAGGTCGGGCGTCAAACCGCGTAGCGCCCACTCGTTGAGTTCC
Organism: Kocuria sp.; assembly: GCF_030536815.1. Taxonomy (GTDB): domain Bacteria; phylum Actinomycetota; class Actinomycetes; order Actinomycetales; family Micrococcaceae; genus Kocuria; species Kocuria gwangalliensis. The sequence goes on from NZ_JAUNPE010000012.1 coordinate 9,172, forward strand.
TGGACGTTCCCCAGCCCCAGGCCGCGGGCGGCGCCCTGATACGCCACGGAGGAATCCACGAACCGGTCGGAGATCACCACGTCACCGCGCTCGATGGCGGGGCGGATGAACCGGTTCACGTGATCCGCACGGGCGGAGGCGAACAACAGGGCCTCCGTGTGGGGATCCACCGGCGCGTGGGTGGGATCGAGCACGAGCCCGCGCACGGATTCGGCCAGGGGAGTGCCCCCGGGCTCGCGCGTGCGGGCCACGGTGCGCCCCTGGGATTCAAGGGCGCGCGCCACCGCCCGGACCTGGGTGGATTTCCCGGCCCCGTCCCCGCCTTCGAAGACGAGCAGTGCACCGCGCGCAGTCTCATTCACGCGCTCAACTGTACCGAGTGTGACCGACAGGCTGTACGCCGAACTGCCCGGGTGCAGTGCGAGCGCCGCGGCGCTCGCGCATTACCCTGGAACCATGCGTAAAGACACAGTGGTCGTCTCCGGCGGCCGACCCGCCCACGAGCACGACGCTCCCGTGAACCCGCCCGTGGTCCTCACCTCCACCTATCGAGGTGCCGGTGATCTCAACGACCGGGACCGCACGTATGCGCGGTTCACCAACCCCACGTGGGAGGCGTTCGAGGACGTTCTCGCCGACCTCGAGGACGCTCCGATTCCCGCGCTCAGCTACGCCTCCGGTATGGCCGCCGTTGCGTCCGTGCTGACGCTGGTTCCCGTGGGCGGCACCCTGGTCATGCCTCAGCACTGCTACCAGGGGACCCTCCAGCTGGCTCACCGGCTCGAGGAGCGTGGGATTTTCGCCGTACGCACCGTGGACGTCGCTGATACCGACGCCACGATCGCGGCCCTCCGTGGCGCGGACGTCCTGTGGCTGGAAAGCCCCACCAACCCCATGCTCGAGGTTGCCGATCTGCCCGCCGTGCTTGCCGCGGCCCGCGAGGCCGGTGTGCTGTCCTGCGTGGACAACACGTTCGCGACTCCTCTGCTGCAGCGGCCGCTCACCCTCGGCGCGGATCTCGTGGTGCACTCGGTCACCAAGTACCTGGCCGGCCATTCCGACGTCGTTCTGGGCGCCGTGGTCTGCTCCACACCCGAGCTGCGGGCGAACCTCAAGAAACAGCGCTCGCTCGAGGGCGCCATCCCCGGTCCCTTCGAGGCGTGGCTCGCGCTGCGTGGCGTGCGCACGTTGTCCGTGCGACTCGAACGCTCCATGGCCAGCGCCGCCGAGCTGGCTCGTCGGCTCAGTGCGCACCCCGGGGTGTCCGAGGTTCGGTACCCGGGACTACCGGGCGACCCGGGTCACGAACGCGCTGCGGCCCAGATGGACGGCGGATTCGGTTCGATCATCTCGCTCGTCCCGCTCGCCGACGTCGCCGCGACCCAAACGCTCGTGGAGGGCCTGAGTGTGTGGACCCCGGCCACGTCCCTGGGTGGCGTGGAGTCCTTGGTGGAGCGGCGGCGTCGGCACCACGACGAACCGGACACCGTACCGGACACCCTGTTGCGGCTGTCCGTGGGAATTGAGAACGTGGATGACTTGTGGGAGGACCTGAAAGCGGGTCTGGACGAACTGGTAGATCGGTAGACTGAACAACGTGACCTCAATCCCCTGGGCCATTGCACTGGCCAGTTACCTGGACTACGCCATCACGCTGGTGGTGGCCGCGCTGAGCCTCATGGCCGCCCTGGACTGCGTGCGCCGTTCCGCGCCGCAGTTCGAGCGCGCCTGGAAACGGACCAAGACCTTTTGGCTGGCGTTGACCGCCGGCGCCGCCGTGGTGAGCGTCCTGAGCGCGGTGTTCTCCACCATGTCGCTGATCAGCAGCGGCTATCCGGGTCAAGGGTCATTGATTCTCATGCTGATTGCCGCGACCATTGCCGGCGTCTATCTGGCCGACGTGAAGCCAGCGGTGTCCAGCGAGTCCGGCAATCCCGGTTACTGGTAAGCCGTCCTCACCGGTGTGCCGGTACCGCCCGCTCAGTGGGTTTTCACCGCGTCCCACGCGACCGTGAGCTCCCCCAGGCGCCAACGGGATTCACGGTGCAGCACGGGCCAACCCTCGGCGCGCAACCGTGCGCACATCGCCAACCAACGTTGCCGGGATCCGAAGGATGCCAGAGGAGCGAGGGTCAGCCACGCGGCGTCGGCGGCGGCGAGGAAGTGCTGGATGCGCTCGCCGGGCACGTTGTGATGAATCAAAGCCTTGGGCAGGCGTTCGGCCACGTCCGACGGGCGCTCGAAGCTCCCGAGCTGCATGCTGATCGTCAGGGTCAACGGGCCGGTGGCATCGCAGCAGATCCAGGTGGCCCTGCGGCCGATCTCGTCGCACGTGCCGTCCATGAACACTCCGCCCGGTGCCAACCGTGAACACGCGAGTTCCCACGCGGCCGGAACATCGCGCTCGTCGTACTGGCGCAACACGTTGAAGGCGCGGATGAACGCGGGGGAGCGGCCGGGAATCGGAATCTCGAAGCCGCCGCGCCGGAAGCTCAACCCGGGACGGGAAAACGCTTGCGCCGCGGCCACGCGATCCGGATCGATCTCCACACCCACCACCTCGATATCGGGGCGCACGCGCAAGAACCGGTCGCTCATCTCGACCGTGGTGGTGGCGGCCGCTCCGAAGCCCAGATCGACCACGAAAGGATCCGTCGCGCGGCGGAGCACGGAGGCCAGCGGGCCGAGGGCATAGCGGTCCGCGCGGCGCAATCGATTGGGGTTGGTGGTACCCCGGGTGACGGTTCCTACGGGGCGGGAGCGGGCTGGCACATCGTCACTGTAACGGCGCTGGGTGACACACGCGAATAACACGTGCCAACGGCTCACGCGGGTGGAAGAATGAGGCCATGGCTAATGATTCAGCAACACACAAGCTCATCCTCCTGCGCCACGGGCAATCGGAGTGGAACGAGAAGAACCTGTTCACCGGCTGGGTGGATGTGCCGCTGACCGAGAAGGGCAGGGCTGAGGCCAAGCGCGGTGGTGAGTTGATCAAGGACAACGACCTCGCACCGGACGTTCTCCACACGTCACTGCTGCGCCGGGCCATCAACACGGCCAATATCGCCCTGGACGCCGCGGACCGGCACTGGATTCCCGTCAAGCGTTCGTGGCGCCTGAATGAGCGCCACTACGGCGACCTGCAGGGCAAGGACAAGACGCAGGTGCGCGACCAGTACGGTGAGGACCAATTCATGGTGTGGCGCCGTTCCTACGACACCCCGCCTCCCGCACTGGATGACTCCTCCGAGTTCTCGCAGGCCGGTGACCCCCGCTACGCGGACGTGGCGGACCTGCCCCGTACCGAGTGCCTCAAGGACGTACTCGAGCGCTTCCTGCCGTACTGGCAGGAGCAGATCGTCCCGGACCTGAAGGCCGGTAAGACCGTGCTCGTGGCCGCGCACGGTAACTCGTTGCGGGCGCTCGTGAAGCACCTGGACGATATTTCCGACGAGGACATCGCCGGGTTGAACATCCCCACCGGTATCCCGCTGTACTTCGAGCTGGACCACAACCTCAAGCCGGTCACGATCGGCGGTGCCTACCTGGATCCCGAGGCAGCTGCCGAATCGATCAAGGCCGTAGCCAACCAGGGCAAGAAGTAACTTTCGGTTCCACCACACGAAGAACGCCCCCACCGCGTGGTGGGGGCGTTCTTCATAGGTTTGCGATGGGATCGGCAACGTGCTGCGCGTCGATACCGGGCGAGCGCGGCCGGGTTCTTTCGAAACTCGTGATTATTCGCCGGTGTCGCTGCCGATGTGGCCGTGGCCGGTGGGGTGTGCGTCGGAGACGGGAGCCCAGTCACCGGTGACCAAGTAGGAGACCTTGCGAGCCACGGACACGCAGTGATCGCCGATGCGCTCGAGGTAGCGAGACGCCAGAGTGACGTCCACCGCGGTGGGCACCGAGGAATCCCAGTTGGGATCGGCCAGCATGTCGAAGACCCTCTGGTGCTTTTGATTGAGCTCGGACTTCAGTGAGTAGATCTCGTCCGCAACCGTCATGTCGCGGTCCTCGAGAACCAAGATCACCCGTTCGATCAACTGGAGATCAAGGTCGAACATTGCCGCGAAGTGATCACTCAGCGCCTCCGGGAGCACGGGCTCCGGGAAGCGCATGCGTGCCAATTGGGACAGGTGGCGAGCCAAGTCACCCATGCGTTCGAGCGAGGCGCTCATTCGCAGGGCGCCCACGATCATGCGGAGGTCGGAGGCAACGGGGGACTGCAGCGCCAGGATGTCGATGGAGCGCTCGTCCAAGTCGTTCTGGAGGAAGTCGATACGGGCGTCGTTGGAGATGACCTCTTCGGCCACCTGCACGTCCGCTTCGAGGAAAGCGACCTTGGAGCTCTTCAGTGCCTGCTGCACAAGAGTGGCGATCTGAATCAGCTCTTCACCTACCTGGTGAAGTTCAGCCTGGAAAACCTTGCGCACAGAGAGCGTCCTTTCGTTCAGAGCATTCGTTGGTCACGTAGTTTACGCGATACTGCTGTCCAGCCGGCAGCTCGAACCCGGAGGGACACGATGCATACGCACGAGCGCTCTCACACTCGCAGGGGCGAATGAACTGTGACTCACCCCGAGGTGAACGTTGGTTGAACCCGGTGTGCAACGCCCGGAATGCGCGCCGAGCGCTCGATCCCTCCGTCTAAGCTGGGCAGGGTGAGCATGACCTCCGTTGCCCTTCTCGCGGGCTTTGTCGGTTTCCTGCTCGGCATCAGTGGATTGGTCGCCGTGCGGGTCAGCCAGCGTCGCCGCCGTTCCGCGGTGACCGTGGAAGAACCCACCCTGCCCGAGGGGACCGCCGAGATCCTGGCCGCCCTCGGTCTGGCCTACGTGGTGGTCGACGGGGTGGACGGCGTGATCAGGGCGTCCCCGGCCGCCTACGCGTACGGGATCGTCCGGGGCCACACCGTGGTTCACCCGGAGTTGCTGCAGATGATCAGACGCACCAGGCGCAACGGCGCGGTCGAGGAAAGGCGCTTGGAAATCACTCGCGGCACGTTGGAGAAGAGCGCTCTCGTGCTGGACATTCGCGTGGTCACCATTGCGGAGGAATACATTCTTCTCCTCGCCGACGACGAAACCGATATCGTTCGCGCACAGTCCATCCGTAACGACTTCGTAGCGAATGTGTCTCACGAGCTCAAGACGCCCGTGGGTGCGATCAGTTTGCTTTCCGAGGCTCTCGCGGACGCCGCCGAGGACCAGGAGGCCGTGCGGCACTTCGCGAACAGCCTGCACAAGGAGGCGGTGCGGTTGACCGCACTGGTCCAGGACATCATCGAACTGTCCCGGTTGCAGGGCGCCGACGTGGTGTCGAAGGGGACCGTGGTGGACTTGAACAAAGTGGTGAGTGAGGCGGTGGATCGCACCCGCCTGACCGCCGAGGCCAAGGGCATTTGCATCAAGGTGGGGGGCACCCTCAAGACCCCGGTCTACGGGGATCCGGACCTCCTGGTGACAGCCACACGCAATCTCATAGACAACGCAGTGCGGTATTCGCCGGAGAACACTCGCGTGGGTGTTGGGCTGCGGGAACGGGACGGCACGGCCCAACTCATGGTCACTGATCAGGGCCCGGGGATACCCGACGCTGAGCAGGACCGCATTTTCGAGCGCTTTTACCGTGTGGACAGCGCGCGCTCACGCCAGACCGGAGGCACAGGACTGGGGTTGAGCATCGTCAAGCATGTGATGGCCCAGCACGGCGGGGAGGTATCCGTGTGGTCGCAGTCCGGGCGAGGATCCACCTTCACGCTGGTGATTCCCCAAGCGGAGGACCTGGACGAACTCAACGGCACGGTGGCCGTCTCCACCAATGAACGTATGCACCTAGAGGAGGAGCGTAAGTGACCCGCATTCTGATGGTCGAGGACGAAGAGTCTCTCAGCGATCCCCTGGCGTATTTGCTGGGCAAAGAGGGATTTGAAGTGACCGTGGTGGCCGATGGCCTCTCCGCGGTCAGCGAGTTCGATCGGTCAGGAGCGGATCTTGTCCTCCTGGATCTGATGCTGCCCGGTCAGTCGGGCACGGAGGTCTGCAAGCAGATCCGGCAGCGGTCGACCGTTCCCATCATCATGCTCACCGCCAAGGACGCCGAGATCGACAAGGTCCTGGGACTCGAACTGGGCGCGGACGACTACGTGACCAAACCGTATTCCGCCCGTGAACTCGTGGCTCGGATCCGAGCCGTGCTGCGGCGTCGGGCGGAACCCGACGAGCTGATGACCGCGACCGTCGCTGCGGGCCCGGTGCGCATGGACGTGGAACGCCACGTGGTCAATGTTGCCGGCGAGGCCGTGACCATGCCGCTCAAAGAGTTCGAGCTCCTGGAGATGTTGCTCCGCAACGCGGGCCGGGTGTTGACCCGCGGGCAGCTCATCGACAGGGTGTGGGGATCCGATTACGTGGGTGACACCAAAACCCTGGACGTGCACATCAAGCGTTTGCGTTCCAAGGTCGAACCGGACCCTTCGCAACCCCGTCACATCGTGACGGTGCGCGGTCTGGGATACAAGTTCGAGGCCTGAAAAGGGTCTGACACGGTGAGAGGGCCTCATCCCGGTGGGATGAGGCCCTCTCACGTCAAGGCTGGCTGTTCGGTCAGTGACCGCCCTCTTCGGACTCCGCCTTGGGAGTGTTGGAAGGGTTGGCAGGAGTGGATGGTGCACCGCCGGGCATCAACGATGCGTAGCGCGGGTAGGTGTGGTCCAGTACGGGCACCGACTGGGTGGAGGACTGGCCGTCCGCCTCGAGCTCGGTTTCGACCATGAGGCCCGGCCCGGCACCGGCCCGGTCAACCATCACGGGTTCCGACGTCTCCAGCATCACCGTGTCGTTGGCGGGAACCTCGACCTCTGCCGTGGCGCCGTCCGCGTCAATCGACAAGGTGGCCGGCTCGGAGCCCTCGTTGACCACGGAGCCGATCACGCGGCCCTCGGAGTCCGCATCCGTGGCAAGGATCATGAGGTTGCGTACCTTCACGTCACCCAGGTCGGCCTGAATGCCGTCCGAGGGCGCGTACTCGTCCGCGGTGGCCTGAGGGCTCACGTACCCGCAACCGGTTGCGGTCAACAATGCGGCGGCCGCAGCAGCACCCAAACCAAAGTGCTGCAGCTTCTTGCGGGCGGCGTTCTTCACGGCACGAACTCCTCGGGCTCTAAGACGATGTGTCGAATATCTGCGGCAAGTCTAGCGTTTTGGCGACGCAACGTCTGCATCCGCGTATGGGGACACGCTCGCGGCGTCGTCCGTGACGAGCACGGCACAATGCTGCCGCATCCGCCATTTCGCGCGGGATTCCGGGGGAGCTGGGCCGAGCGCGGCAAATAATACACCGTGGTAGAATCGAAAGGCTGAAAGGGGTTTGTGTACATGGTTTTTGAGGTTGGCGAGACGGTTGTCTACCCCCACCACGGTGCCGCAACGATCGAAGAGATCAAGACGCGCACCATCAAGGGCGAAGAGAAAATGTATCTGCGTCTGAAGGTCACGCAGGGCGATCTGATGATCGAGGTGCCCGCTGACAACGTGGACCTCGTGGGAGTGCGGGACGTCGTGGACGAGGAGGGACTCAAAGAGGTCATCTCCGTTCTGCAGGCCAAGGATGCCGAAGAGGCGTCCAACTGGTCCCGCCGCTACAAGGCGAACCTGGAGAAGCTCGCTTCCGGCGATGTCCTCAAGGTGGCCGAGGTCGTTCGTGACCTGTGGCGCCGCGATCAGGGTCGTGGTTTGTCGGCCGGTGAGAAGCGCATGCTGGCCAAGGCCCGTCAGATCCTCACGTCGGAGCTCGCTCTGGCCAAGGAGATCGACGAGGAAGAAGCCGAGAAGCGTCTCGACGACATCCTGGCCGATTGATTCAGGGTCACTTCGACTCGTATGGCATTGACTGACCTTTCTGCGAGCCCGTCCGTGAAGGACGGGCTCGCTGTCATTGTGGTGGCCGCCGGTTCCGGCACCCGCCTGGGCTACGGCATGCCCAAGGCGTTGGTTCCCCTCGCCGGGCGCCCCATTCTCGACATCGCCCTCGAATCCGTGGCTCGTGCCCTGCCGTCCGCCCGGATCATCGTCACCGTGCCCGCCGGGGACACCGAACTGAGCGCCATTGCCGTGGCTCACGGTGCGCACGCGGTGACCGGCGGAGCGACCCGCGCGCAGTCCGTTGCCTGCGCACTCGCGGCCGTGGATTGCGCGGCGACTTACGTTCTGGTCCACGACGCCGCTCGCTGCCTGGTCCCCGCGCGGGTCACCACCGCCGTGGTGGCCGCATTGGCGGCCGGCGAGCGGGCCGTGGTGCCCGTCCTTCCCGTCAATGACACGGTTCGTGGAGTGGATGCGCAGGGCCACAGCGCCGGAACGGTGGACCGTTCCGGGTTGCGCGCGGTGCAGACCCCGCAGGGCTTCGATGCCGACCTCCTGGTGGATGTGAATCGCCAGGCCGGTCTGCTCGAACTCGATGACCAGGGGGCATTGACACCGGTGAACCGCGTGGCCGATCCCGAGGGCATCACCGACGACGCGTCCTTGATCGAACGCTTTGCTCGCCACGTCCCCGTGACGCTCGTGGCCGGCCACGACGAATCATTCAAGATCACCCGTCCCTTCGACCTGGTCACTGCGCGTGCCGTTCTGGAAGAACGCGCCCACCGGGCCGTCGCTGACCACGTGGCTGATTGACGGACACGGGCCGGCCGAACCCATCGGAGATGATGAACCCATGACCGAACAGCCAGAAATTCCTTTGCCGCACTCGGCCCAGCTACCGCTCACCGGAATCGGGGTGGACGTCCACGCCTTCGGACCGGAGGGAACCCCGTTGTGGGTGGCCGGTCTGCATTGGCCGGGGGAGCGGGGGCTCACGGGTCACTCGGACGGTGACGTGGTGGCCCACGCCGCCGCGGACGCACTGTTCTCCGCCGCGGGCCTCGGTGACCTGGGAGTTCACTTCGGTACGGATCGGCCGGACATGGCCGGGGCGTCCGGGCAACGGATCCTGGGCGAGGCCGCAGCCATCGTGCGGGAGGCGGGCTACGACGTCGGCAACATCTCGGTGCAGCTGATCGGTAACCGGCCCAAGTTCTCGCCCAGGCGAGAAGAAGCCGCCGCGGTGCTCAGCAAAGCGGCCGGGGCGCGGGTGCATTTGAGCGCGACCACCACGGACGCCCTCGGACTGACCGGCCGCGGCGAGGGGCTGGCGGCCATCGCGACCGCGCTCGTGATCCCGCGCCGTTAGACTGGGCGGGTGACTTTGCGCTTTTACGACACCGCCTCCGCAACCGTTAAAGACTTCGAACCCGTGTACCCGGGTGAGGCCCGGTTGTATTACTGCGGTGCCACGGTGCAGGGCGCGCCGCACATCGGGCACGTGCGGTCGGCGCTCGTGTTCGACCAGCTCTCGCGCTGGCTCGCTTTCCGCGGCTACACGGTGACCACGGTCCGCAACGTCACGGACATCGACGACAAGATCCTGGTGAATTCGGCGGCCTCCTTCGCCCCCGACTACGCGGGCGGGCACCCGCGTGAGCCATGGTGGGCCCTGGCCTACCGCTTCGAACGCGTTTTCTCCGACGCCTACGCCGCTCTGGGCATTGCCGCGCCCACCTACGAACCGCGCGCCACCGGACACATCCCCGAGATGCACGCACTCATCCAGACGTTGATCGATGAGGGTCATGCCTATCCCGCCCCGGACGATTCCGGTGACGTCTACTTCGACGTTCGCTCCTGGCCCCGGTACGGCGAATTGACGCGCCAGCGCGTGGACGACATGCAGGACGCCCCGGACGCAGATCCCCGCGGCAAGCGCGATCCCCGTGACTTCGCACTGTGGAAGGGTCACAAGGCGGACGAGCCGGAGACCGCCGCGTGGGATTCGCCGTGGGGTAAGGGGCGGCCCGGCTGGCACCTCGAGTGCTCGGCCATGGCCGCCAAGTACGTGGGCACCCATTTCGACATCCACGGCGGTGGCCTGGACCTTCGCTTTCCGCACCACGAGAACGAAGTGGCGCAGTCCACGGCGGCCGGCCAGGAGTTCGCGAACTTCTGGCTCCACAACGGCCTGGTCACGTACCAGGGCGAAAAGATGTCCAAATCCATTGGCAACACGGTCTCTCCCGAGCACATGCTCGCGGAGGCCCGCCCGTTGGCCGTGCGCTACTACCTGGGACAGGCCCATTACCGCTCGGTCCTGGACTACCGTCCCTCATCACTGCGGGAAGCGACGTCGGCGGTCGAGCGCGTGGAGGCCGTCCTGGTCGCCGCGAGAGGTGCGGGGCTGAGCTTGGCTTGGCAACCGCAGGACGTGCCCGCGAACTTCACGCGCGTCATGGACGACGACCTCAACGTGCCGCAGGGCCTTGCCGTACTGCACGAGACGGTTCGCGCCGTGAACGGCGCCCTGGCCACCGGTGACATCGACGACGCCGCCGCAGCGGTCCGCGCGGTGGCCGCCATGTCCGAGGTGCTCGGCCTGCTGCAGCTGATGAACCTTGACGGTGCCGGCGGAGGTGGCGAACACCAGGCGTTGGACTCCCTGGTCCGTCAACTGCTGGACCAGCGCGCTCAAGCTCGTGCGGACAAGAACTGGGCCCTGGCGGACAAGATTCGCGATCAACTGGCGGATGCCGGAGTGGTCGTGAAGGACGGGGCCCAGGGCTCCGTGTGGTCCGTGTGATTCGGCCGCTGCCCTAAACTGAACCATAGATCGCTGATTACTCCGGGGCGGCCAATGCGCCGTGAACCCGTGAGAGACACGGAGTAGACAACCATGGCCCAAGCCAATCGACCAGGAGCCGTTCGCAAGAACAAGAAGGGCCCCGTCGTGGGGAGTGGCGGGCAACGCCGCAAGGCCCTGAAAGGCCGCGGGCCCACGCCCAAGGCTGAGGACCGCGTGTACCACAAGGCGTACAAGGCCAAGCAGGCGGCCACCCGCAAGCCGCAGACCTCGCACAACCGGCCGACGCGCGCCGGTAAGGGTCCGATCAAGGAGGATCTGGTCACCGGTCGCAACTCGGTGCTTGAAGCGTTGCGTGCCAACGTGCCGGCCAAGACGCTCTTCGTGGCCACCAAAATTGAGGTGGACGACCGCGTCAAGGACATCCTCCAGATGTGCGCCGAACGCAATGTGCCCACGTTGGAGGCTTCTCGCTCGGAGCTGGACCGTCTCACGTCCGACGCCGTTCATCAGGGTGTCGCGTTGCAGGTCCCGCCCTACGACTACCGCGACGCGGACGAGCACGCCGCAGCGGTGATTCGTCGTTACGATCCTCAGGAACCCGGCTCCAGGGCCCCATTGTTCGTCGCTCTCGACGGCATCACCGACCCGCGGAACCTGGGCGCCGTCATCCGCAGCGTTTCCGCGTTCTCCGGAAACGGCGTGATCCTGCCGGAGCGCCGCTCTGCCGCGGTGACCGCCACGGCGTGGAAGACCAGCGCCGGGGCCGCCGCACGCGTGCCCGTGAGTAAGGCCACCAACCTGACCCGCACCCTTGAGAACTGTAAGAAGGCCGGTTATTTCGTGGTCGGTCTCGACGGCGGTGGAGACGTTCAGCTACCCGAGCTGAACCTGGCCACCGAACCGTTGATCGTGGTGGTGGGCTCGGAAGGTAAAGGCTTGTCCCGCCTGGTCACGGAGCACTGCGACGCGATCGTCTCGATCCCGATCGATTCCACGATGGAATCACTCAACGCGTCGATGGCGGTGGGCATCACGCTCTACGAAGTGTCCCGCCGCCGTGCAAGCGCGTAGCTACCCGCTGGGGGTTCATCCCTCACGATCCGGGGACGGCAGCGCCAATGTGGCCGTCTACGCGCCGGGTGTGGCCGAACTCGAGCTGGTGTACCAGCGTCCCGGTGGGTCGTGGCGCCGGCACCGGCTCAGGGGCCACAATCACGGGATCCATTACGACACGGTTCCGCCGCCGCTGCGCTCCTCGCCGGGCACCGGCTCGGGTTCTCAGCCAGCGGAACACGATGTGTGCGCGGCCATGCCGGAAGGCACGAGGTACGGCTTCGAGCAGTCTTCGCCCGGTGCCAAGCGCACCCCCAACCCCGAACGTCAGCAAATCATGCTCGATCCCTACGGCCGCGGTCTCACCCGACTGAGCCCTCCGGCGGGGGTGGGGAACCCGGGCCCGGACGCCTATGGCGGCACGTACGTTTCCGAGATCGTGGCCCAGGACCACGAATGGCAGGATCACGACCGCCCCAGCATTGCCTGGCGTGACACCATCATTTACGAGGCCCACGTCAAGGGCCTCACCATGCTGCACCCGGACCTCCCCGAAGAGCTGCGGGGAACTTACGCGGGACTGGCTCACCCGGTGATCCTCGGCTACCTGCAGGAGCTGGGGATCACGGCCATTGAACTGCTCCCCATCCACGCACACCTCGACGAACCACACCTCACCAGGAACGGTCTGAGCAACTACTGGGGGTACAACACCCTCAGCTTCTTCGCCCCGCACCACGGGTACGCCACACGGGCCGCGCAGGAGTCGGGGCCCACCGCCGTACTCAACGAATTCAAACGAGCGGTGGAAGCCCTGCACGGAGCGGGAATCCAAGTCTTCCTGGACGTCGTGTACAACCACACCGCGGAGGGTGGGAGCGAGGAACCCGCCTATTGCTGGCGAGGGCTGGGAGACCGGCAGTACTACCGACACGACACCCACGGAAACTACGTGGACGTGACCGGCTGCGGGAACTCGGTGAACTTCGCGGACGCCCAAGTGGTGCGCATGGCCTTGGACTCACTGCGGTACTGGGTCACGGAATGCCACATTGACGGTTTCCGCTTTGACCTCGCACCAGAACTCGGGCGGGACGAGAACCACCACTTCACCCGCAACCATCCGTTCTTCGTGGCCGTGGCCACGGATCCCGTGTTGCAGGGCGTTCGCATGATCTCCGAGCCATGGGACGTGGGAGCCGGTGGTTGGCAGACCGGCCGTTTCCCCACCGGATGGGCGGACTGGAACGACACCTACCGGGATACCGTTCGCGATTTCTGGCTGTCGGGCCAGCGCACCATGGCCCGCGGTGGCGGCGGTGGGAACGCCGGGAGGCTGGCCGGTGTCATTTCGGGTTCGGCGGACATGTTCGCCCCCGAGGGTCGCACCACGCTCGCGTCGGTCAATTTCGTGACCGCTCACGACGGCTTCACCATGTACGACCTCACGGCTTACGACGGTAAGCACAACCAGGCGAACCTCGAGAACAACGCGGACGGCACCAACGACAACCACTCGTGGAACCACGGTGAAGAAGGCGTCTCGGACACGGTTGGCCGGAGGTCAGCTCGTGCCAAGACGGTGCGGAACATGATGGCCACACTGCTGTTGTCGCAGGGGATTCCCATGTTGACCGCAGGGGACGAGCTGCTTCGCACGCAGGGTGGGAACAACAACGCCTACTGCCAGGACAACCGGATCTCCTGGGTTGATTGGCAGCTCACCCCGTGGCGCAGGTCCATGCTCAAGACCACCAAGCGATTGATCGCCGTTCGCAAAGCCTTCCTCGCGGGGCAGCCCAGTCATTTCCCTGCCCGGCCCGAGGACGTCCTGCTGCACTGGTACGGTCCCGCCGGTCTCCCCATGACCCCGCAATTATGGCAGACGGACGGCTCCCGCGTGGTCCAGGTGGTGCTGGGTTCATGCGGCGGTGAACTGGTGGGGACCTTTGTCATCAACGGCTCCAACGAACCGGTGACCGTTACCCTGCCCGGGCTGGAGGAACTGCACACCCAGGCCAAGTGCGCCACCGGCTATCCCGTGACGCGGGGTGTGTATCAGTTGGTACTCGCTACCGACTCGGAGCTCAACGAGAAAGTCGACGTCGAGTTCACCAGCGGGGACGCATGTCGAATTCCGGCGCAGAGCATCGCCATGTTCTCACTCGCCTGACGTCCGATACTCAAGACCGCGGGCGGCGCACCCCTGATGGGTGCCGCGCCCGCGGTCTCCTCAACGGCTCGGCCACGACGCTCGCATTAAGTGGCGTTGCGCACCAAGCCCAGCTCGGCCGGACCGGCCAGTTCCTCATGAGAGGGCAGCACCCGAACCGTGTAGCCGAACGGCCCCGAACGGTCGATCGTCAGCGCCCCACTGAACAGAAAACGTCCGCTACCCAGCTCGGTGACCCGATCCAGGTACGCGTAATTGCGTTCGTGGATGTGATCCGATTCCGAGACGTGACCGAAGCCCACCTGGACCTTGACGTCCCGAGGAGCCAAGGACCCCAGATTGATGTAGGCGTTGATGGTCAGCTCGTCACCGATTTGTGGTTCCTGCAGCACACCCTCGGCGTCCACGTGTTCGACATGCACCTGCGGCCACCCCTGACGCACACGTTCGATCCACCGCGAGGTGGAGCGCGCCACCGTGCCGTTGTCGGCAAGTGCGCGGCGCCCGGACACACAGGCCGGCACGTACAGTTTCTGCACGTAGTCGGTCAGCATGCGGCGGGCCGACACGTTGGGACCCAGCGTGGCCAGCGTGTGCTTGACCATTGCGAGCCACTGGTGCGGGATCTCTTCGGAGGTGATTTCAGGGTCGTCCGCGGACTCGCCGTAGAAGCGCGGCGCCACGTGATTCTCAATCAGCTCGTAAAGAGCAGCGGCCTCGATGTCGTCACGTTCGTCCGCGCTGGCCTTGTTGTCCGCGGTGGGGATGGCCCAGCCGTTCTGGCCGTCGTACATCTCATCCCACCAGCCATCCAGCACCGACAGGTTCAACCCACCGTTCATGGCGGCCTTCATGCCCGAGGTGCCGCATGCTTCCAGCGGACGAAGGGGGTTGTTCAACCACACGTCGCAGCCCGGGAACAGCACGCGGGCCATGGCGATGTCGTAGTTGGGGAGGAACACAATGCGATGGCGCACCTCGGGGTCGTCCGTGAAGCGCACCAGATCCTGAATCATTCGTTTGCCCATCTCATCGGCCGGGTGGGACTTACCCGCCACGATCAGCTGAATGGGGTTCTCCGGATCCAGCAGCAGCCGCTTGAGCCGCTCGGGATCGCGCAACATGAGTGTCAGGCGTTTGTAGGTGGGCACTCGACGGGCGAAGCCAATGGTCAGAACGTCCGGGTCAAGTACGGAGTCCGTCCATGCCAGCTCGGCATCGGCGGCGCCGCGTTTCTTCCACGAGGAGCGCAAGCGACGTCGGACGTCGTGCACCAGGCGTTCGCGCAGACCGCGCCGAACGCGCCACAGGTCCTGGTCGCTGGCCTGGTAGATCTTGCGCCAGCGCGAAGCCGGGTCCTGGTCGTTCTCCTGCGGGTCGACCGCGATCTCTCGCATGGCAGGGTCGATCCACGACGGCGTGTGGACACCGTTGGTGACGGAGGTGATCGGAACCTCCTCGGTATCGAAACCGGACCACAGCCCCTGGAACATTCCGCGCGAGACCACACCGTGCAACTTGGCCACTCCGTTGGCGCGTTGTGCCAGACGCAGACCCATGACGGCCATGTTGAACTTGCTCGGGTCCCCACCCTCGTAGTTCTCCGCGCCCAGTTCGAGGACGTGCGCCGTGGGAACGGCGGGGGTGAGGCCCGCATTGACGAAGTATTCGACCTGCGCCCGGTCGAAGCGGTCGATACCGGCGGGTACCGGGGTGTGTGTCGTGAACACCGTGGCGGAACGAACGGCGGTCAGTGCCTCGTTCCACGTCATGGGTTCGGAACCGTCAAGGGGGTTCATCAGTTCCTGGATGCGCTCGATACCCAGGAAGCCCGC
The DNA here is from genome assembly GCF_030536815.1 of Kocuria sp. Taxonomy (GTDB): domain Bacteria; phylum Actinomycetota; class Actinomycetes; order Actinomycetales; family Micrococcaceae; genus Kocuria; species Kocuria gwangalliensis. The sequence continues at coordinate 24,916 of NZ_JAUNPE010000012.1, forward strand.
GTGACCCTCGTTGCAGTGGAACACCTCGGGCGCGGGTGCGTCGGTGATGCGGGCGAACGCGCGCAGCGCACGGATGCCGCCCATGCCCAGGAGCAGTTCCTGTTGCAAACGATGATCACTGCCGCCGCCGTAGAGGCGGTCGGTCACGTTGCGGGCGTGCTCGTCGTTCTCGGGAATGTTGGAGTCCAGCAGCAACAGCGGGACCCGGCCGACATCGGCGCGCCAGATCTGAGCGGACAGCGAACGTGAGTTGGGCAGCGGCAGCGAAATGCGCGCGGGGGCGCCGTCCTGCTCGCGCAGCAGAGTCAACGGCATTTCGTCTGGGTCGAGGACGGGATACGTTTCCTGTTGCCAACCGTCCTGGGACAGCGACTGCTTGAAGTAACCGGCCTGGTACAGCAGGCCCACACCCACCACGGGGATTCCCATGTCGGATGCGGTCTTGAGATGATCACCGGCGAGAATGCCCAGACCACCGGAGTACTGGGGCAGTACGGAGGTGATGCCGTACTCGGCGGAGAAGTACGCGATGGCCGCCGGAGCGTCGTCGGTCTGGGTGCGCTGGTACCACTGGGGCTGGGTCAAGTACCTGGTCAGATCTGCGTCGAGTGCCGTGATCTGTTCGACGGTCTGTGGATCCTCAGCAATTTGCTGAATCTCCTCACGAGTGAGGGATCCCAGAAGTTTCACGGGGTCACCGTGAACGTTCTCCCAGGCACGCGGGTTGAGCTGCGCGAACAGATCCTCGGTGGGCTTGTGCCATGACCACCGCAAATTCTTGGCCAGCCGGCTCAAGGGCGCAATGGATTCGGGCAGGACGGTGCGGACGGTGAATCTACGTATGGCCTTCACACGTGCGAGCCTACCGGCACGCGGGCCGTCCCCCACTTCATGGTCCGATTGGGACACTCCCATGACCCCAGATGAGTGGTCGGCCTTAAGATTCGGGCGGATTGTCGCTAACGTTAGGTCCGTGTCGCAGCAGAATCCTCAGCCCACTGGCCATCACGCACGCACCAACGACCCGCAGGAACCTACGTCCCAGGCCGGGTCCGCCCAGCCTGATGTGGGAAGCCGCTTGAACGCACCGGTCCCCGCCACGGGCGTGCCCGACGTTTCGCCATCCTTCCAGCGCCAGCGCGCCACCGAAGATGAAGCCGGTCAGCAGCCGGACGAACAGCCCCGAGTCGACCTCCTGGAAGAGGATGACGTGGTGGATCGTGAACCCACGGAGCAGCACGGCACCGCCGAATTGGGCAGTGAATCCGACTCGGGTGACTCATCCGAGTTCCCGTCCGCGGACCTGGTCTACGGACGCATCCCCATCACCGATGTCAGCCCCGTGGTGGAGTGCGGTCGTCTCCCCGCCACAGCGATCCCCGGCGAAGACATCCGAGTCTCCGCCACCGTGTTCCGCGAAGGCCACGATTCCCTGGGCGCGAGTGCCGTTCTGTACGACCCGCAGGGCCACGAGGTCCAGCGCGTCACCATGACACCGGGCGCCCCCGGTACCGATCGCTTCCACGCACTGCTGCGCCCACTGGCGGAGGGCCGTTGGAGTTTCGCGGTCGAGGGCTGGTCGGATCTGTACGATACGTGGCTGCATGCCGCCGAGATCAAGATCGGTGTCGGCCAGGACGTCGAGCTCATGTTCAAGGAGGGCCAACTGCTCTTCGAAGCAGCGTCCAAGGAATCCTCGCGTTCCACGGCGGAGGCGCAGGCCTTCGAGGACGCCGCGGCCCGCATGATGGATACCGGTCTGTCGGTCGAGGACCGGCTGGCTGCTGGCACTTCCGCCCAGGTCAGGGCATACGTGGCCGAGCGCCCGTTGCGCGACCTGTTGAGCTCGTCCCAGCGGTTCCCGATCGAGGTCGAACGCGAAGCGGCGGGTCGTGGATCGTGGTACGAGTTCTTCCCGCGCTCCGAAGGCGCCACCTGGGATGCGGAAGCGGGCCAGTGGATCTCCGGCAACTTCACCACGGCCGTCGAGGCCCTGGACCGAGCCGCGGCCATGGGCTTCGACGTGGCGTACCTGCCGCCCATCCACCCGATCGGACGGAACCACCGCAAGGGGCCCAACAACTCACTCGAGGCCGGACCGCAGGACCCTGGCTCTCCGTGGGCCATCGGCTCGGCCGAGGGCGGTCACGACGCCATCCACCCTGACCTGGGCACCTTCGAAGACTTCGACAAGTTCGTGGCCCACGCTCACGAACTGGGCCTGGAAGTGGCCTTGGACCTCGCACTGCAGGCGTCCCCCGACCACCCATGGGTCGCCGAACACCCGCAATGGTTCACCACCCGCGCCGACGGCACCATTGCCTACGCGGAGAACCCGCCCAAGAAGTACCAGGACATCTACCCGCTGAACTTCGACAACGATCCGCAGGGTCTGGCCCGCGAGGTGCTGCGCGTGGTCGAACTGTGGATCAGCCACGGCGTGGACATCTTCCGCGTGGACAACCCGCACACCAAGCCCCTGTGGTTCTGGGAGTGGCTCATTGCCCGTGTGCGCGAAGAGCACCCGAACACCGTGTTCCTCGCGGAGGCCTTTACCCGCCCGGCCATGATGCAGGGCTTGGCCAAGGCCGGATTCCAGCAGTCCTACTCGTACTTCACCTGGCGCAACACCAAGGAAGAGATCGAGGAGTACCTCGAAGAGGTTTCCCACGAAACCTCATCCGCCTACCGGCCGAACTTCTTCGTCAACACCCCGGACATCCTCACCGAGTACCTGCAGTTCGGTGGTCCGGCGGCCTTCAAGGTGCGCGCGGCGTTGGCTTCGACTGCCTCACCGTTGTGGGGCGTCTACGCGGGGTACGAACTGTTCGAGCACGTGGCCCGCCCGGGTGCCGAGGAGTACATAAACAACGAGAAGTTCGAACTGCGCCCCCGTGATTTCCAGGGCGCGGTTGATCGGGGCGAGTCGCTGGCCCCTTACATCACCCGGCTCAACGAGATCCGCCGGGACCACCCGGCGCTGGGTGACCTGCAGAACCTCACCGTGCAATCCACGACCGATTCCGCCATCGTTGCGTACTCCAAGACCAAAACCGTGGAACGCGATGGTCACGAGGTGAAGGACACCGTGATCGTCGTCATCAATACCGACACGCACGCCACGCGTGAGGCCACGGTGTGGCTGGAACTGGATTCTCTGGGTCTGGGCGATGATGACTTCAACGAGGACGGTTCGTTCTGGGTGGATGATCTGATTTCCGGTGCCAGCTGGAAGTGGGGGACCCACAACTACGTCCGTCTGGATCCCTACATTGAGCCCGCGCACATCCTGCACATTCGACGCAACGTGAAGTGATCCCCGTGATGGCTCGGATCAACCCTGTGCCACCAGTATGTCCACGTCACCTTTGAGAGGCCACAGCAACCGACCATGACCAGCACACCCTTCCACCTCAACGCGCCGGGTATTTCGCACGATCCGGACTGGTTCCGCAAAGCCGTTTTCTACGAAGTTCTGGTGCGGGCGTTCTCGGACGCCAATGGCGATGGCTCCGGTGATTTCTCCGGGCTGATCGACAAGCTGGATTACCTGCAGTGGCTGGGCATCGACTGCCTGTGGATTCCACCGTTCTACGAGTCCCCGCTGCGCGACGGCGGCTACGACATCTCCGACTACTACTCGGTGTTGGATGAGTTCGGTACGGTCAGCGATTTCAAGCGGCTCGTGGCCGAGGCTCACGCGCGCGGACTGCGCGTGATCACCGACTTGCCGTTGAACCACACCTCGGATCAGCACCCGTGGTTCCAGGCGTCCCGCGAAGATCCGGAGGGGCCCTTCGGCGATTTCTACGTGTGGTCCGACACGGATGAGAAGTATCAGGACGCGCGCATCATCTTCGTGGACACGGAGGAGTCCAACTGGACCTTCGATCCGGTGCGGCGTCAGTTCTTCTGGCACCGTTTCTTCTCCCACCAGCCGGACCTCAACTTCGAGAACCCCAAGGTCGTCCAGGCCGTGTTCGACGTGGTCAAGTTCTGGTTGGACATGGGCATTGACGGCTTCCGCGCGGATGCCATCCCGTACCTGATCGAGGAGGACGGCACCAATTGCGAGAACCTGCCGGGCACCCACGATTTCCTGGTCAACTTGCGCACCATGGTGGACGAGCTCTACCCGGGGCGCGTGATCATTGCTGAAGCCAACCAGATGCCGCATGAGGTCGTGGAGTACTTCGGAACGGAGACCTCACCCGAGTGCCACATGTGCTTCCACTTCCCGATCATGCCGCGCATTTACTACGCGCTGCGTGACCAGAAGGCCGAGCCCATCGTCTCCACCATGGAGAACACGCCGCAGATTCCCGCGGGCACCCAGTGGGGTACGTTCTTGCGCAACCACGACGAGTTGACCTTGGAAATGGTGACCAGCGAGGAACGCCAGGCCATGCTGGGCTGGTACGCCCCGGATTCGCGCATGCGAGCCAACATCGGTATCCGACGTCGCCTGGCGCCGTTGCTCGACAACTCGCGGGCCGAGCTGGAGCTCGCCCACGCGTTGCTCTTGTCGCTACCGGGCTCGCCGTTCCTCTACTACGGGGATGAGATCGGCATGGGCGACAACATCTGGCTGGACGACCGTGATGCCTCCCGCACGCCTATGCAATGGACCCCGGATCGTAACGCCGGGTTTTCCACCGCGGATCCGGGCAAGCTGTACCTCCCGGTGATCCAGTCACTGGTGTACAACTACACCCAGACCAACGTGGAGACCCAGCTTGCGTCGTCCTCGTCGCTGTTGCATTGGATCCGGCAAATGCTCATGGTCCGCAAGGCACACCCGGCATTCGGAATGGGGGACTACGTGAACGTGGACACCGATCACGAGTCGGTGCTTGCGTTCTTGCGTCGCTTGGATCCCCACGATGCGGATGACGAGCACGGCGAAACGGTGCTCAGCATTTTTAACCTGTCGCATGTGCCGGCCAGTTGCTCGCTGACGCTGCCCGAGTACGCCGGTCGCGGTACCCGCGAACTGTTCGGCGGGGAGCCTTTCGGTGAGTTCGATGAGTCCGGTCGCTACCGGATCACCCTGGGATCGCAGGACTTCTTCTGGCTGCGGTTGCGCAGCGCGTCCTCGATCGACGGATCCCACCCGGAAACCATCGCGATGCCTATCATCAAGCCCGCGCGTAACGACTGACCGGTGGGGCACTCCACGAAGATGTATCTGAGGGAAGCGGGGAACACACAATGACGGATCAACAGGTTCTGGACCGGTTGCGTGACTGGCTGCCGCGGCAACGCTGGTTCCCGATCACCGCCATAGCTGAGGAGATCACGCTTGATGTCGCGGGCCGTGTGCAGCTGGACCTCGACCTCGAGGGCACGGATTCGCTCGTGCGCGATCATGTGGTGTACCTGGTTCGGGCCACCGTGGGTGATCGCAGCGAGCTGCTGAATGTTCCGGTAGTACGCACCGCCGAGCCGCTGGCCGAGTACGAGCGGTACCTGATCGGCTCCTATCAGGGCACCGGTCCCAGTCGCGCTCTACCCGAGCAGATCGTGGCCGGCGTGGATGCCTCAACCTCCTTCCTGAGGCGTGCGGTTCGGCAGGCGGGGTCGTTCTGGGAACGACGCCGCTCGGGGGCCACCGCGGAGCAGGCCACCTCACCCACTGACGAGCCCACGCACGCCGGGCCGGACAAGCCACCGTCGAACCAGGAACCCCGCGCCCGCGCGAGTTCCGAACTGGACGAAGACCACGCCGGCACGTCTTATCTCTACGACGCCGTGGGCGACCCCGCATTCCTGGACGCCGTGCTGCGCATCATGGACACCCAACTCGGTGTCGGTGGTGTGCTGCGCCACGGTATGGGCATCCACGGCAAGTACACGGGCGCGCTCAACATGCAGTACAGGATCTCCGGCTCCGACCAGGTCCGCGTCATTTCTTCGGAACAGTCGAACACGTCGGTGATCCTGACCCCGCCCGCCCACGAGACGTCGTCGGACACCGCCCTGCGTGGTGACGCGGTCATCGTGAAGTTCTTCCGTGTGGTGGGGGAAGGGCGCAACCCGGATGTCGAGGTCGGCGTGGAGCTCACCTCGCAGGGATCTTCGGCCGTGCCGGCCACTGCAGGGTGGATCGATGCCCAGTGGCGCCAAGGACTCGTGACGACCGCGGGCCAGCTGGCCGTGGCGGCACACTTCGTGGACCACGCGCAGGACGCATGGGCCATGGCGGTCGACAGTGCAACGAACGGCGCGGACTTCACGGACCGTGCCCGGGAACTGGGGGCCACCACGGCGCGTGTGCACGCGGATCTGATTGCTGCCTTCGACCCGGTCACCGTCGACCACGACGCCCGCAATGCTTTCCTGAAGGACATTTCGGGGCGGTTGCGCTGGGCCTGGGAGGCATGCGGCGACCGGTTCAGCGAGTTCGAGCAGGTCCTCGAATCACTCATGGCCGAGCTCGAAAACCTCCACGAGCTGCCTCCTCTGCAGCGCATTCACGGGGATTATCACCTGGGTCAGGTGCTCTACAACCGGGACGATGGTTTCAAGGTTCTCGATTTCGAGGGTGAACCGTTGCGCCCCATCAAGGAGCGAGTACGCCCGGACGTTGCGCTCCGCGATGTCGTGGGCATGCTGCGTTCCCTGGATTACGCCGGCGCCATGGCCGGTCGCGACCGGTCCGAGGACACGCAGGAATGGACGCGGGCGGCGTCGTCGGCCTTTCTCGAGGGTTACCGCGAGGTCAGCGGCCGGACCCTCGACACGGAATCCGTGCTGTTCCAAGCGCTGTGGCTGGACAAGGCGCTGTACGAAGTGGTCTATGAACAGCGCAACCGTCCCGACTGGGTGGATGTACCGACCGATGCCGTCATCCGTTCGCTACGCGACGCAAGCTCCCGTAGCGTGACAGCCACGACGGACGATCATCAGAACTCCGACGACACCTTCAGAACTGAGGAAGTAGTGAGTACCGAGCGAGAGCAGGACCCCCGACACACTCCGGACACCTCGGCTGATCCGGAACCCACGGGAAAGCAGCGCCCCGTGCCCGCGGAGATGTCGCAGAACACGGATCAGGACGCCGGCCCATCCGGGGAGAACAAGCCCAAGCCCGTGTCCCAAGAGGTGCTGGCGGCCGTGGCAGAGGGCAGATACCACGATCCCCACTCGGTGCTGGGCGCTCACCCGAACGGTGATGACACGGTCACCATTCGTACGTTGCGTCGGTTCGCGAGCGACGTTTCGGTGCGCACCGTGGACGGTCTGTACCCGCTCGAACACGAGTGGGGCGGCATCTTCTCGGGTGTCGTTGCCTGTCATGAGGAGGGGCGTATCCCGGATTATCGTCTAGAGGTGACCTACAGCGGGCAGGAACCGCAAGTTCTGGATGACCCGTACCGCTTTGCACCCACCCTGGGCGAGTTGGACCTGCATCTGATGGGTGAAGGGCGCCACGAGACGCTTTGGACTGCGCTGGGTGCGCACGTTCACCGGTACCCCTCGGCCATGGGAGAGATCCGGGGCGTGAGCTTTGCGGTGTGGGCCCCCAATGCTCGCGCCGTGCGTGTCATTGGTGATTTCAACGGCTGGGACGGTTCCGAGCACGCGATGCGCTCGCTGGGCTCCACCGGCATCTGGGAGTTGTTCATCCCGGGAATGGGCTCGGGGGACACCTACAAGTTCCGTGTCCAGGGCCGTGATGGTAGCTGGCGGGACAAGGCCGACCCCATGGCGTTCGGAACGGAAGTACCGCCGTCCACGGCATCCCGGGTCTTCGAGTCCACCTACGAATTCCAGGACTCCGAGTGGATGGCCAAACGAGCCCAGACCGATCCCCACAACGCGCCCATGAGCGTGTACGAACTCCACATCGGTTCGTGGCGCAAGGGCTTGGGTTATGTGGATCTCGCACGCGAGTTGGTCGAATACCTGACATGGCAAGGGTTCACCCACGTGGAGCTCATGCCGGTTGCCGAACACCCCTTCGGTGGTTCCTGGGGTTACCAGGTCACCTCCTACTACGCACCGTCCTCTCGGTTCGGTTCTCCTGACGAGTTCCGTTACCTGGTTGACCAGTTGCACCAGGCCGGTATCGGTGTGCTCGTCGACTGGGTGCCGGGCCACTTCCCCAAGGACGAGTGGGCGCTTGCGAAATTCGATGGCGAACCGCTGTACGAGCACTCGGATCCCCGCCGCGGTGAGCACAAGGACTGGGGCACGTTGATCTTCGACTACGGCCGCTCCGAGGTGCGCAACTTCTTGGTTGCCAATGCCAACTACTGGCTCGAGGAGTACCACATCGACGGTCTGCGCGTGGATGCCGTGGCCTCCATGCTGTACCTGGACTATTCGCGTAACGACGGCGAATGGGAACCCAACAAGTACGGCGGCCGCGAGAATCTCGAAGCCATTGGGTTCCTGCAGGAATCCAATGCCACGGCCTACCGTCGCAACCCCGGCATTGTGATGATTGCGGAAGAATCCACGTCGTTCCCGGGCGTCACCAAGCCCACCGAAGCGGGTGGTCTCGGATTCGGCATCAAGTGGAACATGGGCTGGATGCACGACAGCCTGGAGTACATGGCGGAAGACCCGTTCAACCGCCATTACCACCACAACAAGGCAACGTTCTCCATGGTCTACGCCTACTCCGAGAACTTCATCCTCCCCATTTCCCACGACGAAGTCGTGTACGGAAAGGGATCGTTGTTGCGCAAGATGCCGGGGGACCGATGGCAGCAGCTGGCCAACGTGCGTGCCTACCTCGCGTACATGTGGGCGCACCCGGGTAAGCAACTGATCTTTATGGGAACCGAGTACGCCCAGGAATCCGAATGGTCGCAGGAACACGGCCTGGACTGGTGGCTCTCCGAGACCCCTCCCCACCACGGAGTGCAAGAACTCGTGAAGAACCTCAACGAGATCTACCGGGGCACCCCCGCGCTCTATGTCCGTGACAACGACCCGTCCGGTTTCGAATGGATCGATGCCAACGACGCCGGGCGCAATACCCTGTCGTTCACCCGCTGGGACGATCAGGGCAACCCGCTGGTGTGCGTTGCCAACTTTGCTGGTAACCCGCATGAGAACTTCCGCGTGGGGTTGCCGTGGGCCGGTGAATGGGACGAGGTGCTGAACACGGACTCGGAACTCTTCGGGGGATCCGGGGTGGGCAACCTCGGGAAGGTCGTAGCCACGGAGGGCGCCTTCAACGACAAGCCCGCCTCAGCGGAGATGACCGTTCCCCCGCTTGCGGTGCTGTATTTGAAGCCGGCATCTCAGTCGAAGAACGACGTCAACTAGCGCGTCAACCCGCGACCCGCGGCGCGAACCGAAAGGTTCGTTCCGCGGGTTTGTCGTTCCCGCGGCAAGTGTGTAATGTCTACCGAGTCGCCGCGGCGAAGTTCTTCTGAGAAGGACCGAGACGGGCGACAAAAGATTCAACCTTCACGGTTCCAGGGTGTTGCAAGACGCCGCGGATGTGCTAGGATGAATCCCCGCGAGCAAGAGATCGCAAGGTAAGTTTTCAGAAGAACCCCAGGGTTCAACCGGATTTGACCCGCCGTTCCGATCTCGCCTAAGCTCGCAGATCGCAACCGACTTCGAACCCGCAGGGTGTCGAGGAGTGGTTTGTTGTTTGTCAACTCAATAGTGTGCCTAGTTTGTTGATACCAAGAATT
>NZ_JAUNPE010000332.1 GCF_030536815.1 Kocuria sp.
GGATCACCACCAGGGCACCGAGGGCGATCACCAGCAACAACCCGGACACCTCGATGATCGTCGCCACGCGGTTGGCGCCGAGCGACTCGGAGATACCGCGGGCATTCAGGGCCGCCAGCAATCCCAGGAACAGCACCACCACCAGGATCGTGGGCAGTTGGACGAACACGGCCAGGTAGTCCCCGGCGAAACCGAGCGACAGCGCACCAACGGAGACGATGCCCGCGGACAGCATGCAGAAGCCCACCAGGAACCCGACGAACGGCCCGAAGGCGCGGGTCGCGTAGTGCGAGGATCCCCCGGCCTTGGGGTACTTGGTGGCGAGCTCGGCGTACGAACCGGCGGTCAGCAGGGCCAGCAGCAGTGCGACCAGCAGGGGCACCCACAAGGCACCCCCGGAGATCTTGGCGATCTCCCCGGCCAGGACGTAGACGCCCGCCCCGAGCACGTCTCCGAGGATGAACAGGAACAACCCACCGGTGGTGACGGTGCGGGCCAGGGACGGGGAGCGAGTGGGTGACGAACCGGCGGCATGATTCATGACACAACAATAGGTCGCCGCCGCACGGACGGCACGCATTGGATACGCGCGGCTTCACAGCCGTCCCCTTCCCGGCGCCGCGGATTCGCTCCGCGTACAGTGATTCAAAAACCACGGGTGCCGCCCGCCATCGAGGCGCCGCCCATGTCAGGAGCTGCAACATGAGTGAGACCACACGATTGGCACTGGTCACCGGTGCCACCGGATACATTGGCGGCAACGTTGCTCAGAAACTGCTGGACCAGGGTTGGCGGGTACGCCTACTCAGCCGCAGCGCGGACAAGGTCCGTCACCTCTCTTGGGGTGATCGCGTGGTGGTTGATGGTCGCAAGGCCGGACCCGGCGAGGCGGAGGTCATTGAGGGTGACGCCTCCGACGCCCAGGACATCGCCCGGGCCATGGAGGATGTCGAGGTCGCCTGGTATTTGTTGCACTCCATGGGAAACACCGAGAACTTCGTGGAAGAAGAAAAGTCCATGGCGGACACCTTCGCCACGGCCGCGCGCAACGCGCACGTGAAGAGGATCGTCTATCTCGGCGGACTCCACCCCGCGGATACGTCCACGGAGGAGCTGTCCGACCATCTGCGTTCCCGCGTGGAAGTGGGCCGGGTGCTGATGGATTCCGGCGTGCCCACCGCGGCTCTGCAAACCGGTGTGGTGGTCGGGGACGGGTCCTCGTCCTTCACCATGATTCGGCACCTGTCCGAGCGGCTTCCCGGCGCCATTGCTCCCAAGTGGGTGCGCAACCACATCCACCCCATTGCCGTGGCGGACGTGATGCACTACCTGGTGGCGGCCGCGGACCTACCCGAGGATGTGAATCGCACCTTCGACGTGGGCGGGCCCGAACCTCTCGAATACGCGGACATGCTCAAGGAGTACGCGAGTGCGCTGAACAAGATCCCGCGCTTCTTCCTCATTGCACCGGTGACCACTGCAGAACTGGCGGCGTACTGGATCGGTTTGGTCACTCCGGTGAAGTCGACTCTGGTGCGCCCACTCATCGGTAGTCTCCAGCACGACACCGTGGTGCGCGAGCGCGACCTGGACGATT
>NZ_JAUNPE010000156.1 GCF_030536815.1 Kocuria sp.
GTGAGGCCAACCGCGACCTCTACTCGGACTGGCTCCGCTTGGCGTTCTGCAAGCGCTCGGAGGTGCTGCGCAAGGCTATGGCCGATCTCGCGCTGTCGCTCTGAGACCCAGAACCAGTAGCCCGGAACACACGGGACCGGCTTCTAGGACGCCCGGTCGGCAGAGCTCTCAGTGGATTCCTCATCCGGGGTCTCCTCGACGTACCAGAGCACCGTTTCACCGTGGGTGCTGTGCTCGAAGCGCTGCAATCCTGTCGGCCACTCGGGTTCCTCGGTGCGCCCGGATCGTTCCACCACGATGACCGCTCCCGAACCGAGGTGCCCCACCAGGCGCGCCAGCAGCACCGTCAGGTCCTCATTGGGCAGCGGGTACGGCGGATCCACCAGCACCAGGTCCCAGCGATGACTTCCCTGCCGCGCAAGGAAGGTTGCCACGGGAGACTGCACCGTGGTGATGAGGGCGTCCGGTCGGGCGCTGGCGAGCACGTGGGCATTGGCCCTGCACACCGACGCTGCCCCGGCGGCCTTTTCGACCAGGGTCACCTCACGCGCTCCCCGGCTCACCGCCTCGAGTCCAAGGGCTCCCGAACCGGCGAACAGGTCCAGCACCCGGGCGTCCCGGCACATACCCCATGCGTCCAGGCGTGCGAACAGGGATTCCTTGACGCGGTCGGTCGTGGGTCGGGTGGCCGACCCGGGGACCGACTTGATGCGCAGCCCACCTGCGGTTCCGGAAATGATGCGTGTCATCCGCGCTCCAAAAATGCTTGGCTGTTCTCGTCCACCACGCGACCAATGGCGGTTAGCAGTTCGGTGTGCCGGGCCAAGTGCGGATCCTCGGCAATGACCGCTTCGGCATCCTCCCGGGCCCGGGCCACCAAGGCCTCGTCCCGCAGGGCACTGATCCAGCGCAACCCGGACTTTCGACCGGACTGGGACGCGCCCAGAATGTTACCTTCGCGGCGCAGCCGGAGGTCCACTTCCGCGAGTTCGAAACCGTCCGTGGTGGCGGCCACCGCGGCGAGCCGTTCGCGGCCGGGATGCTCGGGGTCGCTGCGGGTCACCAACAAGCACGTGCTCTCGTGCTCGCCACGGCCGATGCGCCCGCGCAACTGATGCAGCTGGGAGATCCCGAAGCGCTCCGGGTCCACCATGATCATCAGCGAGGCGTTGGCCACGTCCACTCCCACCTCGATCACCGTGGTGGAGATGAGCACGTCGATCTCACCGGCCGCGAACCGGTTCATGGTCTCGGACTTCACGAGCGGATCCTGGCGGCCGTGCAGCACGGCAATGCGGGCGTCCCGCAGCTCCGGTTGGGCGCTGATCAGCCGTTCGAGCCACTGGACGGTGGCCGGTTCCGGGCCGTCCCCATCATCACCCGCCTCCTGGGCGGCGAGCAATGAGCCGCGCAGCGAATCGAAGGGCGGGAGGGCGGCGTCGTCGCCGATCTTGGGTGCCACCACGTACACCTGGCGGCCGCGCGAAATGTGCTCGCCCGCGAGCGCCCACACGCGGCGTTCCCACGCGGGGCCGTGCTCGGCCAGGCCCACCACGTGGGTGTGGATGGGGCGGCGGCCCCCGGGCAGCTCGCGCAGGGTGCTCACGTCCAGGTCGCCGAAGACCGTCATGGCCACGGTGCGCGGGATGGGGGTCGCCGTCATGACCAGGGTGTGGGGCGTGTGCCCGGCCTTGTCGCGCAGCGCGTCGCGCTGTTCCACGCCAAAGCGATGTTGCTCGTCCACGACCGCCAGGCCGAGGTCCGCGAACTGCACTTTCTCCTGGATGAGTGCGTGCGTTCCGACCACAATGCCGGCCGCGCCGCTGGCGATGTCCAGGAGCGCGACGCGTTTGGCCGCCGTGGGAAGGGAACCGGTCAGCAACACGACCTTGGTGCCGTCCGGGTCGCCGTCGAGTTGATCGGGGCGGGCGAGCGGGCCCAGAGAGGTCACGATCTTGTCGTAGTGCTGCTGGGCGAGTACCTCGGTGGGCGCAAGCATGGCCGCCTGACCCCCGGTGTCCACGATCTGGAGCATCGCGCGCAGGGCCACCACGGTCTTACCGGAACCCACGTCGCCCTGGAGCAGGCGGTTCATGGGGGCGGTGCCGGCCAGTTCGGCCCGGATCTGCTCACCCACCGCCTGTTGACCGTCCGTCAGGGTGAACGGCAGGGCGGCGTCGTAGCGGGACAAGAGCCCGTCCGCGCGGGCGGGGCGCTCGGCGACGGGCTGGGACGCGTGCTCATGACGACGCCGCGCGAGTTCCGTTTGCAGTACGAAGGCCTCCTGGTACCGGAAACGCTCTTGCGCCGCCTGGAACGCGTCCACGGATTCCGGGCGGTGCAGGTCACGGTAGGCCTGCGCGAGGCCCACGAGTGTCTCGCGCTCCAGGATGTGCTGCGGAATCGGGTCCGTGAGCGAGTCCAGGTCTGCGGTGAGCAGCAGTTGCTGGACAGCGCGCGTGATCCGCGGGGTGGTGAGCTTGCCCCTTTCCGGATACACCGGGATGGGGTAGACCTCACCGGATTGGGACGTGAAATCCGTGACGGAGTCCGGGGTGTCCACCACGGCGTAATCGGCGCCCGTCATGGACAGGTGGCCGCGGTAGAGTTCGGGCTTACCCGTGAACAGCGCGTGGGTTCCCACCGGCAATTCTTTCTGGGCGGTGTACGCGTTGAAGAACGTGATTTTGAGGCTGGCCCCGGTGCCGTCCGAGACGATCACATCGGTCAGGCTGCGGCGCGGGTCCCGCTGCATGCGCCGCGTCGAGGAGGATTCCACGCGGGCCACGAAGGACGTCCGTTCCCCGGCGATCAGATCACTCAGCAGCTGCAGGTGGCCACGGCGGATGTAGCGGCGCGGCGCGTAGTCCAACAGCCCACCCACGGTGGTGATGCCCAGATCCTTCTCGAGCAACTTGACCGTGGCGGTGGGTGCATTACCGGGAATGTAGCGGGACAGCGGTTGGTCCAGGAGCCCGGCGAAGGCCGAGACCCGCGCGGCCCCGCTGGTCACGGGGAAACCCGGTGGTCGTCGGGTCCCAGCGAGGTCACGCTCACGTTGACCGCGTGCCCGTGAGCGCGCATGAGCGCGAGTGCTTCCTCGGGGTCTGCGACGTGCACGTGAACGCGCCACGTGTATTCGTCGTTGTCCGATTCGCTCACCGCGCTGACCAGCACGCTGTCTCCGGCGCTGTCCAGTTCGTGGCGCAGTTCGGCGGCATCCAGGGCGGAGAGTTTCACGGTGCACATGACCTCGAAGCCCGCGCAATCATGGTTGTCCTGGTATCCGGTGTGGTCGGAATAGTCTCGGATGATGTCCGGGACCGGGTTGTGCCGTTGCTCGTCCCCTGTCAGGGCTGCCCTGAGCTCGACCAGCACGATCAGCATGCCCAGCGCACCGGAATCCACGGTGCCGCGTTCGTGCAGGACCGGCAGTTGCTCCACCGTGTCGATCACCGCGTGGTTCCCGCGGGCGATCACCAGGTCCAGCCAGTCGGAGAGCTGCTGATTGGAGCCGTCCGGGGAGGTCTCGGGCAGGGACACCTTGCTCACGGCATCGAGAACGGAGATCATCGTTCCCTCCACCGGATCGGTGAGGGCCGACCAGCAGCGGACCTGAGCGGCGGAGAACGCATCGCGCAGTTCGCCGGCTGTGACCCGCATGGACCCTTCGAGGGACGTTCCCATGGCGGTCAACGTCAAGGCCATGAGCACGCCCGAGTTTCCGCGGGCCTGTTCCAGAGCGGTGCGGCCGGCATGTTGGAGCAGCTCGCCAATGTCATTGCCTTCGATCAGCTGTGCCGCCTCGGTCGCGTAGCCCACCGTGGTGCTGAGATTGACGCCGGTGTCCGAATCGGCCACGGGAAAAACATTGAGATCATTGAGCACGTCGGTGTGCTCCGTCAGGGCACGGTGCGCGGAATCCAACCAGTCGCGCACGGCCGATACGGTAGAGCCTCCTTTATGGCTCAAAATGATCCCATCCTTCACCCACGTCGTAGCCGAGCCATTGGCTCGGATCCTGCCCGGCAATGGTGACGGCGCTGTCCCCGGGGAACGCCTGTCGGCGGTCCGCGGGCGCACACGAGCCTATCGCACGCATCCCCGGGGGAACCTGAACACCGGGCGGAATGACGGCCAGCAGTCCGTGATCCTCGCCGCCGGTCAGCACCCAGCGCCACGGGTCCGCACCCGCGGCGTGCCCGGCCTCCGTCAGCATTGCCACGGACTCCTGCAGCGCGACCGGATCCAGGTCGATGACGACGCCGCTCGCTCGCGCCACGCGGCCGGCGTCCCGTAGCAGCCCGTCGGAGATGTCGATCATGGCGCTCGCCCCGGCCCGTGCCGCTCGTGGCCCCGCACCGATCGGGGCGCGGGGACGCAGTTGTGCGCGTTCGAGCTCTCTCCGCTCAACCTCGGGATAGTGATCCCAGCCGGTGCCGGGCGGAGCTTCCAGCGAGCAGAGCCCGGCAGCAGCGTGTCCGAGAACGCCCGCGTGCACTAGGGTTCCCCCCGCGCCCGCTCCTGAGCGCAGTACGGGCTCCCCGCGCTCCATGACCCCCAGGACCGTAGCGGTCACGGACAGTTCTCGCCCGCGCCCCAGATCCCCACCCACCAGGGCGCATTCCGTGGCGCCGAGCCTCTCGAAGGCTTCCGTCAGCCCGGCGGCGAAATCCTGCACCCAGCGCACGGGGGTGTTCCCGGGCAGGGTCAGCGACACGACCATGGACGTGGGAACCGCTCCCATGGCGG
>NZ_JAUNPE010000333.1 GCF_030536815.1 Kocuria sp.
GCGTAGACGTGGATGCGCCAGCGGCCATCAGCCGTTGCCTGGTGGCCCTGGTGCAGAGGGTTGGCATCGCACACACGCATCACGCGGGCGGACTTGAAGCGCTTGCCCACGGGGTAGCCGGCGGCCAGGTCCTGGTGCTCGGCGCCCGCGGTGATCAGGGATGGCTGGTACTCGGTCATGAACCCGGCCGGGAACTCGGACGTCTTGACGTAGAAATCCTCCAGGTAGGAGGGGTCCGGCAACTTGTCCTGCGGGGTGGCCATCAGCGTGGACCACTCGCGATCGAAGTCGATCAGGTTCTTGGCGATCACCTGACGTTCCTCGGAGTAAGTGTCCAGCAACGATTCGCTGGCGCGCCCGGACAGCACGGCGCCCAGCTTCCACCCCAGGTTCCAACCATCCTGCATGGACACGTTCATGCCCTGGCCGGCCTTGGCGGAGTGCGTGTGGCAGGCATCGCCGGCGATGAACACGCGGGGTACGCGAGTGCCGCGGTCCTCGGTGTCGACGTCGTCGAAATGGTCCGTCAGTCGGTGGCCCACCTCGTAGACCGAAGACCACGCCACGGACTTCACATCCACGCTGTAGGGGTTGATGATTTGGTTGGCGCGCCTGATGATCTCCTCGACCGGGGTTTGGCGCACCTTGCGGTTGTCGTCCGCGGCCACTTCGCCCAAGTCCACGTACATGCGGAACAAGAAACCGCCCTCGCGGGGGATCAAAAGGATTGAGCCGTTGCGGGAGTTGATCGCGCACTTGGTGCGGATATCCGGGAAGTCCGTGTTGGCCAGAACGTCCATCACGCCCCATGCGTGGTTGGCGCCCTTGCCCTCGAGCTTGCGACCGATGGCCTTGCGCACACCCGAGCCGGCGCCGTCGCAACCAAAGACGTGCTTGGCGCGAATGGTGCGCTCTTCGCCCTCGCGCTCGCCGGCTGCGTAACGGACCGTGACGGACACGGGGTACTCCGCATCCTGATCGACCTGCAGGCCGCCGAACTCGATACCGTAGTTGGGTTTGATCTTGGCGGGGCCGTCAGCGGCGGCTTCCAAGAAGTAGTCGAGCACGCGTGCCTGGTTCACGATCAGGTGCGGGAACTCGGAGACGCCGTACGGGTCATCCGCGGGACGACCCGTGCGCACGATGTTCTCCGGATTTTCGGGATCCGGGTTCCAGAAGCACATCTCGGTCAGGTGGAAGGCCTCCTGGGTGATGCGCTCGGCGAAACCGAAGGACTGGAACGTCTCCACGCTGCGGGCCTGGATACCGTCCGCCTGACCGATCTGCAGGCGACCGGGGCGGCGCTCAATGATGCGCGTATTCACGTTGGGGTACTGGGTCAACTGGGCTGCGGCGATCACGCCGGCGGGGCCGGTGCCAACGATCAGGACGTCCATCTCATCCGGAAGGTCTTCCGGGCGGTCGATTCCGTAGCCCTGAGGAGCAGCGATTCGCGGATCCTCGGAAACATATCCGTGCTGGTGAAATTGCATGCCTGGCTCCTCGAAGTACGTGACGGCGCGCGTCATTGCGTGCGGCTCTGCTGGTTGAAAGTTTAGGGGAGGTGACCCGGCCGGATGTGGT
>NZ_JAUNPE010000334.1 GCF_030536815.1 Kocuria sp.
CCGCCCAGGGCGGCGATCTCCACGGCGTCGGACACTGTGCCGTTGTAGCTGATCACGGAGGTGACGGGCCCGAACGCCTCGACCTCGTGCACGGCGGGGGTGCGGGCGTTGTCAAAGGACAACAGGGTCACCGGGAAAAATGCGCCCTCGGAGGGAACCGAGGACAGTGCCTCCGGGCCGCCGAATTCCACGACCGCACCGGAGTCGATCAGGGTGCGCACGGAGCGGGCAACCTCGGACTGCTGCTCGGCGGAGGCCAGCGCACCCACGGTGGTTTCGGGGGAGCGCGGATCGCCCACCGTCGCGCGTGCGGCTACGCGAGCCTCAATGGCCGAGATGACTTCCGAACGGATGTCCTGCGGGACGATCACACGGCGCACGGCGGTGCACTTCTGGCCGGCCTTGGCGGTGATCTCCAGGACCACGGACTTCACGAACGCCTCGAACTCGGGCGAATCCGCGGTCACGTCCGGGGCCATGATGGCGGCGTTGAGGGAGTCGGTTTCCGCCGTGAAACGCACACCCTTGTCCTGCACGTTGGTGTGCGAGCGCAGGGACTTGGCGGTCGCGGCGGAACCGGTGAAGGCCACGTGATCGCGAGCGTCCAAGTGATCGAGCAGGTCACGGGCGGAACCGGAAATCAGTTGCAGCGATCCCTCGGGCAGCAGACCGGAATCCAGCATCAGGCGCACGCACGCCTCGGTCACGTACCCGGTGGGCGTTGCCGGCTTCACAATGGTCGGCACGCCGGCAATGAACGCCGGGGCGAACTTCTCGAGCATGCCCCACACGGGAAAGTTGAACGCGTTGATCTGCACGGCCACACCGGGGATGCGGGTGTAGATGTGCTCGCCCAGGAACGAACCGTCGCGCGAAAGCTGCTCCACGGCGCCGTCCACGATCACGTTGGAGTTCGGCAGTTCACGGCGTCCCTTGGACGAGAACGTGAACACGGTGCCGATGCCCCCGTCGATGTCGATCAAGTGATCCTTGGCGGTGGAGCCCGTGGCGTAGGAGATCTCGTAGAGCTCGTCCTTGTGCTCGGTGAGGTACTGCGCGAGTTGCTTGAGGATCAACGCGCGGTCGTGGATGCGCAGCGTGCCCAGGTTCTCCTGGCCCACGGTACGGCCGTATTCAATGGCGGCCGCGGTGTCCAGGCCGTCGGTGCTCACCCGTGCCACGGGCTCGCCGGTGGCCGCGTTGTTCACGTCCGCAATGCGCTCCGGGTGCTCCGGTCGCCACCACTGGCCGCTCACGTAGCTGGGGAGAATTTCGATGTCCTGGGTCATGGTTTGGGTGCTCACGCGCCGGTCCCTTCTCAACACTTCAAGCCGAACGATCGGTCAGTATTTAGTCCAGGATAACCTAGGTCACAACAGCGCACCACCGTATTTTCTGGCAACGACGCCGCTCGGGCACCTCGCGGACGCAACGTACCGCGGCGGCGTCGGACGCCACGCTAAGGAGGAACCATGCACGAGGACCCCACCCCGGCGGACATCCGCGCGGACCAGAACCGGAAGAACCGCGAAAAGCTCCCCTTCGAGGACGCGGACGGCCAGCCCTACGAGCCGTGGACCAT
>NZ_JAUNPE010000335.1 GCF_030536815.1 Kocuria sp.
CGAGCGTTAGTAGGGCGCATTGCGTGCGGTGTTCCGCGATCGTGCGAGATGGGTGCCGGCGAGTGTGAGTGCTCCGCCTATAGTCGCCCCCGCCCCGGTCAGGACCACTGCAGCTCCCCATGCCGGTGGACGTATGACGCCTAGCGTCTGACCTTCGCCACCGACCAAACCGCGAGCAGAGCAAACCCATCCCGGGGGGAAATACGACCACGTTGAGGTCCAATCAACCGTGGAAGTCGGATCCGCCTCATCAAGAATTCGCTGGTATTCATCCCGCTGGGATTGGCGGGCCGGGGCATCACTGTATGTGCTAGTGCAACCGTTGTTAGCGCCAACATCCGGGCCTCTAATGAACAGGGCAAACCCGTAGACGACGGTCAGCGCGGCGACGCCGACAATGAGCGCTGTGCGGCCGGCGAATGTACAAGCTCTCGTTGTCGAGTACGTGTTGCGCATTTTCGACCCTTTTGGTTCTGGCCTCGATGTTCCCTGGGTAGCCAGCCGGGCCACGCACGGTCTGCGCGAGCAGATTGTCATCAAGTATCCACGCCAGGGTGCGGGCGAGCGGCGTTTAAGGCGCTTTGAGCCGCTAGCTTTACAGAATCACGCTTATCGGCGTTAAACTCTCGGGAGTAGTGGTAGGTGCGGTTACTGCCGTCTACCTGGGATGATGGGGTTTGCGCTGGTGGGCGGCGGGGTTGGCTGGCGTGGTGTCGGCGCCGCGGATGTGATGCTTGTGCGTCGGTCCAGCGCCCCGTAGGTTTCTTGCATTAGATGCAGGTTTCCACGGGTTGGAGGTCGGCGTGGACGGTGTTCCTGGGTTCGTTCCGCGGTTGTTGCGCGACGGTGAGGTCGGCCTGTTCCGTGCCGAGGACCGCGTGTTTGAAGCGATGGTCGAGGGTTGGCGGGCGCAGATGCTGGCGCGTGGGCTGACGAGAGCAACGATCGACGGGCGCTGCGGGGTGCTGCGCCGGTTCCAGGAGTTCGCGGGCACGTTCCCGTGGTCGTGGAGGCCGGTCGATCTGGATGACTACATGGCTGGGCGGCGCTCGGGTGAGAAGCCGGTGAGCTGGACGACGCTGCGTTCGGACAGCAATGCCATCGCGATGTTCTGTGCCTACGTCTCGAGTTCGAGTTACGGGTGGGGTGCGCTGTGCCAACGGGTCTTCGACGATGTTCCGGCGCAGATTGCGTTCGAGTGGAACACCCCGCGGCACACCTGCGAGGATGCTGTTCCGGCTGGCCGCCGGGCCTTCACAGCCACGGAGCTGCAGAGACTCTTTGATGACGTGGACGACCGGGTCGATCGTGAGTTCGCTGCTGGGAGTAAGCGCTGGCTTCCCCTGTTGCGGGACTCGATCGCGTTCAAGGTCTGCTACGCCTTTGGGCTTCGGCGTCGCGAGGTGGCGATGTTGGACGTGCAGGATTTCGGCCCCAACCCGCATGTGCCTGCGTACGGCGACTTCGGCGCGGTGACCGTCCGGTGGGCCAAAGGCACCGCCGGGTCGGGGCCCCGGCGCCGCACCGTGTTGACGGTCCCGGAGTTCGACTGGGTGGTTGACCTGCTCCGATTCTGGATCAC
>NZ_JAUNPE010000336.1 GCF_030536815.1 Kocuria sp.
GTTCCCGTGGGACCCGGCCAAGCCATCAAGCGGTTCTACAAGAAGTACGCCCAGTTCTCCGGGCGCGCCAGCCGTTCCGAGTACTGGTGGATTGCGCTCTTCATGTTCCTGGTCTACGCCCTGTTCACGGTGCTCATCAGCACGGTCGGCAGCGAGGTGGTGAGCAGCAATACGGTCTCATCCGCCACGTCCTACTCATACTCGGCGAGGAGTGAACCCAACGGATTGGGGATCTTTCTGTCGCTGCTGTTCCTCGTGTTCCTGTTGGCCCACATCATTCCAAGCATTGCGCTCGCCGTCCGGCGCCTGCATGACGTGAACATGTCCGGATTCCTGTACTTGCTGTCTCTGATTCCGTTCCTCGGGCCGCTCATTTTGCTGGTCTTCTACGTGCTGCCGCCGAACCCGGCCGGAGCGCGGTTCGACCGGTGAGTTGATTCACTGTGAACGTCGAGGGCCGCCGATGCGAAAGGATCGGCGGCCCTCGGTCTGTCCCGTCCCGTACCCTCTATGGGTGCCCTATCCCGCTGAACTCCCCGCCCGGCCCGACGATCACGACGACGCTCCGCCCGCCGGTTCCCGCTACCAACACCTGGACAGCACCGCCGTCCGCGAATCCACGGCAGCCCTGCAGAAGCGGGTTTATTCGCGCTTTCCGGACCGCGGTCTGTGGGAGGTGTGCGGAGAACTGCTGGGACTCGTCGATGAAGTCACCAGTGGTGGCGGCATCAGTCGACGTCGCATTCGGCTTGCCCGGCTGCTCTCCCGCTTGGGGATCATCACGGTGCTCGCCATTTTCGGTGGCGCGATTGTGCTTGCTGCCGTCAGTATCTGGCAGACACCGGATTCGTTGGGCCCGGTGGACTGGCTCCCGCTGCTGGAAACCGTGGTCAACAACCTGGTGTTCGCGGGCATAGCCATTTTCTTCCTGGTGGCGATCCCGGAACGATTGGAACGCGCCCGCGTGCTGCGTCTGGTTCATCGGCTGCGCTCCTTGGCGCACGTGATCGACATGCACCAGCTCACCAAGGTGCCGGAGCGGCTCCAGCGTGGTTCCCGGGCCGACGGCGGGTTGGACCTCACCCGTGAACAGCTCGCCCACTACTTCGACTACTGCACGGAAATGCTCTCACTCGTGGGAAAGACGGCCGCGCTCTTCGCGGAGGACACCACCGACGGTGACGTGCTCGATGCGGTCGAGGGCATCGAGACCCTCACCTCCGACATGGCCCGAAAGGTGTGGCAGAAGATCGCGATCATTCAGGCGCAGGGATTCTGATCCCGGCCCGCGGCAATGGTTTACATGAACCCGATGACGCGACCAATGATCGCGAGGATCACGAACACGGCCACGAGGACGGCGAGCACTACCACCGTGATTTTTCCCTTGGAACGGTCACCGGGGCGGTCGACATCCAGCTCGTTGTTGGTGTCCCCCACACCCAGACCCTCGGCGGGCGGAGTATCTCCCTCGATGCTGTACCCCGAATCCTCATTGGTTGCAGCGGCCAGCTGCTCACGGTCGGGACGCGGGTTCTGGGGATTGATGTCTGACATGTGGGCCTGCTTTCCGTAATGGG
>NZ_JAUNPE010000337.1 GCF_030536815.1 Kocuria sp.
GGCACGTCTTCAAACGCGACCGACCCGGCGAGAATCCGAACCAATGGCCCGCCCCCATTCACCGGGGCGGGCCATTGGCGCTCGTGACCCGCCGCGCGTCAAGGTTACGGGCGAAATACTCAGTAACTTCATAGAATAAATACCACGTAATCCCCATCACAATGACGTGGAGATCCCCATGAGCCACCCAGCGGTGCCCGGCGCGCACCTCAAGAACCTTGATCCAGATCCGCACCGCGGTGAAGAGGTCAACTTCCAATCCCCCGGCGAACGTGCAGAGGCCGAGGACCCCAAAACCCACCGCATCAAGTGGCTCGGCCTGATCGCAGGTCTTGCGCTGGCACTCCTCGTGTATTTCTTGATGCCCGGCGACGTAGCCCAGGGCGCCCGCCTCACCGCGGCCACGGCCGTTCTCATGGGTGCATGGTGGATGACCGAAGCCCTCCCGCTCCCGGCCACCGCCCTGGTTCCGCTGGTGGTCTTCCCGGTCCTCGGTGACGACGTCAAGTTCGACGACGTGGGAGCTTCCTACGGCAACAACGTGATCTTCCTGTTCATGGGCGGCTTCCTGTTGGCCCTGGCCATGCAGCGCTGGAACCTGCACCGCCGCATCGCCCTGCTGACCGTCAAGGTCATCGGCACCAAGCCCACCCAGATGGTTGCGGGCTTCATGGTCGCGACCGGCTTCCTCTCCATGTGGGTCTCCAACACCGCAACCGCCGTGATGATGCTCCCGATCGGCGTGTCCGTGCTGCTGTTGGTCACCAAGATCGGCGACGGAACCGACACCGGTGCCGACGCCACACCTGAGGGCGCCGCATCCGACGCTCGCCAGGCAACCGACGACGCCGCTCCGGCCACCTCCCAGGCCGGCCCCGACACCGAAGTTGACCCCGAGGACAGCTCGGTGAAGCAGGAGATCATCAAGTCCAACTTCGGTACGGCGTTGATGTTGGGGATCGCGTATGCCGCCTCGATCGGTTCGCTGGGCACCATCATCGGCACCCCGCCGAACACCCTGATGGCCGGTTACCTGTCCGACACCCATGACATCCAGATCGGCTTCGGCCAGTGGATGCTGGTGGGAGTCCCGCTGGCGGTCGTGATGCTGGCGATCTGCTGGTTCTTGCTCACCAAGGTGTTGTTCAAGCCCGAAATCACCGAAATCCCGGGCGGCAAGGAACTCATCCAGGACGAACTTCACAAACTCGGCCCCATGTCCTCCGGTGAGAAGCGTGTGCTGGCCATCTTCATCCTGGCTGCCGTCTCTTGGGTGTTCATTCCGATGATTTTCGACACCCCGCCGATCTCCGACGCGGGAATCGCCATGACCATTGGTTTGCTGCTGTTCTTCTGCCCCGCCGGTGCCGCACGCGGCGTGCGTCTGCTGGACTGGGATTCTGCCGTCAAGCTGCCCTGGGGTGTTCTGTTGCTGTTCGGCGGCGGTTTGGCGCTGTCCTCGCAGTTCTCGGGTTCCGGCCTGACCGAGTGGATCGGCGAGCAGGCCCAGGGTCTGGGTGGCGTTCCCATGATCCTGATGGTGTTGGTCTTCGCGGCCGGCATCCTGTTCCTGA
>NZ_JAUNPE010000157.1 GCF_030536815.1 Kocuria sp.
GGTTCTTTCACTGGGTCCTGGATGAGGGGCCTCGAACACGCGGTGAGCAAAATCGCGAGGGGCGCAACTCATGTCGTAATACGCAACATTCTCCGAGCCGGTTTCGGGGAGTGTCAAGGGGGCTGGGTCAGTGAAAAATCGGCCTGGGACTTGGGAGACAGCTGTGATGTGAACAGTGTGTAAAGGATGCTCCACACCCCTTGACACCCTTCCGTGACCCGCTTCACACTTAAGCGCATTACGAAGTGTGTTGCGTAATGCGCGTCGTGAGGAACATGGGTCTCGGGCGACTCCCTGGTGCAGTTCCGAGGTCCCGACCAGCTATTCGAAAGGGGTCCATCATGGAGTCCCTCGTGATTGTCGGTGCCTCGCTCGCCGGCCTCTCCGCAGCCCGAGCCGCCCGCCGCCAAGGATTCACCGGCCGCCTGGTCATCATTGGTGATGATCCGGAACGCCCCTACGACCGCCCGCCGCTCTCCAAGGAATTCCTCAGCGGCCAGTTCCAGGCGGCGGACCTGACGTTGGAAATCGACGGGGAGCAGCTCGACGCCGAATGGCTGCTCGGCGTGCGCGCCGTCTCGTTCGACCCCGTCAGCCGAGAGGTCACGCTCGAGGACGGCCGCACGGTCCGCGCGGATCTCCTGGTCATCGCCACCGGCGCCTCCGCACGACAGTTGCCGGAGCTCACGGGCCTGGACAACGTGCTGACCTTGCGCACGCTCGAGGACGCCCGCAAATTGCGGGCCCTCGTGGAACGCGGTGGGCAGCTGGTGGTTCTGGGCGCCGGATTCATTGGCGCGGAGGTCGCGTCCACGGCGCACTCCCTGGGCCTGCAGGTCACCGTGCTGGAGAAGTCGACCACCCCGCTGCGCGGACCACTCGGCGCCGAAATGGGTTCCGTGGTGGCACGGCTGCACGAGCAGGCCGGCGTGGAACTGCTGTGTGGGATCGACATTGAAGGCTTCAACACGGAGGACAATTCTGTGACTCACGTGCGCCTGGCCGACGGCCGCGTGCTTCCGGCGGACATCGTGGTGGTCGGCATCGGAGCCCAGCCCAACGTGGCCTGGCTGGAAGGCTCGGGGATCGACGTCGGCAATGGCGTGGTCTGCGACGCCGCCGGGCGCACCACCGTGCCCGGGGTCGTGGCCGTGGGCGATTGCGCGGCGTGGCTGGACACCCGCACCGGGCAGCACCGCCGGGTGGAGCACTGGGCCGGTGCGGTGGGCCGTCCGGCCGTCGCGGTGGGTGCGTTGCTCGACCACGACGACGCGTACTTGCCCGTGGAGCAGCCCTACTTCTGGTCGTGCCAGTACGGCGCGCGCCTGCAGTTCGTGGGGGACATGACCGGCTCGGACCGTGTGATCTACGAGCACGGCGGGCCCGGTGAGGAAAGCTTCCTGGCCGTCTACTACGCCGGCGATGATCCCGTGGCCGTTCTGGGCTGGAACCAGCCGAAACAGTTCACGCGCTGGCGCAAGTTCTTGGCCAAACTGGCGGTGTCCTCCGCCGAACAACGCTTGATCGCCTGAACCACAGCAAACGACACCCGATCCCCACTTCCCTCGTGTGAAGTAGTTCTGCAAGGAGGGCCCCGTGTCCACCAACATTGTTTCCGAAAGCCTCATTGCCACGTTGCCGGGCCGCACCTACACCGACCAGAACTTCTTCCGGGCGGAACAGGAGCAGATTTTCGAACGGATGTGGTTCTGCGCCGTGCGCTCCGCGGACCTGGACAAGCCCGGCGCCTACCGGACCGTGCAGGTGGGGCGGGAAAGCATCATCATCACCCGTAATCGCAAGCACGGCATTCGCGCGTTCTACAACGTGTGCCGCCACCGCGGGGCCAAGCTGTGCACGGAGGACAGCGGCGAGGCCAAGCGGTCCTTCCAGTGCCCGTACCACGCGTGGACCTACGACTTTGACGGCAAGCTGATTGCCGCGCCCAACCTCACCAAAATGCCGGACATCGGCCGCGAGGAGTACGGCCTGGTGACCATCCCCGTGCGCGAGTACCTGGGATACGTGTGGGTGTGCCTGGCGGACGAGCCGCCATCGTTCGAAGAAGACGTCATGGGTGCCATCGAGGAGCGGCTGGGTGATTCCGAGTCCATCCAGGCCTACGACATCGCCCATCTCGCCCTGGGACGGCGGATCACCTACGACGTGAAGGCCAACTGGAAGCTCATCATTGAGAACTTCATGGAGTGCTATCACTGCGCCACCATCCACCCGGAGCTCACCGAGGTGCTACCCGAGTTCGCGGACGGGCTGGCGGCCCAGTACTTCGTGGGTCACGGCGCGGAGTTCGGGGAGGACGTCAAGGGCTTCACGGTGGACGGCTCCGAGGGCCTGGACCGGATTCCAGGGGTCGACGAGGACCACGACCGGCGCTACTACGCGATCACCATTAAACCCACGGTGTTCGTGAATCTGGTGCCGGACCACGTGATCATCCACCGGATGTTCCCCGTGGCCGTGGACCACACGATCGTGGAGTGCGATTGGTTGTACCTGCCCTCGGTCGTGGAATCCGGTAAGGATGTCTCTGCCTCCGTGGAATTGTTCCACCGGGTCAACCAGCAGGATTTCGATGCATGCGAACGTTGTCAGCCCGCCATGGGGTCTAGGATCTACGCCAAGGGCGGGGTTCTCGTGCCCAGCGAGCACCACATCGGAGTCTTCCACGACTGGGTCATGGCTACAGTCGGAAGCGCTGGCAATGCGAAGGGACCATGATGAGCAGTGAACGTTCGAATCCAGGCACGTCGGATGAGCCGGGCAGTCTAGGGACAGGCACGGAGCCGACAGCGGCCAGTCCCGTGGATGACCCCGCCGAGTTGCATCACGCGGAAAAGAACGAAGCGGACATCCTGGCGGCCCTCAAAGAGGGGGTGGAGCAGCGTCGTCGGCCGATCCGAGACCGGTTCGAAGGCCTCGACAAGGTGATCCTGGGCGTGACCGGCGCGATCGTCGTGGCGTTCGTGGTCTGGGGGTTCGTGGGCACGGAGAGCCTGTCGACCACCTCGACCACGGCCCTGAACTGGGTCATGGAGAACACCGGCTGGATTTTCGTGCTGTGCTCGTCATTCTTCGTGATTTACGTGCTGTGGTTGGCGCTGGGCCGGTACGGCGCGATCCCGCTCGGTAAGGACGGCGAGCAGCCCGAGTTCCGCACCACGTCCTGGATTTCCATGATGTTTGCGTGCGGCATGGGCATCGGCCTGATGTTCTACGGCGTGGCCGAACCGCTGTTCCACTACATCTCGCCACCCCCGGCCACGGTGGACGGGCAGACCAGTGAGGCGATCGAGACGGCCATGGCCACGTCGCTGTTCCACTGGACGCTGCACCCGTGGGCCATGTACGCGGTGCTCGGTATTGCCGTCGCGTACGGCACGTTCCGGATGGGTCGCAAGAATTTGCTCTCGGAGGCCTTCGTCTCGCTCTTCGGCCGACGTGCCGTGGACGGCGCGGGCGGGAAGATCATCAACATTCTGGCGATTTTCTCCACGCTGTTCGGCTCGGCGGCCTCGCTGGGCCTGGGCGCGTTGCAGATCGGTAGCGGCCTGCAGTTCAACGGGCTGGTCGGGGAGGTTGCCACGCCCCTGCTCGTGGCGATCATTGCCGTGTTGACGTTCTGCTTTGTGGCCTCTGCGGTGTCCGGAATCGAGCGCGGTATCCAGTTCTTGGCCAACACCAACATGGTGCTCGCGGTGCTGATGGCCGTGGTGATTTTCGTGGTGGGGCCCACCCTGTTCATCCTCAACCTGATCCCCTCCGCGATCGGCTCGTACGTCCAGCAGCTTCCGGACATGGCCGCGCGCACGGAGGCGGTCGGTGACGAGGCCATGCGCGAGTGGCTGTCCGGGTGGACCATTTTCTACTGGGCGTGGTGGATCTCGTGGACGCCCTTTGTGGGCATGTTCATTGCCCGCATCTCCCGCGGGCGCACCATCCGCCAGTTCGTCACCGGCGTGCTGGTAGTTCCGTCGCTGGTGTCCCTGCTGTGGTTCGCGGTCTTCGGCGGCACCGCCATCAACATCCAGCACACCGCGGACGGCACCCCCGATCCCAACGACGGCATTGCCACGATGGTCGACGGCGTTCCCACCATTTCGTTCGACGGCGCCCTCTACGACATGTTCAACGGGCTCGACGCACCGCAGTTGCTCACCGCGGGCCTGGCCGTGCTGGCCATGATCCTGACGGGCATCTTCTTTGTCACCGGTGCGGATTCCGCGTCGATCGTCATGGGGTCTCTGAGCTCCCGGGGCACCCTGGAACCGTCCCGACCCGTGGTGATCTTCTGGGGCGTGCTCATGGGTGGTGTTGCGGCCGTCATGCTTCTGGCCGGTGGCGATACCCCTGCCGAGGCACTGGGCGGGTTGCAACGCATGACCATTGTGGCGGCGCTGCCGTTCGTCCTGGTGATGTTCGTGCTCTGTATCGCCCTGACCCGCGACCTGCAGGCCGATCCCATGTGGTTGCGCCAGCGGCTGTCCGAGTCCGTGATGCGCCGTGCGGTCCGCTCCGCGGTCAACGACTACGGGCACCAGAAGTTCACGCTGGTCACCCGGGAGAACACCGACCCGGACACGGGTCAGATCCAGGCCGTGGACGCCACGGCGGCGGGGCAGCCCATTTACGAGTCCCACGA
>NZ_JAUNPE010000338.1 GCF_030536815.1 Kocuria sp.
CGGGGCTCCCGGGTGGAAGCTGGGTGTAACCAAGGGTGAAAAACCCCTCGCTGACCTTTGAACCAGCGCCGCAGGGCGCGGATCGGCAGACAGGCAAAGGAGCCTTAAATGTCAGTCCCAGCAACATCGCAAATACCCGCGCTCAATGAACCGCACCTCAAGCCCAAGACCCTCGTCGGTTACGGCCTGGGCGACGCCGGTTGCAACATCGCCTTCCAGATGACCGGCCTGTTCCTGCTGCTCTTCTACACGAACGTGGTGGGGATCCGGGCAGATCACGCCGGTGTGATCCTCATGATCGTGAAGGTCTGGGACGCGTTCGCGGACCTGTTTGCCGGTCGCATGGTGGACCGCACCATGACCCGCTGGGGCAAGTTCCGCCCGTTCCTGATCTGGTACTCGATCCCGCTGTTGCTCTCCAACTTGCTGTGCTTCTGGATCCCCGTGGACGGCTACGGCGCCAAGCTGGCCTGGGCCACCATCAGCTACGCGCTCATGGGCCTGCTCTACTCCATGGTCAATATTCCGTACGGCTCACTGGCCGGCGCAATGAGCCAGAACCCCGTGGACCGTTCCCGTTTGGCCTCGGCCCGCATGGTGGGCTCCGGCGCAACCATCCTGTTGCTCTCCCTGTTCCTGGCACCGCGCATCAAGGGTAGCGAGAACCTGGCCGCGACCTTCCTCGTCACCGCCATGGCGTTCGTGGTCATCGGCGCGCTGTTCTTCTTCACGACGTTCGCCACCTCCAAAGAGGTCGTGTACCGCGAGGTCGAGCGCGTGAGCCTCAAAGAGACCGTCACCACCGTTCGGCAGAACGGCCCGCTCATCCGCCTGTGCGGCTCCTCCCTGCTGTACCTGATCGCGCAGAACGTGATCGGCGCGCTGACCATCTACCTCTCCACCTACGTGCTGACCCGCTACTCCGAGGCCGGCTGGGTGTCCACCATCTCCATTGTCATCACCACGGGCGCGGTGCTCTATGTGGGTCCCTTCGGCCCCACCGTGACTCGCGTGCTGGGTAAGAAGCGCGGCTTCATGTACGCGGCCGTTGTGGCAGCCGCTGGTGGCGTATTGTTCTCCCTTAGCAACTTCCTCTGGTACTCCTTCGCGCTGAGCCTGCTGGGCCTGTTCTTCATGGGCGTGGGCATGGGCATCCTCAACACCATGACCTGGGCCCTGGAAGCGGACACCGTGGAATACGGCGAGTACAGGACCGGAATCCGCACCGAGGGCGCCACCTACTCCGCGTTCTCCTTCACCCGCAAGGTGGGCCAGGCCGTGGGTGTGGCCGTGGCCGGTTACGTGCTGACCTGGGCCGGTTTCAACCCGGACATCGCTGTCCAGTCCGAGGACACCGTTCGCGGCATGGCCCTGGGCGCCGGTCTGGTTCCCGCCGTGGTCTTCCTGGGGGCCATGCTGATCATGGCGGCTTACCCGCTGACCGAGGCCAAGTTCAAGGACATCATGAAGGCCATCGAGGCCAACCGCCAGCTGCGTCATGAACAATTGCAGCTCGGTGAAATTCCGAACTCCGTCCCCACCCGTGAGGACCGCGTGGGCCC
>NZ_JAUNPE010000339.1 GCF_030536815.1 Kocuria sp.
TGTTCCTCTACGAGAACGGTTACGCCTCCAAGGAAGACATCGACGGCGCGATCCGCACCGGACTGGGTCATCCCATGGGCCCGTTCGAGCTCATGGACATGGTGGGCCTGGACGTCATTGATTTCATTGCCCAGGCCACCTACCAGGAAACCGGAGCCGAGGAGGACAAGCCCAACGAGTCCATCTCCAAGCTCGTGGCCGAGGGCAAATTCGGTCGCAAGTCCGGCGAGGGGTTCTACGAGTACGCGAAGTAGGGCGCTGTTGCAGATAGGACGGACCCGAACTCGGTAGCTGAGTCCGGGTCCGTTCCCCGTGGCGCTTACTTGACGTTGGTCACGGATTCCAGGTTCTGGGCGAGCTGGTTCTTGTAGAGGTTCTCTTCCTTGCACTCGAAGTTCGTGTACAGCTCCAACTGGTCCTGATAGTGCGGTGACTTGGTTCCATCAGGGGCCACGAAACCACTTTGACCCGGGGGAGCAGCCACGCACATGCTCGCGCCCTCGGGGTTGAGGTGCACCAGGTTGTTCTCCGTACCGCGGTTCATGTACTGATGCGTGCTGAGTGCCTCGGACGGATCGGCCTGCGGGATCCCCATGAAGTTCTTGGTCTTGTACTCGTGGGGGATCACCGGGGTGACCCATGCGGCGGGGTCGTCACCGCGCGTCTCACGCAGCTCATCGGTCGCGGCCTTGAAGGTATCGCGAAGCACCTTCCCGTGGTCCTCCCCGTTGAAGAAGTCCACGCTTTGCGGCACCGCGGAGTCCTCACCGGCCAACGCGTTGGACAGCAGCTTGGTGGTCTCCGCCGGCCGGACGGATCCGCCGGGCTTGCGGTAGATCGAGGCGGCGTACTGGTCGTAGACCGCCTGCGGCAGATCATCCTTCAGGACAGCCTCTGAAAGCTTGGGCAGCCAGGTGCGCATGATGGTGGGGGCGGCGCCGTCGTAGTTGCCGTCCTTGTCCTGGTCGACCGTCTGTCCGTCCCACTCGAGCAGGATGTTGGCGTCCGAGCGAAGCTGGTCATCGGCCGGAACGTACTCGATGGCCGATTCCAGGTGCGGGCGGAGGTAGCGAATGTTGAGGTCCGCGAACGACGTTTCCTTGTTGATGTCCCAGATTTCCTGCGGAGTGAACTTCTCCTGGGATTCCAACCGGGACGTGATCTCGTTGAAGCGGTCCACCGAGGACCAGTTGCCGCCGTCGGAATTGAAACCGGCCGCAGACTGGTTGTTCCAGTTGGCCACGTAGCCCTGTTCGGGGTTGTACGTCTTGGGGTTGTCCTCGAACGGGCGGAAGCCCTGCCATTCCATGGTTCCGTCACCCTTGGCCGGTACACGGAAGTCCTGGTTTTCCGGCCGTGCGGGGAGCTTGCCCGGAGAGACGTAACCGATGTTTCCGCTCTTGTCCGCGTAGTACCAGTTGATGGTGATGCCCACCTTCTCGGCCTGCGCCAGGTACTCGTCCCAGTTCTTGGCCTTCATGACGTTGACCCAGCCCAGGAGGGACTGCACTTCGGTGCCCTTCCACGCGCGTTTTTTGGAGTAGGCGGAGTTGTTCTGCGG
>NZ_JAUNPE010000340.1 GCF_030536815.1 Kocuria sp.
TCGCCGCGCAACACGGGACCGGCGTTCGGACCGGGGACGAGCACGCCGTAGTCACCCACGGCCTCCACGACCCCGCGCGCGAGCAGCTGCCGCAGCACCGAACGCCATTCGCGCTCGGACAGCTCCGTGCCGATCCCCCACACGCTGAGTTCATGGTGACGGGACTCGACGGAACGCTCGTTCGCGCGCCCGAGCAGCACGTCGAAGACCTTGCCCGACCCGAACTGCTGACTGCGCTCGCGCTGCAACCGGATGAGGGTGGAGAGCAGCTTTTGAGCGGGCACCGTCGCATCCCACATGGTGGGCGGCTTGAGGCACGTATCGCAGTTTCCGCACGGCTCGGACTCCTGGCCGAAGTAGCGCAGCAGCTGCACGCGCCGGCATGAGACGGTCTCGCACAGGGCGAGCATCGCGTCCAGGTGCGAGCGCGCGTTGCGCATGTGCAGTTCGCTGCCCTCGCCGCGGTCGATCAGGCGCCGCTGATTGACCACATCACCCAGGCCGTAGGCCAGCCACGCGGTCGACGGGAGGCCGTCGCGTCCCGCACGGCCCGTCTCCTGGTAGTAGCCCTCAATGCTCTTGGGTAGGTCCAGGTGGGCGACGAAGCGCACGTCCGGTTTGTCGATGCCCATGCCGAACGCAATGGTTGCAACGATCACGATCCCCTCTTCGCGCAGGAACCGTTCCTGGTGATCGTGCCGGACCGACGCATCGAGACCCGCGTGATAGGGCAATGCTGCAATCCCGTGCCTTTCCAGCCACTCCGCGGTGGTTTCAACGCTTTTGCGGGAGAGGCAGTAGACGATGCCGGCGTCGCCGTCGTGCTCGGTGGTGATGAACTTCAGAAGCTGATCGCGGCCGCGGTCCTTGGGCTCGATCCGGTACTGGATATTGGGGCGGTCGAAGTTGGAAACGAAATGGGCGGCGTTCTCCATGCGCAGGCGCTCGGTGATTTCGCGATGCGTGCTGCGAGTGGCCGTGGCGGTCAGCGCAATCCGAGGGACGCTGGGGAACGCGTCCGCGAGCACGGACAGGCCCAGGTAATCGGGGCGGAAGTCGTGGCCCCACTGGGCAACACAGTGCGCCTCATCGATGGCGAAGAGCGCGATCCGGGCCCGGCGGAGCAGGTCCAGGGTGCGCGGCAGAATCAGTCGTTCGGGTGCCATGTACAGCAGATCGATGTCGCCGGCGAGCAGTTGTTGTTCAACCGCCTGGGCCTGCTGGAAATCCAGGGAGGAGTTCAGGAAGGCCGCTCGAATTCCCACTGCCTCGAGCGCCGCCACCTGGTCCGACATGAGCGCGATCAGGGGCGAGACGACGATCCCGGTGCCCTCCCGCAGAATCGAGGGGATCTGATAGCACAGTGATTTACCGCCGCCGGTGGGCATGAGGACCACCGCTTCTCCCCCGCTCATCACCTGATCAATGATGGCGGCCTGTTCACCGCGGAACTCGTCGTAGCCGAAGACGTCGGAGAGGACGCTCAGGGGTGTGGGCGCGGCGTCGACGGTCTGCATAGCGGTGTGGTGGTCCTGCATGGTCTCCACACTATGTCCGG
>NZ_JAUNPE010000158.1 GCF_030536815.1 Kocuria sp.
TCGGCGGGTGCCGCCGGGGCCACCGCCACCTGCTCGCGCACCGCGCGGTAGCGCACGGTGTCCCCGGGGCGGATGAGCGCGGGTTCGTCCCGGCCCAGGTCCCAGAGTGTGGCATTGGTGCGGCCGATCAACTGCCAACCGCCCGGTGAACGCTGCGGGTACACGGCGGAAAACCGCCCCGCCAGCGCCACGGATCCGGCGGGCACCGCGGTGCGCGGGGAATCCCTGCGCGGCACCTCGAGCGGATCCCCGGGGGCCACGAGATACGCGAACCCCGGCGCGAAACCGCCGAACGCGGCCGTCCATTCCGCACCCGTGTGCGCCTCGATCACGCCGCGCTCGCCGAGCCCGGTCAGCTCGCCCACATCGGCCAGGTCCTCGCCGTCGTACACCACGTCGATCTCCACGGTCTTACCGGTCGCCGCGTCGGTATCGCCCAGGCGAGCGGTGACGACGTCGCTCGCGGCCTTGTGCGCGGCCGCGGGTGAAGAGAAGGTCAACAGCACCGTCTCGGCTGCGGCGAGAACGTCCAACTGACTGGAATACGGATGTGCACTGAGATGGGCGTGCCAGCGCATGACGTGTTCGAGGGACGCGCACTCGATCAAGAAGGCCCGCGTCCCCGCCCAGCGGAGGGAGACCGCCGACGGCGCAGCACCGGTGGGCGGATCCTGGCTCATACGAACGACCGGATCTGCACGCCGGCTCGCTCCAGGCCCGCGCGAACCTCCGCGGCCATTGCGGCGGAGCCGGGGGTGTCACCGTGCACGCAAATGCTCTCGGCCCGGATCCGAACGGTGGAACCATCCACGGCGCTCAAGGTGCCGTCCTCGGCCAGGCGGATCATGCGTTCGGTGACCTCCGCCGGGTCGTGCAGGACGGCGCCTTCTTCGCGGCGGGAGACCAGCGTGCCCTCGGGTGTGTACCCGCGATCCGCGAACGCCTCGGCCACCCCGCGCAGTCCTGCCCGCTCCGCCTTCCGAAGTGCTACGGACCCGGGTAGGAGCAACAGCGGAAGATCGCCGCCGAAGGCCTTGACCGCGTCCACCACGGCCTGTGCATGGACCTCGTGGTGAACAATCGTGTTGTAGAGCGCGCCGTGCGGTTTCACATACTTGATCTCGGTGCCGGCCGAACGGGCCATCGCCTGGAGGGCACCCATTTGATACAGCACGTCATCCGCGAGTTCCTGCGGGGAGCAGTCCATGAAGCGACGACCGAATCCGGCCAGGTCCCGGTAGGCCACGTGCGCCCCCACGGTGACACCTGCGGCCACGGCGTCCCGGCACGTCTGCGCCATCACGCCCGGGTCTCCCGCGTGGAACCCGCACGCCACGTTGGCGGAGGACACGGAACGGAAGATGGCGGCGTCGTCCCCCATGCTCCAGTTGCCGAACGATTCGCCCACGTCGCTGTTCATATCGATGACCGTCATGCGTGACCTCCGTCTCATTGGTGAGTTCAAGAATGCCCCACCGACGGAGATTGTTCAACAATTACCACCGGTCAGTCCGATTCCACCACGTTCGGAAGGTGCGTGACCGGTGCGATCACGACGTCGCGAATTTTCCAGTCCTGTTCGAGTAGCGCGTTCTCGGCTGCTTCGAGGCGCTCGGGCGTGGCGAGTTCCAGGGATGCGGGGATGACGAACCCCTCGATCTGGAACACCTGGCCCTCGTCGCGCAGGCGCACGGTGGCCGCGTGCACCCAGTCCAAGTTCCGCAGGAATTCCTGCGCATCGCTGATGAGCGGGTGGGGTTTCTTGTTGTCCACCGTGGTGGGCCGGGCATCCATGAGACCGGACACCGCGGCCGAGAGATTGGTGGCGCCGTCCTTCACGATGGACGTGGCAATCACGATGGCCGCAACGGCATCCGCCCACCACAAACCCAGCCCGATACCGGTAATGCCCACGATGGCGGCGAACGAGGTCATCCAGTCCGCCTTGTTCATGTCCGCGTCCGCGTAGAGCACCTTGTTGTGCAGTGGCTCGGCGAGCTTGAGTTTCATGCGGCCCAGAATCACGGGTGGAATACCGGTGAGCAGTAGCACCAGTATCATGAGCCAGCCCAGCCATACGGTGTGACCGAACAGGCTGATGCCGCCAATGGTGGGGTGCTCGACCGTGATCAGTTTGATCAGCGAGTCCACGATCAAATAACCGCCCATGACGAACAGGGTTGTTCCCGCCACGAGGTGAGCGATGCCGATGGCGCGGTGATAGCCGAACGGGTGTTTGGCGTTGGCGGGTTTGCGGGTGACGCGCACGCTGATCAAGAAGGCAATGGGAGGAACCAGGGAGAGCATGTCCTCGATCCACGCCGTTTTCATGGCCTGGGAATTTCCCAGCACCAGAAACACCAGAACCACGGTCGCGCTCAGGGTGCCCAGGGTGACCCACTCCAGGCGCACCGCCTTTTGCACCGCGCGGGAGATCTCATCGGGCAGGTGCTCATTGTCCGCGGGGCTTTCCATGCGTTTCATGATTGGTCTCCGCTGCTTTGCAGGAACTGATCGAGCTCCAGGAGGAAGGCGTTCTCACCATTGGGCACGGCCATCACGTGTTTCTCGGTCTCGCCGTACTCATTGGTCGTTTCGTTGTAGGGCCGAGTCAGGCCGATCTTTTTCTGCCATTGCGTGTCCATGGTCATCCCGCCGATCAGGAGATCCAGTTGACCGTGCTCCATGTCGGTGACCAGGTGTTCCTCGCTTGCGGTGGTCCACTCGATGCGCGCATCCACGGTGTCGGCGAAGTCCTCCACCAGGCGCACTTCCTCGCCGGTGGGCTCACCCTCCGTAATGGATACGTAGGGCTCGTTGTGAATGGTGCCCACGCGAAGGACCCCTCCGGACACCCGGTCAAGGGTGCCGTAGGGATCGGCCGGGTAATGCGTCACGCATCCAGTCAGGGAGAGGGTGAGAACCAGGAGCACCATGAGCCACCTGATGACATTTTTCATGGCAACACCATAAGCCGAAGTGTCGTTGCCCACACCCCGAAACTTTCCATGGAATAAATCTCGGGCCGGAGGCATTATGTAAGTAGTTCAAATTTGAAATATCAACGGAGCGGGGCCGCGGGACGACCGCAGCGGCGTCGTCATCCACGACACAGGAGGCAGTCATGCAACTCGGCATCTTCACCATCGGTGACGTCACCGTGGACCCCACCACTGGCAAGACCCCCAGCGAGCACGAGCGCATCAAGGCGACCGTGGCGATCGCCAAGAAAGCGGAAGAACTGGGCATGGACGTGTTCGCGACCGGCCAGCACCACAACCCGCCGTTCGTCGCGCCGGCCAATCCGCCCATCCTCATGGCGCACGTGGCCGCGCAGACCAAGAACATCCAGCTGTCCACCGCCACCACGTTGATCACCACCACGGACCCGGTGCGGATTGCCGAGGACTACTCGTACGTGCAGCACCTGGCCGACGGCCGCGTGGACCTGACCATGGGCCGCGGCAACACCGGCCCCGTGTACCCCTGGTTCGGCAAGGACATCCGGCAGGGCATCCCGCTGGCCGTGGAGAACTACCAACTGCTTTACCGACTGTGGCACGAGGAGAACGTGGACTTCTCCGGTCGTTTCCGCACTCCGTTGCAGGGCTTCACCGCGACCCCGCGCCCACTGGATGACGTGCCCCCGTTCGTGTGGCACGGCTCCATCCGCTCCCCGGAAATTCCGGAGCAGGC
This sequence comes from Kocuria sp., assembly GCF_030536815.1. Lineage (GTDB taxonomy): Bacteria > Actinomycetota > Actinomycetes > Actinomycetales > Micrococcaceae > Kocuria > Kocuria gwangalliensis. Next base: position 3,697 of record NZ_JAUNPE010000158.1, read on the forward strand.
CGCGTTCTACGGCGACGGTTTCTTCCACAACAACATCTTCTGGAACAAGGAGCACACCGAGCGCATGGTGGACTTCTACCGCCAGCGCTACGAGCACTACGGTCACGGTTCCTACGACCAGGCGATCGTGGGTCTGGGTGGGCAGGTGTTCATGCGTAAGAACTCGCAGGACGCCAAGCGTGAGTTCCGCCCCTACTTCGACAACGCACCGGTCTACGGCCACGGCCCGTCCTTGGAGGACTTCACGTCCCAGACCCCGCTGACGGTGGGCTCACCGCAGGAGGTCATCGAGCGGACCCTGTCCTTCCGTGACTACGCCGGTGACTACCAGCGTCAGCTGTTCCTCATGGACCACGCCGGCCTGCCCCTGAAGACCGTGCTCGAGCAACTGGACCTGCTGGGCGAAGAAGTTTTCCCGGTGCTGCGCAAGGAATTCGACGCGCTGCGCCCGGCGCACGTGCCCGAGGCACCGACCCACGAGTCCCTGGTGGCCCGCCACCAGGCCGGCAAGGACCCGATCCCCGGCGGCGGCCCGGATTCCCCGGCGGCCCGGGAGCGCGCGAAGCAGGCGGAAGCCACTCAGCGCGAGCACTCCAAGTAATTCCACACAGTAAGTAGAAAGAAGGACACCATGACTGATCGTTTGACCCTCGCGGTGGTGACCGCTGGGCTATCGGAAGACTCCACGACCACCCGCCTGGGTGAGGCGATCGCGAAGGCCGCGAGCGGGACCGTCGAACACGCCGGACAGCACGTCGAGATCAAGGTCATTCCGCTGCGCGATCTGGCGCACGGGCTGACCGACATGATGATCACGCACGTGGCCTCCCCGGCCGTGCAGGACGCGATCGACACAGTGCTCAACGCGGACGGCTTGGTTGCGGCCTCGCCCACGTACAAGGCGTCCTACTCCGGGTTGTTCAAGCAGTTCTTCGACGTGATCGA
>NZ_JAUNPE010000341.1 GCF_030536815.1 Kocuria sp.
CGCCTGCACCGAGGAGCAAGACGGCTGCACGGGCAGACAACATGAGCGGCGTGACACAAGCCACAATGGATGCAGAACGAGGCCTTCGCCAGCCGTTGGCGGAGCACCGGCATCCAAGGAGCACCCATGAGCACGTATCAAGAACTGTTGTCAGCCATTGCAGATCCCTCCGGTCGCGAGATTCTCGACCCCGCCACGGGGGAGCTGGTGGGCAAGGTCCACGAGTCCACGGTCGCCGAACTGAACCGGGCGATCGAGGCGGCCCGCGCTGCGCAACCGGAGTGGGCGGCGTCGGGCCATGCCAAGCGGTCCGAGTACCTGCATCGCGCGGCGGATGCGGTGGAGGCCAACGCTGAGGCGCTCGCGGAGCTGCTCTCCCGTGAGCAGGGCAAGCCGATCAAGAACGGCCCGAACGCGGCCTTCGAGGTGGGTGCGTGCGCCGCATGGTTGCGCGCCAATGCGGACACGCCCATGGAGCCGGAAGTTCTCGTGGATGATGAATCCGGCAAGGCCGAACTGCATTACGTGCCTCTGGGAGTGGTGGGTGCGATCGGCCCGTGGAACTGGCCCATGATGATCACCGTGTGGCAGGTTGCGGCGTCCCTGCGCATGGGTAACACCGTGGTGGTCAAGCCCTCCGAGTACACGCCGCTGTCCGTGCTGGGGCTCATTCACGTGCTCCATCAGGCGCTTCCGGAGAACGTGCTGCACGTGGTCCCGGGAGGTGGCGAGATCGGGCAGGCCCTGACCGAGCACACCGGGATCGACAAGATCATGTTCACCGGCTCCACCAAGACCGGCCAGGCCATCATGCGTTCCGCGGCCGACGGACTCGCTCGTTTGACCCTGGAGCTGGGAGGCAACGACGCCGGCGTCGTGCTGCCCGACGTGGACGCCCAGCAGATCGCGGGCGACCTGTTCTGGGGTGCGTTCATCAACACCGGCCAGACCTGCGCGGCGCTCAAGCGCCTTTACGTCCACGAGGACGTTTACGAGGACGTGTGCAACGCCCTGGTCGCGGTGGCCCAGCAGATGCCCATGGGCAACGGCCTCGAGGAGCAGAACGTGCTGGGCCCGCTGCAGAACAAGCAGCAGTACGACATCGTGGCCGGCCTCGTGGAAGACGCCAAGAACGGCGGCGGCCGGGTGCTGATCGGCGGCGATCCGCAGGCCGAGCAGCCCGGTTATTTCTACCCGACCACGTTGATCGCGGACCTGCCCAACGACAATCCGCTGGTGGCGCAGGAACAATTCGGTCCGGCACTGCCGATCATCAAGTACTCGGACCTGGACGAGGCCATCGCCATGGCCAACGGCCTGGACGTGGGATTGGGCGCCTCGGTGTGGTCCTCCGATCCGGACGCCGCGTTCGAGGTGGCGCAGCGGATCGAGGCCGGCACGGTGTGGATCAACAAGCACGGGGCCGTGGATCCGCGTGTGCCGTTCGGCGGCATCAAGAGCTCCGGTTACGGCCTGGAGTTCGGGGTGGAGGGCCTCAAGTCCGTGGCCGCGCCCAAGGTGATCTCCCGGTAACGGTCGACGACGCCGCTCGGTCC
>NZ_JAUNPE010000159.1 GCF_030536815.1 Kocuria sp.
CCCGTCGCCCATGCACACCACGGCGGTGGCAACAACGGGGTCACCCACGTCCTCGAGTACCGCGGTCAACCAGTTCCCCTCGATGCGCGCGTAGGCGGCGCGAGCGGCGTCGTCGCCGGCCTGGATGAGGCGGGAGGCGACGACCAGGGCACGGTCCAACTTACTGTCTTCGTAGAGCGAGGTCGCGAGGAACTCGCGCGCGGCACCACGGGGTGAGGCGGTCAATCGCTCGAGGTCCTCGGCCGCAAGGGACTCGAGATCGACCAGCATGGCGCCCACCAGGGCCTGCCGGTGCGGGAAGTGGTAGAGCAGGCCACCCTTGGAGACACCGGCGGCCGCGGCGACGGCGTCGAGCGTTGCGGCGCGCTCGCCGTCCGTGAGGACGATGTGCTCGAAGGCCTCGAGTAGCTTGTCCCGAGCCAGTGGTTTGCGGGGCATGTGAGCAAAACCTCTCCCAAACGGATCCGGGGAATATTGCCCCGCGTTCGTCGTTAACTGTACCGTCTAGTCGGTATAGTAATTAATTGGCCCGTTCCACAACGGCCCCGCCCGCGCAGTACGACGAAGTACTTTTCGCGAATCCACGCCGAACAGCCGGCAACAGAGAACCGAGGAGGTCTTCATCGTGTCCACCGTGATCGATCAGCGGCAGAAAGCTGGTGCCCGAGAGTGGGGCGCCCTGGCCGTCCTCATGTTGCCGGTGCTCCTGGTGTCCGTGAACAACACGGCCCTCAGTTTCGCGCTGCCCGCCATTTCCCGGGCCCTGCATCCCACGGCGTCGCAGTTGTTGTGGATCGTGGACGTGTATCCGCTGATCCTGGCCGCCCTCCTGATTCCCATGGGCAGTCTGGGGGACCGGATCGGACGGCGCAAGATCCTCATGATCGGCTCCACGGGTTTCGGTGTCATCTCTGCCTTGGCCGCATTCGCGCCCACCGCCGGGTGGTTGGTGGCCGCTCGCGTGGGGATCGCCGTGTTCGGCTCCATGTTGTTGCCGGCCACGCTGTCCTTGATGCGCACCGTGTTCCGGGACGATCATGAGCGGCGCCTGGCCATTGCCATCTGGACCGCCGGCTTCAGCGCCGGTGCCGCACTGGGACCGATTGCCGGTGGCTTCTTGCTCAACCACTTCTGGTGGGGTTCGGTGTTCCTGCTGGCCATCCCGGTTCTCGTGGCGTTCTTGATCGCGGGCCCGTTGCTCCTGCCGGAGTCGAGGGACCCCCATCCCGGACCCGTGGACCCGCTGTCGATCGTGCTGGCCGTTTTGGCCATGGCACCGGTCGTTTACGCCATTAAATCCCTGGCCACCGGCGGTTCCGTGCTGCAGGGGCTGTTGATCATGGCGTTCGGCGTGCTGAGCGGAGTGTTGTTCGCCCACCGCCAGGTGGCCAAGAACTACCCGATGCTGGACCTGCGCTTCTTCCGCAGCTCACGTTTCTCCGGTGGTCTCACGGTCAACGTGACGGCAAGCATCGCAATGTTCGGTTTCCTCTTCTTCCTGACCCAGCACCTCCAGCTGGTGGGTGGTAAGGACCCCATGACCGCTGGTCTGCTGATGGTCCCCGGGCTGCTGCTGGCCATTGTGACGGGCATGGCGGCCGCCAAGGTGGCCGTGACGTTCGGTGTTCGCACGGCAATCGTCACGGGGCTGTTGCTGATTGCCGGTGGGTTCGTGATCGTGGCCCTCACCGATCAGCAGAGTTCCGCGCTTCCGGTGTTGGTGGGCTTTGCGGCCATGAGCGCCGGTGGCGGTCTCGCCACCACGCTGTCCACCGACCTCGTGGTGTCCTCGGTGCCCGAAGCCAAGGCGGGTGCGGCGTCGGCCGTGTCCGAAACCGGGTACGAAGTGGGCGCCGTCCTGGGTACTGCCGTGCTCGGCGGCCTGACCACCGCGTTCTACCAGTCCCACTTGAGTCTTCCCCAGGCGCTGAGCCCCGAGCAGGCTGACGTCGCTCACCAGACCCTGGGCGGCGCCGTTGAGGTGGCCCAGAGCGGCCCGTGGACCGAGAGCGTCATGGAAACCGCAACCGCGGCCTTCTCCTACGGGATGCAGGGGAGCAGCCTGGTGGGGGGTCTCGCGGTAGTGGTGGTGGCCGCCGTGATCTTCCGCGTTCTGCGTGCAGATCGCAAGGTTCGATTCCATGATCCCCTGCCCACGGATCGCATCGAGCTCAACTGAGGCCGAGCGGGAGTTCTGAGCCGTTCCCCGGTCGGTGCAGTACGGAAACCGCGGCCGGCGTGTCCCAGGTGCGCGGCCCCCTTACGGCCCCGGCGGCGTCGTCGTAAAGTGACCAGCGGAGACGTCGAGCGAAAGGCAGCCAAGCATGAGCGCGAAAGAACTGTTGGTGGACGCGGCGCAACGGCCCGCGCGGGTGGCCGGTGAAGTCTTGGAGGGAATCTCCGTGGACACGCTCAACCGCATGCCCGGGGACACACAGAACTCGATCGCGTGGTTGATCTGGCACGCGAGCCGACAGCAGGACGCGCAAATAGCGCACCTCTCGAAAGAGCCACAGGTCTGGACCGCGCAGGGCTGGGACGAAAAATTCGACCTGGATCGGGACCCGGACGACTTCGGTTTCGGTGACGGCCCGGATGACGTCGCGCGCGTTCGCGTCACCGACCCGGACCTGCTGCTGGGCTATCTGAATGCGGTCACCTCGGCAACGGTCGACTATCTGGTTACCCTGAGCGACTCCGACCTGGACCAAGTCATCGATGATTCGTGGGATCCTCCCGTCACGCGCGGGGTGCGGATCGTGTCCACGATCGACGACGCCGCACAGCACCTCGGGCAGGCGGCGTACGTTCGCGGGCTGGTGCAGGATTCTTGGCGCGGAAAGTACTGAATTTCCTGAAATAGGGCGTTTAAGTGGGTGAGGCGACACTGTTTATCAACCCTGGATTCATCTACGATTGCTTTACTAATCATCGATATCGCGGGCAAACGATGTCGAGGTCAAGCTCCGGGGAGATTACAACTGATTATGGCTCGTTCACGTGTCCGTCATGCGGCGGCCAGGCGCCCGTCCATGGCCTTGACCGCCTTTGCTTCGTTCTCCGCTTTGGTCGCGGTCAGCGTTGCCATGAGCAATGGCTCAGCACCAGCGCCGTGGGAATCCGCATACGCCAGCGAGGCGTCGGACGAGTCGGCGGAAAACCAGCAGAACCGCGGCGCGTTCGGTCAGATCACCGCAGGCGATCAAGGTGAATCCCGCCCGTCCCTGTTCGCCGCCGTTCCCGACGAGGCCCTGCTGCCGAACGTTCAGGACACCCCTCAGGATTACGTGGCCAGCCAGGTACGTAACGTGTCCGATGCCGGTACCGAGTCCGCGCCGTCCTCGGTGGCCCCGGCCAAGCGTGCCCCCGCCACCTTTGAGGGTGAACTGCCCTTCAACACGATCATTGCTCCTGCCCAGCCCCCCACGGTTCTGGACGGCGGTCAGTTCGGTTGGCGCACCGCCCCGGACACCGGGGACCGAGAGTTCCACAACGGCACGGACATCTCCACCTCTGAAGGCACTCCGGTCGTCGCTGCCCTGGAAGGCACCGTCACCGCGGTGTTTTGGGATGAATGGGGCGGCAACCGCGTGGAGGTCTCCCACGCGGACGGTGTGAAAACCACCTACAACCACCTCAAGGACGTGATGGTGCAGGTGGGCGACCCGTTGACAGCTTCCGAGCAGCTCGGCACCATCGGCCAGACCGGCCTGCGCGTGACCGGCCCGCACCTGCACTTCGAAACGTGGGTTCAGGGCAAAGCCGTGGACGCCCAGTCCTTCGATTGGGAGACCGGCGAAGGCATCATCCCCGCCTCCCGCCCCAAGTACTCCCTGGAGGACCAGGCCCGGACCGATCAGGCCACCACCGACAACGGTTCCGCACCCGGAACGGACAACGGTCCCGTGTCCGAGGTTCCCGCTGACGAGCAGGAGCACATCATCGCGCTGAGTCAGGAAACGGCCCCGGCGGAGGACAGTGCTGCCGGAGCTTCCGACGGCGATGCTGCCTCCGGTTCCGACGCCGCCGCCAAGGCCGGCTCCGACGGCGGCGCTGCCTCCGGCCCGGCACCCGAGGCGAGCGCGGCAAAGGCGCAGCCGAGTCAGGCTCAAGAGCCGAAAACCTCGCCCACCGAGTCCCGTTCCGCTCAGCCGAGCCCGTCCCGGAGTGGCGGCTCGCAGTCTCCCTCGACCGAGTCCCGTTCCCCCCAGCCGAGCCCGTCCCGGAGCTCCTCCAGCTCCAACGACGACGCCGAGGATCGCGTGAACGCGGGCAGTCCGTCCGACGAAACCCCCGATGACACGGCGTCCCGCCCGAGTGGTGGCACGTCGCAGGGCAGCGGCTCCGGCGCGCCGTCGAACACGTCCGAAAAGGACAACGGAAAGAAGGCCGACGCGACCACGAAGCCGAAGCCTGCCACCACCCCTGCCCCCACACCTGAGCCCACCAAACCTGCGTCAACGGGCGATCCGGTCAAGCCCGCACCCGCGAACACAGGCAAGCAGGAGCCCCAGCCGACTCCCAGCGAGACCAACAAGTCGAAGCCCCAGCCTGCACCTACCAACACGAAGAAGCCGGCGCCGGTCGAGCCCACCACGCCCGCAGATCCGACCAAGCAGGCCGATTCGCCGAAGGCCCC
>NZ_JAUNPE010000342.1 GCF_030536815.1 Kocuria sp.
GCCGGTGGGCAGCAGAAGGTTCGCCCGTTGAAGGCCGCGCTCGCGGCGGGGTACGTGTCCCACCTGGTCACGGACGAGGCGACGGCGCGGGGCGTGCTGGGTCAGGCGGTGAGCTGCGCCGCCAGGGACGGCAGATCCGCCGCTTCCCAGTCCGGGCGGGCGAAGTAGCTCGGATACGCCGCACCGGCCCGGTTGATCCAGGCGGTGCGCAATCCGGCGTGGTGGGCGCCGTGGATGTCCCACGGGTGCACGGCCACCAGCAGCATGTCCTGCGGGTTCCTACCGCAGTGGGTGGCCGCGTAGGCGTATGCGGACCTGGCAGGCTTCCACGCCGGGGCGTCCTGCACGCTGAGAATCTCCGAGAACTGCTCCCGGACCCCCGCACCGCTCAGCAGAGTCTCGGCCACCTGGCCGGCACCATTGCTCAGAGTGACCAGCTCCGCGACGCCGCGCAGGGCCTTGACGCCGGACACCACGTCGGGGTGCACGCCCAGGCTCGTGAAAGCACCCATGATGTCTTCGGCGGACTCTCCCGAAGCGGGGACTGCCTGCTCGGTCAGCAGCCGGTGCAGACTGTCCTGGGCAATCTCCGCGAACCCTGCGTTTCCGCCGGTGGCCGCCAGGGCGAAGCCGTCGCGCAGCACACCGGCGAACCACGCGCGGGACAGACCCGCCGCCACCCCCGCCCGCTCGAACGCCGCACCCAGGGGTGCCATGTCGGACAGGGTCTCGTTGACGTCGAACACGATCAGGTGCGGGGTGGTTGTCATGGTTGCGCCTCAGTTCGGGATGGGATGATCTTTCATTCAACTATGACAGTTCGCGTGAACCCCCGCACTGAAAGCCCCGACGGGCGGGCGAGTACTGGATCGCGGACTAGCTGGGACCATCTAGGTATTAATATGACTTTTGTCGTACTGATGATGTGTACGTACCGTGGGCGGCACCCTATCTGACCAGTGGGAAGTTGACCCTCACGTTGCTCTTCTCAACTGGTGCCTCTTCTGCGGCATTCGGTTCTTCTGCGACCTCGGGCCCGTACCGGGCCACGAAGTTCACCCCCAACGCCGGCAATCAGATCATCACCTCCGGCTACGAATGCGACCCGACCGGCAACCTCACCCGGGACAACGGGGAGACCGCGCACATCGAGAACGATCCGGCCACCGGTCAACCGCTGATGCTGCGCACCTCCGGGGCGCCCATAGCCGCTGTATCTACGATGGAATTGGTAACCCCGAGGCGATCGTGACCAACCCGGACACCGCTGGTATTCCGTGGGCACTGGACGCTTCACCCAATGCGACACCTTGGACGCCCCCGGACCCGCTCAACACCAACCGGTACGCCTTCACCGCCAACAACCCCGTCAACAATTCCGACCCTCTTGTCTGTCTGATCGCACGCCCTACGCCAACCTCTTTGACGCAGAGCGTTACCCCCTGACATGGGCGCACCAGTCTCAATGCCGCGCTCACTGCGCCAGGATCGCCTGCGCCACCTGGTCCGCGTCCGCGAGCGTGCGGGCACC
>NZ_JAUNPE010000343.1 GCF_030536815.1 Kocuria sp.
CAACCCCCTGTATTTCAGCACCCCCAACCTCAACGCAGCCCTCGATGCCGGTGACATCACCTGGGAGACCATCGACACCCGCCTGGTGCAGCGTTATACCCCGATGTTCCGCCTGGGCCAGTTCGAACACAACTGGGATCAGCTACTGCCCATCGACTACGAGGCACACAACGCCACCGCCACCTCCATCGCCGAGCAGGGCGTGGTGCTGATGAAGAACGAGAACGACCTGCTGCCCCTGGATGGCGACAAGCTCGCCACGATGGGTGACATGCTCATGATCGGTCCGGACTCCGTGGTCAAGGAACCGAAGATCGGGAACAACGGCCCCAACTCCACGATCACCCCCCGCACCCAGGAGCGTCCGATCCTCGCCTTGCGCGAGGCTCTCGCTGACCAGGGGTACACCGCCTTCCTGCACGAGAACAATGGTGCGGATCTCGCTGCGGCGCGCGAGCTCGCGGCCGGCATGGATGCGGTCATCGTGGTGGTCACCGAGTTCTCCTCGGAGTTCTATGACCGCGACACGCTCTCCCTCGAGCCGGCCGAGAACAATGACGGCTCGGTCACCGATCAGCTTGCCCTCGTCGAAGCGATGGCCGAGGTCAACGACAACGTCATCGTCCTGCTGAAGACAGCGAATTCGGTCCTCACCGACAGCTTCGAAGATGACGTCGAAGCCATGGTGCAGGCGTGGTACCCCGGCCAGCAGGACGGCCTGGCGGTTGCCCGCGTGCTGACCGGTGAGGTGAACCCCGGCGGCAAGATGCCCATCACGTGGGCCACCCAGGAGCGTGAAGCCCAGTGGGCTGAAGAGCGGAACTGGCCCGGGGTCTGGGAGGACGGGCAGCTCACCTCCTACTACACCACCGGTCTCGAGCAGGGCTACCGCTGGTACCAGGCCAATGATGTGGAATCGTCCTTCCCCTTCGGTTTCGGCTTGAGCTACACCGACTTCGAGATGTCCGCCGCTCAGGTCACCGCAGCCAGTGGCGTGGCCACCGTGGACGTCACTGTCACCAACACGGGCGACCGCGCTGGTGCGGAGGTTCCCCAGGTGTATCTGAGCTTCCCCGACTCTTTCGGTGAGCCGCCGCTGCGCCTGGTGGGCTTCGACAAGCCGTTCTTGCAGCCCGGGGAATCCGCCACGGTCTCGATTCCGATCGATCCGCAGGCCTCGAACCACCCGGTGGGAATCTTCGATGTCGATGGCGACCAGTGGGTCAACCCCGATGGCACCATCGGCATTCACCTGGGGACCTCCTCGGCAAACACCCAGCAAATCGGAACTCTGACCATGTCCGCCGGAGTGCTGACCGGCGTCACGTCCACCGGCTTGGGCGACGGCGAGGACCCGGAACCGACCCCGGATCCTGACCCGCAGGGTCACATGGTCTTCTACAACGATGAGTGGAGTAACCAGGCGACCAACTCGGTGCACATGCCCAACACGGGAGAGGGTGACGACTTCTTCTCCGGTGACTGGGACGGTGATGGCACCGACACCATCGCGGTGCGTCGCGGGAA
>NZ_JAUNPE010000344.1 GCF_030536815.1 Kocuria sp.
GCATCGGTCGACATGTCGTGGCCAGGTTGTTGCCGCTGGGCGAGCAGGTCGTGGAGAGCCTGTCAAGTTGTCTGTGTAAGTGACCTGGGTCTCATGGGGTGTTACAGGTAGGGGTTGATGCGGTCGGGATAGATCAGGGCGAGCTCTCCCAGGGCGGCTTTCCAGCCTTGGATGACGGAACCCTCGACGAGCTTGCCGGGCGCCTTGCGGGGAGTTCCTCTGGGGGCGCCGGCTTCCTTGGCGCGTTCACGGGCCCGCTTGTCCTCGATGTTGCGGATGGCCAGCCACAGCAGCTTGATCGCGGCCGTGTCGCTGGGGAAGTGGCCGCGGTTCTTGATGATCTTGCGTAGCTGGTAGTTGAGCGACTCGATCGAGTTGGTCGTGTAGATGACCTTCCTCAACGCCGGCCCGAACGCCAGGAACGGGGTGAACCGCTCCCATGCGTTCTCCCAGGAGGCCACGGCGGCGGGGTACTTCTTGCCCAGGTTCGAGTCGGCGAACGCGGTCAGCGCCATCAACGCCGCGTCCTCGTTCGCGGCGGTGTAGATCGGACGCAGCATCGCCGCGACGGCCTTGCGGTCGGTGTAGGAGACGAACCGCATCGAGGCCCGGATCAGGTGCACGACGCACGTTTGGACCATCGCGCGGGTCCAGGTCGCCTCGATCGCCTCGGGGAAGCCGGTCAGACCGTCGCAGCAGACGATCAGCACGTCCTTGACGCCGCGGTTGGCCAGCTCCGCGCACACCGAGGCCCAGAACTTCGCGCCCTCGACGGCTTGGACCCAGATGCCCAAGACGTGCTTGACGCCATCCAGGTCCACGCCGACAGCGATGTGCGCAGCCCGGTTGGCCACGTGCGCGCCGTCACGGATCTTCACCACCAGCGCGTCGAGGTAGATCACCGGGTAGAACGCCTCCAACGGCCGCGTCTGCCACGCGGTGACCTCCTCGGCCACGGCGTCGGTCACGTTGCTGATCGTCTCGTGGGACAGCTCAGTGCCCAGCGTCGCAGCCAGATGATGCTGGATGTCGCGGATGGTCATCCCGCCCGCGTACAGCGAGATGATCATGTCCTCCAGTCCACCCAGACGCCTTGCGCCCTTGGGCACCAACGACGACGCGAAGGTGGAGTTACGATCCCTCGGCCGGTCCAAGCCGACGTCCCCGACCTCGGTCCCGACCGTCTTCGGGGTCGTGCCGTTGCGCGAGTTGCCCGAGCCGTTCCCACCCGGGTCGCCCTTCTCATACCCGAGGTGGTCGGTCAGCTCGGCCTGCATGCCCCGCTCGAGGACTGCCTTGATCATCTCGGGCAGGAATCCGCCCTCACCCGTCAGCGACAGGCCCCGCTCGTCGGTGGCGGCCATCAGCTTGTCGAGCATCTCGTCGTCGAAGAACTCACGACGCAACTGACGCGCTTCAGGCTCCTGCCCGGGCTCGTCGCTCTTCTTCGGCTTGGTCATAGCCATAGTCAATCTCCTTCAGGTGGGAGACCCCTCGCTTACACAGACCATCTGACACCCCC
>NZ_JAUNPE010000345.1 GCF_030536815.1 Kocuria sp.
GCGGACGGCACCCACAGTTTTGCTCCGCAGGGCGAAGACCCGGTGCTTGCTCACCTCGAGCAGCTCTTGCGAGAGGGGCAGGACAGCGGGGACTTCCGGACGTTCGACGCGCACCACCTGGCCATCATCATCAGGAGCGCAATCGACACCGCATCCGGGCGGTTGGTCGTTGATCCATCCTTCGACCTGGCCGCATATACCCGCGAACTCCTGTCCGTGGTGGAGCTTGCGACAGCTACTCAGCGAACCGAGGACCCATCATGAAACGCGTTGCGAAACCCCCGCCGGTAGAGCGTCAATCACCGACCCTCGATCCGGCTCCGCCCGTTCCGGCCAAGCCGCCCCCGGATCACCGCAAGAGAGCCGTGGTCGGGATGATCGGTATCGATCTGGTTCTACCTTTCGCCATCTACTACGGGTTGCGGTTGGCGGGCGCTGATCCGTGGTTGGCCCTCATGCTCGGTGCCGTGGGGCCGCTGGTGCGCATCGCCGTCACCACCGCCCGCTCCCGCCGAATCGACCGACTGGGTGTCTTCACACTCAGTATCCTGGCCATCGGAACGGCCGTAGGAATGTTCAGCGCCGACCCGCGGCTTCTCCTGGCACGCGAAAGCTGGCTCACCGCGCTCATCGGCTTCTGGATCTTGATCTCACTGGCCGGCCAACGCCCCGTCTTGTTCCAAGCCACCATCGCCGTGATGCCGACCGACGCCGCTGCACAGTGGGAACAGGACTGGAACACCAACCCGTTCTTCCGGAAAGTCTTCCGCATCATGACCCTCGCCTGGGGGCTCGCCTTCATCCTGGACGCGGGGGCTCGTGTGATCATGGCCTACACCCTGCCCATCGACGTGGTGCCCCTCGCAAGCATCGGCCTGCTGTTGGCCATGCTCTTCGCGATCGTTTACGGCACCAAGTTCTATGCGGGGCGCAGACTGGCGGCAAACGAGTCGTAGCCGCGGAACTTCAGCCCCGCGGCGGATGTGCTGACCCACAGTGCCAGCGGATGATCGTTGTACAAGAACATCGATCAAAGGGGAACCCCGTGAGCCAGTTCGTGGTCATCGTCGAAGCCGATTTCCGGAGCAGCAACTTGAACTACCGGATTCGCCGCTCGAACCCGCTGGCACACCAAGATGCCCAGGCGCTGTTCGACCGTGTGCTGCGCGGGGAAGAGGAAGATCTGTTAAAGCCCAAGAAGGACAGCCTGCTGGTTCGGACAGCGGAGAACCAGGTGTGCCGTTTCTGGACCTCGATGACCGGGAGCGAATCCATGGACCGGATCACGCTGGCAGAAGTGATTTCCCAGTGACTCCCACGACAGTGTGAATCGCCCGTCCACTAGACTTGAGACCAGGCCCACAGGCCACGGCTCAACCGTGCATCGGGAATCCAGTAGAAGGAGCACTTCATGCCCATCGCAACCCCTGACGTTTACGCCGAGATGATTGACCGGGCCAAGGAAAAGGGCTTTGCCTACCCGGCCATCAACGTGACCTCATCCCAGACCCTCAACGCCGC
>NZ_JAUNPE010000346.1 GCF_030536815.1 Kocuria sp.
GCACCAGGGTCGCGCAACCGAATCCGGCCAGGCCGAAGCCCACCAGGGCCATGGGGACGTTGACGGCGAGAATCACGGTGCCCATACCCAGGAAGATCAGGGCGCCGCCGAAACGCGTGATGTTCACTTCCCCAAAGGCGTTGATCATCCGGTCGCCCAGCAGACGACCGATGAACTGCGCGCTCACCATGACCACGTACCCGAAACCCATCACGGTGGCCGCGGCGCCCAGGGTGTCCCGGAGATACACGGCGGCCCAGTTGTTGCCGATGTCCTCGACGAGCACCCCGGACATTGCAATCACCGCGAAGGGCACGAGGGTCAGCAGCGCCTTACCCGCGCCCGCCGGAATGATGGGGACACCGGCGGTGTCCGTCATAACCTCCGCGGGAACTTCATGGCTGTCCGGGAGCGAAAAACGCATGGCCCCCAGTGCTATCGCCGCGAACAAGACGCCGCTCAATCCCAGGTGGATCGGCAGAGGCATGTGCAGGGCGATCGCCGCGGTGCCCATGAGACCGCCCAGCACGGCACCCACACTCCACAACGCGTGCATCGAGTTGATCATTGAAACCCCCGCCAGCCGTTGCACTCGCAGCCCCTGAGCGTTCTGGGCGGTATCGACCACCGCGTCCAGTGCGCCGGCGAGGAGCAGCCCCACGAAGAACACGGCCACGTGGGGAATGGACCCGGCAAAGAACACGGCGCCGGCCAACAGCACCGAACCGACCGCCGCGGCGGGCGCCGTTCCGAAGCGCCGAATGATCGGCGCGGGCAGCGGCCCCGCCACCACACCGCCAATGGGTAGGGCAATCAGCACCAGCCCGTACATGGCGTTGGACAGTTCGAACATGTCCTTGATCTCGGGGAGCCGCGGCAGCAGGTTCGCGTAGATCGCGCCGTTGGTCATGAACAACAACGACACCGCAATGCGGGCTCTAAGGATGTGGGAAGGGCTCACGAGAACCAGCGTATGGCCTGACTCCGCACACCGAAAACGCGGGCCCGCACCTCACCTGGAGGTACGGGCCCGCGTGTGTTGGTCAGTGTCAGTTGAACTCAGCCGGATCTCACCAGCTCAGTTGCCCGAGTGATTCCACGGGTCGTTGGTCATGGCATCGTCGTAGGCGGAGTTCCACTGTTCGCGCCAGTAGCGCATGTCCGCGCTGTCCTGGGAGCTGACGGGCTCACCGGCCACGAACAGACACGGTCGATTGCCGGGTGCGGATGCGCAAGCCTCCTGGGAGCTCCACGCCGTGACGAACCCGGACCGGTCACGTGCGGAGTTCGACGGCGCCGCACCGGGCGTGTTCGACGCCCCGGTGCTCGGGGAAGCGCTGGGCGACCCGCCCGCGGTGGTCGAGGGGCTCACGGCAGGTGACGGCGCAGCGTCGTAATCGTCGAAACTCGAATCGAACGACCCGTTGTGTCGGCTCCACTCCGGCGTGACCGTCTCGGGTGAGCGCGGGTCGGCGAAACTCTGCTGCGAGTTGGCGGGGTACCAGTAGTCGGCGGTGGGCA
>NZ_JAUNPE010000347.1 GCF_030536815.1 Kocuria sp.
CGCCGCACGCGCCCACGGCATCGGGACGGCCCGGTGCCTCCGTGATTACTTCCGGCTGGGGGCGGCCGACACCAACCGCGCCCTGGCATCCTTGGTGGCCTCCGGAGACTTGGAGATCGTGACGGTCCCCGGCTGGTCGGATCGCGTGTACCTGGACACCTCGGCTCGCATTCCCCGGAAGGCTCACGTAGAAGCCCTCCTCAGCCCCTTCGATTCACTGATCTGGCAGCGGGAACGCACCGAAGCATTGTTCGGCATGCGCTATCGCCTGGAGATCTACACCCCGGCCCACCAGCGCATCCATGGCTATTACGTGTTGCCGTTCCTCTTCGGGGACACGTTGGTGGCCCGGGTGGATTTGAAAGCGGACCGGGCGACCGGGCGACTTCTGGTGAAGCGGTGTACCTGGGAACCCGACGCCCCGCCCGAGGCCTTTTCCGCCCTCCAGCAGCACCTGCAAACTGTGGCGCGGTGGTTAGGGCTCCACGACGTCGCGCATCACCAGCCGGGCGCACACTAGGGGAAGAATGAAGTCATGCCTGAACTGCCCGAGCTGGATGCAGCCGTCGATCAACTCAGGGAGCGCCTGGTGGGGCATTGCCTCCGGACGTTACGCGGTCGTTCATCTCGCCCTGGCTGGTTGGCTCAAACTCGGGGCAAGCGACGTTGGCGAAAGACCCCCGGCCAGGACCGGCCCGTTGGCCATCAGGTTGAATTTCGACGACGGCGCTCGCCTGGATTTCACGGAGCAGGGCAAACGTAAGGGCATGGCCCTGTGGATCACCGACGACCCGGAATCTTGTGAACGGGTCCAGCGATTGGGCCCGGAAGTCGACGCCGTGTCCTTGGACAACTTCGCTGAGATGCTCAGCGCAACGTCCTCACGGTTGAAGACCGTCCTCACGGACCAGACGACCATGGCGGGGATCGGCAATGCCTGGTCGGATGAAGTCCTGCATCGCGCCAAACTTTCTCCGTTTGTCGCCGCCAATAAGTTGGATACCAACCAGGTGGGAGCACTCTACGAGGTACTGGGTGACGCTCGTACCGCGCTGGCCGAAGTGTCCTACGTGGGCCGCCTCAGCGTGTGGGCCGTGGCCGGCTGCAGGGGAGAGCTGAACTCAACTCTCGTGACGGAAACCCACCTTGATGGTGACCTGCCAATCTGCGACTTTGCCGTCCTTGATGTGCCCGCGGACGGACTGAACCTCAAACCAATCCAGGTTCCGCAGTGACTTGGCGGCCTCAGCCAGCGCGTTTGTGATGGCGGCGTCGCTGCCTTCCGGCGAGGTGCCGACGATTTCGGTGATGTTGTACACGTTGTTGGCCATGGTTCCTCCAAAGGTGGATGCCGCCGCCGCAGACCGGCGAGTTATCGCGTATGTAATGCACGTCACACTACCGGGCGGACTTGGGCAATTGAAGAATCAACGGCGGAGTCTGAGGGGAGGAAGCCGCAGAAATATGGCGTGCGAGACGCTTTTCCCTCACACCACACCGGGTGTCGCGCGGGGTTGGT
>NZ_JAUNPE010000013.1 GCF_030536815.1 Kocuria sp.
GTGCAGCCCTCCGGCAAGAAACCCATGGCCGCCCTCGACTGGGCGCGCGGTCAGCAACGCAGTGAACAGGTGGTCTTCGGATGAGCGAGCGCGGTTACCGCAACGCCAAGGGACATGAGCGCAACCGGCGCGCACAGAAAGATCGCCCGTTCTCGGCGCAGGCTCCGGGTCAACGACGTCGCTCGTCGGACCCCGCGCGCTTGACGGCCTATCAGGCGTTGCGCGCGGTCAACGGTGAGGACGCCTACGGCAACCTGGTGCTGCCCCAATTGGTGCGCAGGAACCGGTTGGACAAACGCGACGCCGCCTTTGCCACCGAACTGGCCTACGGTGCCATGCGCCGCCAGGGAACATGGGATGCCGTCCTCGGACACTGTGTGGACCGCTCCCTCAAGGACCTCGACCCGCAGGTTCTGGACGCGCTGCGGCTCGGTGTCCATCAGCTGCTCGCAATGCGCGTGCCGGATCACGCTGCCCTTGACGCAACGGTGGGTCTGGTGCGGGGCGAGATCGGTCAGGGCCCCGCCGGGCTCGTCAACGCCGTGCTCCGCAAGGTCGCCCGCCAGAGCACCGACGAATGGCTGGATCAACTCGAAGCCGCGGAGCCCGATGACCTGCGCAAACTGGGTGTCCGGTACTCGCACCCGGCGTGGGAAGTTCGTGCGCTGCGTCGTGCACTGCGCATGAGTGGACGCTCCCCGGAAGAGATTGCAGACCTCCTGGAGACCAACAACGCGCCTGCGCGGGTGCACCTGGTGGCGCTTCCGGGGCTGGGCAGTTTGGCCGCAGCCCTGGACGCGGGCGCCACGCCCGGAACACTGGTGGCGGACAGCGCCGAGAGCGCCGGCGGAGACGTGCACCGGATTCCCGGAACCCGTGACGGCACCGTTCGCGTCCAGGACGCCGGGTCCCAACTGGTGGCCCGAGTCATGGCCGACGTGCCGGTGGCGGATGACCACGGGAAGTGGGCGGACTTCTGCGCCGGCCCCGGTGGTAAAGCCGCCCTGCTGGCCGCCCTGGCAGACCGGCAGGATGCTCGACTGTACGCCAACGAGGTCAGCGATCACCGCGCGGACCTCGTTGAACAAGCCCTCGCTGCCGTTCCGGACCGCGCCTGGACCCTGCGCGTGGGCGACGGTCGTGACATCCCCGCGGAGATGCCGGGTGGGTTCGACAGAGTGCTCGTGGACGTGCCCTGTACGGGACTGGGGGCGCTGCGGCGTCGTCCGGAGGCCCGGTGGCGCCGCACACCCGCGGACGTGGCCGATCTGGGCTCGCTGCAGCGTGAGCTCCTGAGCGCCGCCCTGGACTCCACCCGCCGCGGCGGTGTGGTGCTGTACGCGACCTGCTCGCCGCACACCGCAGAAACTCTGGATGTGGTTTCGGACATCGTCACAGCCCGCGAGGACACCGAGATTCTGGACACCAACGAATACGCCCGTCGCGCCGCCCTGCCGGATGCACTCGAGGGTGACCGTCGCGCCGATCTCGAATGGCCCGATGGCGGCACCAGCGTGCAACTGTGGCCCCACGTGCACGGAACCGATGCGATGTTCATGATCGCGATACGTAAGACCGCCTGACCACCACCCCTGGAGACACCATGAGCCGCTGCGCCATCCACCCGTCCATCCTGTCCGCTGACTTCGCTCACCTGGCCGATGAGCTGCAGCGGATCTCGAACGCCGATGCCGCCCACGTGGACGTGATGGACAACCACTTCGTCCCGAATCTGACACTGGGGTTGCCCGTGGTGGAAAGTTTGCAGAAGGTCAGCCCCGTTCCGCTGGACATGCACCTGATGATCGAGGATCCCGACCGCTGGGCACCCGCGTATGCGCAGGCCGGCTGCGCCTCGGTCACGTTCCACGCGGAGGCCGCCACCGCCCCCATCAAGCTGGCCCGTGAACTGCGGGCGGCCGGCGCCAAAGCCGGTCTGGCGGTGCGTCCGGCCACACCCATCGAGTCGTATCTGGATCTGCTGCCCGAGCTGGACATGCTGCTGATCATGACGGTCGAGCCTGGCTTCGGCGGTCAGAAGTTCCTGGACGTGACGCTTCCCAAGCTGCGGCGTGCGGCCAACGCCGTGAAGGCGTACGGGGGCACGGTGGCCCTGCAGGTGGACGGCGGGGTCACGGAGGAGACCATCGTGCGCGCGGCGGAGGCCGGAGCGGACACGTTCGTCGCCGGCTCCGCGGTGTACGGCAAGGACGATCCGGGCGCCGCGATCGACGCGTTGCGCGAAACCGCGCGGGCCCATCGGAACGCGTGAACGACGCACCCCCGCGGCGGTCACACGCCTCGTGGGTGATGCGGTGCCGCGCGTGCGCATGCGAACTTTCGTACGGGACGCGCACGCCGTGGCATAATTCTGAGCACAACGTGTTCCGGGGTCGGTGTAAGTCCGAACCGGCGGTTACAGTCCGCGAACCGAGGAACGCCTGCCGCACAGAGTCACGCGGCGGTGCTGAATCGGCCGAACCGGTGAAATTCCGGTACCGACAGTCACAGTCTGGATGGTAGGCAACACGTGGATGTCGGCTCGGTGCCCTCAGATCGGGGGTGCCGTTGTGGTGCTCGTCATGTGAGCAACGACCGTCGTCCCCGCCCCGGAGCCACAAGGTTTGAGGGCGAGAGGAAGTTCCGTGGACGTTTTGCGCTGGTTGTTCGATGCGCAACTACAGGTGGGCGACGGTTTCATCCTGTGGCGTGAAGTCCTGGGCAATGTGTTCGGTCTGCTGTCCGCACTCGGCGGGATGCGCCGCAAGATCTGGGCGTGGCCGGTGGGTATCATCGGCAACCTCATCCTGTTGACCGTGTTCCTGGGAGCGGTGTTCGACACCCCCAACCCGGTCAATTTACTGGGTCAGGCCGGCCGTCAGGTCATGTTCGTCGCCGTGTCCGTCTACGGCTGGGTGCAGTGGCGGCGTTCACGAGGGAATAGCCAGGCTGCGGTGACGCCTCGCTGGGCCACGGGTAAGGAACGCATCCTGCTGATCGTCGCCCTGGTGTTCGGCACCGCACTCCTGACCCCTGTTTTCCGGGCTCTGGGTTCCTACGAACCGGTCTGGGCGGACGCCTGGATCTTCATGGGCTCCCTGCTGGCCACCTACGGTATGGCCAAGGGCTGGGTTGAGTTCTGGTTGATCTGGGTGGCCGTGGACCTCGTGGGTGTCCCGCTGCTGTTCTCCGCCGGTTATTACGCTTCGGGTCTGATGTACGTCTTTTACGGAGCGTTCACCCTGGCCGGCTTCTTCGTGTGGTGGCGGGTGAACTCCAACCAACGCAAACGCGCCATCGTGGAGACGGGGTTCCCGGACCTGCACCTGAAAATGGGTGACGTCCCCAAGTGACCTCCGCCCCGCAGCCCGCCGCACACCATGACTTCTCGCCCGCCGAACGAGACGCCATGGCTGCCGCCTTGAACGCCGCGACCCTGGGCGTGCGAGGCACCAACCCGGTGGTGGGTGCCGCTCTGCTCAGCCCTGACGGCCGGATCCTGCATGTGGGACATCATCGCGGGGCGGGAACCCCCCACGCCGAAGCAGATGTGCTCGCCCGCGCACACCAGGCCGGCACAGACCTCACGGATGTGACCATGGTGATCACCTTGGAACCATGCAACCACACGGGACGCACCGGGCCGTGCTCGCGGGCGATCCTGAATGCCGGCATCCAACGCGTCATCTTTGCGGTTCACGACGGAACGGATGCCGCCAGCGGGGGAGGAACGTTCCTCGCCGATCACGGTGTCTCGGTGCGCCACGGTCTCATGTCCGAGCAGGCCACCGACCTCAACGACCGCTGGTTCATGGCGCAGGCCCGCAACCGGCCGTTCGTGACGCTCAAGATCGCCCAGTCCCTGGACGGCAAGGTGGCCGCCCCGGACGGAACCAGTCAATGGATTACCGGTGCGTGCGCCCGTCAGGCGGGACATTCGATCCGCGCCCGGGTGGATGCGATCCTTGTGGGCGGCGCCACCGCTCGTACGGACAACCCCACCTTGACGGCCCGCGCCGGTGACGGAACCCCGTTCGATCACCAGCCCTTGCGAGCGGTCATGTCCCGCACCCCGGTGGCCCATGACGCGCGGGTCCGGCGCGGTGTGGGAACCCCCGGCGGCAGCGAACCAGCCACCGACGGCCGGTTCGTGTGGCTCGACACCCACGACCCCGGCCACGCCCTGGCCCGGTTGGGCGCGTTGGGTGTCACGCACGTTCTGGTCGAGGGCGGCCCCACGGTCAGCGCAGCATTCCTCGCCGCGGACCTCGTGGACGAACTGTGGCTCTACCAAGCCCCCCTGATCCTGGGCGCCGGCAAACCGTCGCTGGCTCCCGCGCCCACACAGACCCTCGCCGACGCCGCTCGCTGGCGTTCCGATCCCGTGGCCGGACCTCCGGTGCGCACCCTGGGAGAAGACGTCGCGTGGCATTTACGACCCGCACCGGTCTCGGCTTTTCAGTAGTTCAGCACGAAGGAGCAGCACATGTTTACCGGAATTGTCGCGGCGCAGGCCACGGTGGAGCGGATTGAACGACTCGCCGAGGACGCCGCTCGGCTGCACGTGGCCGCCGGTCAGATCATTGCCGATCTGCCGCACGGTGGGTCGTTGGCGGTCAACGGGGTGTGCCTCACGGCCGTGCCCGCACCCGAGGCCGGAACCGGCCGGTTCACCGCGGACGTCATGGGTGAGACCCTGCGGCTGACCACGCTGGGTGCCCTGTCGGAAGGCGAAAGCGTCAACCTGGAACGCTGCACCGCGGCCGGTGACCGACTGGACGGCCATGTGGTGCAGGGCCACGTGGACGGTGTGGGCACGGTGGTGTCTCGCGTGGCGCACACCGGGTGGCACACCGTGCGCATCCAGGTGCCCACCGAGCTGGCCAAGTACATCGCCGTGAAGGGCTCCATTGCCGTGGACGGTGTGTCCCTGACCGTGACCGCCGTCAATCCCGCCGCGGAGTCACCCGCGTGGTTCGAGGTGGGTTTGATTCCCGAGACGCTGCGCGCCACCACGCTCGGGCGCCGCACCGAGGGGTCCACCGTGAACCTCGAAGTGGACGTGCTCGCCAAGTACGCCGAGCGCCTGGCCGCGTACGCGGCACCTGCGGCGCCGGCCACGGTGCGCCTGGACCCCGTGCCCGCTGCGATCTCCGCGATTGCCGCGGGCCGCGCCGTGGTGGTCGTGGACGACGAGGACCGCGAGAACGAAGGTGACCTGGTGTTCGCCGCCCAGCACGCCACTCAACAGCTCATGGGGTTCACCATTCGCCACAGTTCAGGGGTCGTGTGCATCCCCATGCCGCACGAACGAGCCGATGCCCTGGCCCTACCGCCCATGACCGCGCACAACGAGGACGCCAAGGGCACCGCCTACACGGTGACGTGTGATGCCCGCGCGGGCGTGAGTACGGGCATCAGCGCGGCAGATCGCGCCCTGACCGCACGTTTATTGGCCGATCCCGGCACCGGGCCGGCCGAGCTGACCCGCCCCGGTCACATCCTGCCGCTGCGCGCCGTGGACGGCGGCGTGCGTGTGCGTCGCGGTCACACGGAGGCTTCCGTGGACCTGGCTCGCCTGGCCGGATGTGAGCCGGTGGGAGCCATTGCGGAAATCGTGGATGACCAGGGAGAACTGCTGCGCGCGCCCGCGTTGCGCGAGTTCGCGGACCGGCACGGTCTATTGCTGATCAGCATCGAGGACCTCGTGGCGCACCTGGACCAGCGTGCGGTGGGTGAGGCCGCGGCGTCGTCGGCGCAGGCCCCTGCGGACAGGGGGGACCTGTCCGCATGAGTGCGACCCCCGAAACACTGGATCACTCCGAAGCGGTGAGCGTCCCCACCGAATTCGGTACGTTCTCCGTGATGGGTTGGCTGGTCCCAGAACCCAGCGGCAGGGCAGCGGCCGAACACGTGTCCCTGAGTGCTGCGCCCACGACCGCGGAGGAAGCTGCCAAGCCGCCCCTGGTGCGATTGCATTCCGAATGCATCACCGGAGACGTGTTCGGCTCGTGGCGCTGCGACTGCGGACCCCAACTGCACCTGGCCCTGGAACGGATCGCCAACCACGGCGGAACCGTACTGTACCTGCGCAACCACGAGGGGCGTGGCATCGGCCTGATCAATAAACTGCGCGCCTACAAACTCCAGGACGGCGGGGCGGACACGGTCGAGGCCAATACGATGCTCGGCCTGCCCGCCGAGGCCCGCGACTACAGCGCCGCCGCGCGGATCCTCAAGGAAATGGGATTGACGCGCATCCGGCTGTTGACCAACAACCCGGACAAGGTCCGCAAGCTGGAAGACCTGGGGATCACCGTGGCGGCCGTTGTCGCCCACGAGGTACCACCCCGGGAAGAAAACCTCCGGTACCTGCTCACCAAGCGCGACCGGATGAATCACCGCCTGACCGAGCTCACCTCGAGCGACTTCGGCACCCCGACACTCAGCACCCAACAGCACAGCACCCCGAATCACAGCACAGGAGAACAATCATGAGCGGACACGGCGCCCCCGTCACCCATGCCGGCGAACTCGACGGAACCGAACTCACGGTCGCGGTCGTCGCGGCCAGCTGGCACGACACGATCATGGCCGGACTGCTGGACGGTGCCCGGCGCGCCCTCCGGGACGCCCGCGTGGGCAATGTGATCGAAGTGCGCGTGCCGGGAAGTTTCGAGCTGCCGGTGGCCGCGCGTCGTGTGGCGGAGCGGGCAGACGCCGTGGTGGCCCTGGGCGTGGTCATCCGCGGTGGCACCCCGCACTTCGACTACGTGTGCTCCGCCGCCACCACGGGATTGACCGACGTCTCCGTGGTGAGCGGTAAGCCGGTGGGTTTCGGTGTCCTCACGTGCGACACCGAGGAACAGGGCCTGGACCGGGCGGGGCTGGAGGGCTCCAACGAGGACAAGGGGTACGAGGCCGCCGAGGCCGCCGTGCGCACCGCTCTGACGCTGCGCGGGCTGGGGGTCTGAGACCCCGAGGCCACCGCGGTTCAACCGATAGGGCGCGAACCCATTACCCTAAAGGGGTGAAGACCTTCGAAGCCCTGTTTGCCGAAATCACCCAAAAAGCCGCTGATCGTCCGGAGGGTTCCGGAACCGTCAAAGAATTGGACTCGGGAGTCCACGGCATCGGCAAGAAGGTTGTAGAAGAGGCCGCCGAAGTCTGGATGGCGTGCGAATACGAAACCGATGACCAGGCGGCCGAGGAAATCTCGCAGTTGCTGTACCACCTGCAGGTCATGATGGTGGCCAAGGGTCTGCGTCTGGAAGACGTCTACAAGTACCTGTGATCCGCGGCCGGTCACGGCCCACCCCATTCCACGCCTTTTGGAAAGGAACCCCATGCTGCGAGTTGCCGTGCCCAATAAGGGCGCGCTGTCCGAAGCTGCCATCACCATGCTCACCGAAGCCGGTTACCGGCAACGGCGCAGCAGCCGCGACCTGGTGTTGGTCGACAACGACAACAACGTCGAATTCTTCTACCTGCGGCCGCGGGACATCGCCATTTACGTGGGCGGCGGCACCCTGGACCTGGGGATCACCGGCCGCGACCTGTTGCTCGATTCCGGGGCCGAGGCCCTGGAGGACCTGGGCCTGGACTTCGCCCGCTCGACCTTTCACCTGGCCGGTCCCACGGGTCAGTTCGATTCCGTCAAGGAACTTGAGGGCAAGCGCGTGGCCACCAGCTACGAACTGCTCCTGAGCAAGTACCTCGAGGACCAGGGCGTCAACGCCGAGGTCGTGCGCTTGGACGGGGCCGTGGAGTCATCCATCCGCCTGGGTGTGGCGGATGCAATTGCGGACGTCGTGGAGACCGGCAACACGCTGCGTGCCGCCGGCCTGGACATCTTCGACCAGCCGATCATGCGCTCCGAGGCCCTGCTGATCCGCCGTCAGGATCAGGGGGAGCCCGAGGGTCTTGAGGTGCTGCGCCGTCGGTTGCGCGGCGTACTCGTGGCCCGGCAGTACGTGATGATGGACTACGACATCTCCGAGGATTTCCTGGATGCCGCCACGCAGATCACCCCGGGGATGCAGAGCCCCACCATTTCCCCGCTGGGACGTGATGGTTCGGTGGCAGTGCGGGTCATGGTGCGCAAGAGCGACACCAATAAGATCATGGACGCCCTCTACCAGGCGGGAGCCCGAGCCATTCTGGTCTCGCCCATTCAGGCAGCCCGGATCTAGGGTTCGGTCACCGTTTCAGCAAGTAGTTAGGACAGCACTATGGGTGTGGCCGTACGAGTGATCCCGTGTCTCGATGTTGACGCGGGTCGCGTGGTCAAGGGCGTGAACTTCGAGAACCTGCGCGACGCCGGTGACCCGGTGGAACTGGCCGCCCGGTACAACCTGGCCGGTGCCGATGAGCTCACCTTCCTGGACGTCACGGCGTCCTCGAGCGACCGGGTCACCATGTTCGACGTGGTGTCCCGCACCGCGGAACAGGTGTTCATCCCGCTGACCGTGGGGGGCGGCGTGCGCACCGCGGATGACGTCGACCGTCTCCTCCGCACCGGTGCGGACAAGGCGTCGATCAACACCGCCGCGATCGCCCGGCCCGAGGTCATCAACGAGATCACCAATCGCTTCGGCAATCAGGTGCTCGTGCTCTCGTGCGACGCCAAACGGACGGCCAACACGCCGTCGGGCTTCGAGGTCACCACGCACGGTGGCCGCCAGCTCACCGGTATCGACGCCCTGGACTGGTGCCGGGAGGCCGAGGAACGCGGAGTGGGGGAGATCCTGCTCAATTCCATGGACGCGGACGGCACGCGCGAGGGTTTCGACCTCGACATGATCCGCGCGGTGCGCGACCGCGTGTCGGTGCCGTTGATCGCCTCGGGCGGCGCCGGGGCCCCCGAGCACTTCCCGCCCGCCGTGGCAGCCGGGGCCGACGCCGTTCTGGCCGCCTCGGTCTTCCATTTCGGTCCCGTGGGTGCGATCGCCGAAGTCAAGGACGCCCTGCGCGCAGCCGGATACGAGGTGCGCTGATGCGAACGGAAGAGGTGAACGCCGTGGAAAACACGCCCCGAGAATTTTTCGACAGTCACCTGGACCCCGAGGTCGCGAACCGTCTCAAACGGGATGCGTCCGGACTGGTGGCCGCTGTGGTCCAACAGTTCGACACGGGTGAGGTCCTCATGCTCGGTTGGATGAACGACGAAGCCCTGCACCGCACCCTCACCGAAGGCCGGGCGACCTATTGGTCCCGGTCGCGCCAGGAGTACTGGCGCAAGGGTGATACCTCCGGCCACATCCAACGGGTGCATTCCGTCAGCCTCGACTGCGACGGTGATGCACTGCTCGTCAAGGTCG
This sequence comes from Kocuria sp., assembly GCF_030536815.1. GTDB lineage: Bacteria > Actinomycetota > Actinomycetes > Actinomycetales > Micrococcaceae > Kocuria > Kocuria gwangalliensis. The sequence goes on from NZ_JAUNPE010000013.1 coordinate 9,321, forward strand.
ATCAGTCGGGCGCCGCGTGCCACACCGGAACACGCACGTGCTTCGACGATCGAGACCTGAACGCTCAACAGGCGGTTTAAATGCAACAACTCGGCACCATCACCCCCACCCTGCAGGAGTTCCGCGAGTACGCGACAACGCGCCGTGTGATCCCCGTGCGCACCACCGTGCTCGCGGACTCCATGACACCCATTGGTCTGTACCGCTCGCTCGTGGTGCGCGGTGGCAAGCCCGCACCGGGCACGTTCCTACTGGAATCCGCCGCCGAGGGCGGCGTGTGGTCGCGGTACTCCTTCGTGGGGGCCCGATCGTTCGCCACCCTCACCGCCCAGGACGGCCAGGCCCACTGGCTGGGGGAGGCCCCGGCCGGCGCACCCGTGGACGGTGACCCGTTGCAGGCGCTGCGCGCCACCATGGATTTATTGCACACCGAACCCTTCGAGGGCGTGCCCCCCCTGACATCGGGCATGGTCGGCTTCGTGGGCTGGGAGGCCGTACGCCGGTGGGAGAGACTGCCCCACCCGCCCGAGGACGACTTGCGCATGCCCGAGCTGGCCATGAATCTGGTCGCGGACATGGCCGTGCACGACAGCGCCGAGGGCACCGTGATGCTGGTCGCCAACGCGGTCAACGTCAACGGCACCGATGACAACGTGGACGCCGCCTACCACGACGCCGTCTCCCGCCTGCGTGACATGGTCACCCGGTTGGCGACCCCGCTCGAACGTTCTACGGTCTCGGTCATGGACCCCCACGCCCAGGACATCACGGACGTCGAGGGTGCGGCCCGTCAGTCGTGGGACCGCGCGCTGTTCATCGAAGCGATCAACCGCGCCAAGACGGCGATTGTGGACGGCGACATCTTCCAGGTGGTCGTCTCCCGCCGTTTCGAGGCCGAGTGCCGCGCCGACGCGCTGGACGTCTATCGGACGCTGCGCCGGATCAATCCCAGCCCGTACATGTACCTGTACGCCTTCGAGGACGCGGACGGGCGGCCGTACTCCATTGTGGGTTCCTCACCGGAAGCCCTGGTCACCGTGACCGGACGGCAGGCCATGACGCACCCGATCGCGGGTTCGCGTCCGCGCGGGGCCACCGTGGAGGAGGATTTGGCGCTGGGCCACGATCTGCTCGCGGACGAGAAGGAACGCGCGGAGCACCTCATGCTCGTGGATCTGGCCCGCAACGACCTCTCCAAGGTGTCCGTGCCCGGTTCCGTGGACGTGAGCGAGTTCATGGAAATCGAACGTTTCAGTCACATCATGCATTTGTGCTCCACGGTGGTGGCCAGGATGCGCGAGGGCGTGTCCGCGTACGACGTACTGGCCGCGACCTTCCCGGCGGGCACGCTGTCCGGGGCACCCAAACCCCGGGCGCTGCAGCTGCTGGACGAGTACGAACCCCTGCGTCGCGCCGTCTACGGAGGTGTGGTCGGATACATGGATTTCGCCGGAAACATGGACATGGCCATAGCCATTCGCACCGCGCTCTTGATCAACGACACGGCCTACGTCCAGGCGGGCGGCGGTATCGTGGCTGACTCGGACCCCGAAACGGAAGCCCTCGAGTCACTCAACAAGGCCACGGCGCCCCTGCGCGCGGCCCTGGTGGCCGAGTCCCTCCGCGATCTTTCGCGCTGAGTTTCCGCCACCAACAGCAGTAGAAAGGACCACCGTGTTGCGTCGTACGGCTCCTGCGGTTCTGGCCACCCTCGTGTGCGCGATCGGTCTGTTCGCAGCCTCCGCAGCCACGTGGATCCACGCCACGGTCGAGACCACCCTGCAGCCGCTCACCGTGGACGTCGCCGGTTCCGACGCCGCCCCGGCCGTGACGGCACTGGGTCTCGTGGCGGGAGCGGCCGCGGTCGCTTCGACCCTGGCGGGCCGGGTGCTGCGCACCATTGTGGGTGCCGTGGTTTCCCTGGCGGGGGTCGGCGCGATCTTCGCAGTGCTGTCGGTCACGGCGGATCCGGAGAATGCCTCCCGCGGGGCGGTGGGAACTCAGACCGGGGCCGTGGGCACCGGCGGCGAGTATGCCGTCACCGCCTTCCCCTGGTTGGCCCTGGCGGCCGCGGCCGCCCTGATCCTGTGCGGCATCTGGCTCATGCTGGTGGCCCGTAACGCGGGCCGGAAGGCGGGACGGCGCTACGACCGCGACGCCCTGGCCGGCAACAAGGCGGCGTCGGCGGATGAGAACGTGACCAGCACGCACTCCGACGACATCGATGCCTGGGATGCTTTCACACGCGGCGAGGACCCCACGCGGGGGCCGTGACCGGTCAAGTAACCTGCGCGTGGTGCTGAACCATCAAGGACCGCGGTAATGGCACAATGGGATCAAGGAAATCACCGGTGCGCTCGAACGCGCGCCCATCACTGTATGAGCCCTGCGGCTCAACCGGCACGGGAGAGTTGACACACATGTCGAACACCAACCAAGTCATCCTGGACCACACGAGCGCCGTCGGTCACGGCAACACCGTTGCCGCGTGGGCCTGCGTCGGCATCATGGCGGTCGGCGTGATCGTCGGTTGCGTGGGCTTCACCATTGCATCGACCCCCGTCACCGTGGTGGGAATCGGTTTGATCGTCGTTGGTCTCATCGTGGGCGCCGTGCTCAAGAGCATGGGTCACGGCAAGGGCAGCGAGAAGCTCAACCACTGAACCACGTGCTCTCAGCGCCGGTGCGCGTCTCGCGCGCGGCCGGTTCACCAGACCATGACCAGTTCCCAGCGGCACGGAACTGGTCATCGTCATACGGGCGGGTTGTGACCGTCCCGATGGCGGAACAGACGTAAGTGAGGAATCCCATGACGCAGCAACGCACCAACACGGTGCTGGACCAGATCATCGAGGGGGTGCGCGAGGACCTCGAAGCCCGCCGCGCGGTGGTCAGTCTGCAGCAACTGCAGCGCACCGCCCGGACCCAGGCGCCCGCCTTGGATGCCGAACGTGCCTTGCGCGGTAGCGAACCCGCCTCGGTTCAGGTGCTGTCCGAGGTCAAGCGTTCGAGCCCGTCCAAGGGCGCTCTGGCGGACATCGCCGATCCCGCCGCACTGGCTGCGGCCTACGAACGAGGCGGTGCCAGCGCGATATCCGTGCTCACGGAGAAGCGTCGCTTCGGTGGTTCGCTCACCGACCTGGATGCCGTGCGCCAGGCCGTTACCATCCCGGTGTTGCGCAAGGACTTCACCGTGGACGAGTACCAGATCTGGGAGGCCCGGGCCCACGGCGCGGACATGGTGCTGCTGATCGTGGCGGCCCTCGACGACCCCACGCTGCGTCGGTTCCTGGATCTGACCCATGAGCTGGGTATGCACGCGCTGGTCGAAACGCACACCACCGAGGAGATTCAGCGGGCCGTTGCGGTCGGGGCGCGGATCATCGGTGTGAATACGCGCAATCTCAAGACCTTGGACGTGGATGTGGACACCTTCGGTCGACTGGCCGATCAGATCCCCACGGACGCCGTGATCATTGCCGAATCCGGTGTGTCCGGCGAGGACCAGATCAAGCTCTACGCCGGCCACGGCGCCAATGCGGTGCTGACCGGTGAGGTACTGGTCAGGTCCGACGACCCGTCCCGCACCATTGCCCGGTTCCGGGAGGTGGGTGCGGCGGCGCGCGTTGACTTCCTGGCGGGGAATAAGCCACCGGCCGCCCAGGCCGAGTTCGCCGCGGAGCAGCTCGACGCCGCCGACGCCGCTGCGCCGGCCTCCGGTGGGCGTTCCCTGAAGAACTCACCGGGCCCGTACTTCGGTGACTTCGGGGGCCGGTGGATGCCGGAATCCTTGGTGGCCGCACTGGACGAGCTGACCGAGGTCTTCGACAAGGCACGCACCGATGACGAGTTCGCCGAGGAGTTCCAGCGGCTGTCCCGCGACTACTCCGGCAGGCCCTCCTTGCTCACCGAGGCCAAGCGCTTCGGCGAGGCCATCGGGGCCCGCGTGTTCCTGAAGCGTGAGGACCTCAACCACACCGGGTCGCACAAGATCAACAACGTCCTGGGCCAAGCCCTGCTCGCCAAGCGCATGGGGAAGAACCGGTTGATCGCCGAAACCGGGGCCGGCCAGCACGGCGTGGCCACCGCGACCGCCGCGGCCCTGTTCGGCATGGAATGTTGCGTGTACATGGGTGAGGAGGACACACGGCGTCAGGCCCTGAACGTCGCCCGCATGCAACTGCTCGGTGCCGAGGTCGTGCCCGTGTCCCACGGCTCGGCCACGTTGAAGGACGCCATCAACGAGGCCCTGCGCGACTGGGTGGCCTCCGTGGACACCACGCACTACTTGCTGGGCACCGCAGCCGGTCCGCACCCGTTCCCCACCATGGTCCGCTACTTCCACGAGCAGATCGGTGAGGAGGCCCGGGCGCAGATCCTGGAGCAGACCGGGCAATTGCCCGACGCCGTCACGGCGTGCGTGGGCGGTGGTTCCAATGCGATCGGTATTTTCCACGGTTTCCTGGACGACCCCGAGGTCGAGCTCTACGGCAACGAGGCCGGCGGCGAGGGCGTGGACACCGAACGTCACGCGGCCACCATCACGCTCGGCCGCCCGGGTGTGCTGCACGGTGCCAAGACGTTCCTCATGCAGGACACGGACGGGCAGACCATTGAATCGCATTCGATTTCCGCGGGTCTGGACTACCCGGCCGTGGGGCCCGAACACGCGCACCTGCACGCGATCGGCCGAGTGAAGTACGAGGCCATCACGGACACCCAGGCCATGGATGCCTTCAAACTGCTGTCCCGCACCGAGGGCATCATCCCCGCGATCGAGTCATCGCACGCCCTGGCCGGGGCGCGGGAGCTGGCGGCACGTTGGGTCCAGGAACTCGGCCCCGAGACCGCAGCGGAGAAAATCATCCTGGTGTCCCTGTCCGGGCGCGGCGACAAAGACGTGGCGACGGCCGCGGAATGGTTTGATTTGCTTCCCGAGAACAGCGATGAGGAGCAGGTCGGTCAGAAAGGTGAACAACTATGAGCGCCCCCGAAACCGTCCGCCCCGGAGTGGGCGGGCTGGCAGAACGTATCCTTCCCCGGAACCTCACCCGAAACCCGGACTCCAAACTGGTCGCACGCATTGCCCGGTGCAAGGCCGAGGGGCGCCCCGCGCTCGTCGGCTACCTGCCCGCCGGCTACCCGACCGTGGCCGAATCGGTCGAAGCGGCGGTGGCCCTGGGTCAAAACGGCGCGGACATCATTGAGATCGGGATCCCGTACTCGGATCCCGTCATGGACGGAACCGTCATCCAGGACGCCACCACCCTGGCGCTGGCCAACGGCGTGCGTGTGGCGGATGCCTTCACGGTCGTGAGGGCCGTCTCCGAACGCACGGACGCCGTTCCCGTGGTGATGACCTATTGGAACCCCGTGCTGCAAACCGGCGTGGACGAATTTTCCCGCAGGCTGCTCGAGGCCGGGGGAGCGGGCATCATCACCCCGGACCTGATCCCCGATGAAGCCGACGACTGGTTCGAGGCCTCCCAGAAATACGGCTTGGACCGGATCTTCCTGGTGGCCCCGTCCACCACTCGGGAGCGCATGGACATGACCGTCAAGGCGTCCTCCGGTTTCGTGTACGCCGTGTCCATCATGGGCGTCACCGGCGCGCGGGACCAGGTGTCATCGGCCGCAGAGGACGTCGTGGCGCGCGCACGCGAAGCCGGCGCCCAGAACGTGTGCGTGGGTCTGGGTGTTTCCAACCGCGCTCACGTCGAGGAAATCGGTGCGTACGCGGACGGCGTCATTGTGGGCACCGCGCTCGTGCGCGCCCTGGGCGAGGGCGGTCCCGACGCCGTGGGTCGCCTGGCCGCCGAACTGTCCGGGCGCGGCTGATGCCGCCGGTCGTTGCCGCAGCAATTCCGTCCCCGGACATCAGTAGTTTCTCCCTCGGGCCCCTGACCATCCACTTCTACGCCCTGTGCATCCTGCTGGGCATAGCCGCGGCCGTGTGGCTCACCATGCGCCGCTGGAAGGACCGGGGCCAGGACCCGGACGTCCTGTGGGACATCGTGTTCTGGGCCGTGATCGCGGGCATCATCGGATCCCGCGCCTACCACGTGCTCATCACGGACCCCGCCGGATACTTCGGTCCCGGTGCTGATCCCCTGGACGCGCTCAAGATCTGGGAGGGCGGCCTGGGCATCATGGGCGGCGTGCTCTTCGGGGCCGGTGCCGCCTGGCTCGTGTCACGCAAGAACAACGTACCCCTGTGGTATTTCGCGGACGCCGTGGCACCCTCGCTCCTGTTGGCGCAGGGCATCGGCCGGTGGGGCAACTGGTTCAACCAGGAACTTTTCGGCAAGCCCACCGATCTGCCCTGGGGACTGGAAATCGACCCGAGCTCCGGGAACTTCCCGGCCGGGTTGCCCGCGGACACCCTGTTCCATCCCACATTCCTCTACGAGAGCCTGTGGAACCTCGCCGGAGTGGTGATATTAATCACACTGGGCAAGCGGTTGCACCTCACTCACGGCCGCGTGTTCGCCCTGTACCTGGTGTATTACGGCGTGGGGAGGCTCCTGATCGAGTTGTTCCTGCGGATTGACCCGGCGTTGCTGATTGCCGGTCAAAGGGTCCACGTGTGGACGTCATTGGCCCTGGTGCTGTTCGGTATCGCATTATTTATGGCAATATCCGCGAAGATGCGCAAAAGCCCCGACGCGCCCGCGGGCGGTGCTGCGCACTCCGCACTCCGCTGAGCACCGTCTACCACGAAATGCCCCCGGTGACCCCGGGGGCATTGTGCTGGGTGGTGGCCCTCACAATCCAATTTCTGATCGTGGTAAATTACCCGTGCGCCGCACCGGGGATTCGTCATCATGCGAGTCCCGCGTTCGGTGGTGATCCGTCAGCCCGTCGAGGTTCGACCCAGTAGTTCGCAGCGCCGCGGACGCATATGTCATCTGGATCAGATGATGTCCGTACGCACTTCACCCCAGTTGCCCGGGCATTGTTGACACTTCAGACCTGCCCACCAACCCGGTGAGGAGCTCCCTATGAGCCAAGTCAACCACGTAGCCCCCATGACCAGTGTTGTCACCGACGCGGTCAACCGCGACACGGGCCACCCTGACTCGCGCAGCCAGCTACCCCCCGCGGAATCTCCGTTCCGGGCCTTCTCCACCCAGCCCGAGGACCAGGGTCTCTACCGCGGTGCGGACGAGAAGGACGCGTGCGGCCTGGCGGTTGTCGCCACCCTCGACGGCAACTCCACCCACGAGATCGTGGAGGCCGCGCTGACGGCCCTGCGTAATCTCGAGCACCGCGGTGCCGTGGGTGGCGACGAGGGCACCGGCGACGGCGCCGGCATCCTCACACAGATTCCCGACGCCTTCTTCCGGGACACCGTGAACTTCCAACTGCCCCCCGCGGGCGCCTACGCAGTGGGTACCGCGTTCATGCCCACCGGTGGCCAGCACCTGGAACCGCTGCAGCGCGCACTTGAGGATCTCGCCGTGATGGAGGGTCTGCGCGTGCTCGGTTGGCGTGACGTTCCCGTCGTGGATGATGCCGTGGGTGCGTCCGCCCGCGCGGTCATGCCCACGTTCGTGCAGTTCTTCGTGGCGGACGAACGCCACAACGCCAGGGGAGCGAGTCTGTTCGAACCCGGCGCGGCGGCGTCGTTCGATCCCACGCACCTGCAGCTGGAACTGGACCAGAAGGTCTTCCGCGTGCGCAAGCGCGCGCAGAACAAGTTCGGGGTGTACTTCCCCAGCTTCTCCTCACGCACGCTGGTGTACAAGGGCATGCTGACCACCGCGCAGCTGCAGCCCTTCTACCCGGACCTCTCCAACGAGCGGTTCACCACCAAGCTGGCCGTGGTGCACTCGCGCTTTTCGACCAACACGTTCCCGTCGTGGCCGCTCGCTCAGCCCATGCGCACCCTGGCGCACAACGGTGAGATCAACACCGTCATGGGCAACCGCAACTGGATGCGCGCCCGCCAGTCGTCGATGTCCGGTGCCGTGTTGGGCCGCAACCCCGAGGAGCTGTTCCCGATCTGCTCGGAAGGCGCCTCCGACTCCCAGTCCCTGGACGAGGTGGCCGAGCTGCTGCAGCTGGCCGGGCGTCCGGTCACCGAGACCATGCTCATGCTCATCCCGGAGGCCTGGGAGAACAACGAGAGCATGGACCCGGACCTCAGGGCGTTCTACCAGTACCACTCGACGCTCATGGAGCCGTGGGACGGCCCGGCGTGCGTGTCCTTCACGGACGGCAAGCGGGTGGGATCGGTGCTGGACCGCAATGGTCTGCGCCCCGGGCGTTTCTGGGAGACCGAGGACGGTCTGGTCATCTTCGCGTCGGAGGTCGGTGTCATCGACATCGGTGACCGCAAGGTGGTGCGCAAGGGCCGCGTGTCCCCGGGAACCATGTTCCTGGTCGACACCGAAGAGGGCCGCATTGTCGACAACGATGAGATCAAGGCCGAGTTGGCCGCTGCCAAGCCGTGGCGCGACTGGGTCCAGGACTCCATAGTGGCGATCAGTGAGCTGCCCGAACGTGAGCACATGGTCCATCCCGCGCATTCCGTGCGGCTGCGTCAGAAGACCTTCGGTTACACCGAGGAAGATCTCAAGAAGATCATCGGCCCCATGGCCGTGGCCGGCGCCGAGCCGATTTACGCCATGGGCACCGACACTCCGGTGGCCGTGCTCTCCGATCGGTCCCGGTTGCTCTACGACTACTTCGTGCAGTCCTTCGCGCAGGTGACCAACCCGCCCCTGGATGCGATCCGCGAGGAACTGGTGACCTCGCTGACCGGTTCGGTGGGCCCCATGGCCAACCTGTTGGCCACCCAGCAGGCCAAGACCCGCCTGATCAAGGTGGACTTCCCGGTCATCAACAACGACCAGCTGGACCAGTTCCTGCACCTGGACAACGACGACGGCGCCGCACTCACCCTCAAGGTGCGCGGCCTGTACCGCCCCGACGGCGGGGAGGAATCCCTGCGCGCGCGCATTGCCGAAATCTGCGAAAAGGTGTCCACCGCGGTCAACCGCGGCGTGCAGTTCGTGATCATTTCCGACCGCGATTCCAACGGCGGCTGGGCACCCATTCCGTCGCTGCTGCTGACCTCTGCCGTCCACCATCACCTGTTGCGTTCGGCCACCCGCACCAAGGTCGCGCTGATCGTGGAATCCGGTGACGTGCGCGAGGTTCATCACGTGGCTCTGCTGCTGGGTTACGGCGCATCCGCCGTGAACCCGTATCTGGCCATGGAATCCGCGGAGGAGCTCGTGCGCCGCGGTGAGATCACCGGGGTGAGCGAGGAAGAGGCCGTTTACAACTTGATCAAGGCGCTCGGCAAGGGCGTTCAGAAGATCATGTCCAAGATGGGTATCTCCACGGTGCAGTCCTACTGCGGTGCCCAGACCTTCGAGGCGCTGGGCCTGTCGGGCGAGCTGGTGAACGCGTACTTCTACGGAACGCGCACCCAGATCCAGGGTGTGGGCCTGGACGTGATCGCGGAGGAAACCGCGTCCCGCCACCGCCTGGCCTACCCGGAGGACGGTGTCACCGAACCCCACCGCGACCTGGTCATCGGCGGTGAGTACGACTGGCGCCGCGAAGGACCGCGGCACTTGTTCGACCCGCAGACCGTGTTCCGGCTCCAGCACGCCACGCAAACGGGCCGGTACGACATCTTCAAGTCCTACACCGCGCGCGTGGACGATCAGTCACGTGAGCTGGCCACACTGCGCGGTCTCATGAGCTTCACCTCGGAGCGGGAACCCATCCCGATCGATCAGGTGGAACCCGTGAGCTCGATCGTCAAACGGTTCTCGACCGGCGCCATGAGTTACGGCTCCATTTCCATGGAGGCCCACGAGACCCTGGCGATCGCCATGAACCGGTTGGGAGGTAAGTCCAACACCGGCGAGGGCGGCGAGGATCCCGAACGATTGATGGATCCCGAGCGCCGCTCGGCCGTCAAACAGATCGCCTCGGGTCGCTTCGGTGTTACCAGCTTGTACCTGGCCACCGCGGACGACCTGCAGATCAAGATGGCCCAGGGCGCCAAACCCGGTGAGGGCGGCCAGCTGATGGCGCAGAAGGTTTACCCCTGGATCGCGCGCACCCGTCACTCGACCCCGGGTGTGTCCCTGATCTCGCCCCCGCCGCATCACGACATTTACTCGATCGAGGATCTCGCGCAGCTGATTTACGACCTCAAGCGCGCCAACCCCCGGTCCCGGGTGCACGTGAAGCTCGTCTCCGAACGGGGGATCGGCACGGTGGCGGCGGGCGTGACCAAGGCCAAGGCCGACGTCGTGCTCATTTCCGGTCACGACGGCGGCACCGGCGCCGCGCCGCTGAACTCGCTCAAGCACGCGGGGATGCCGTGGGAGCTGGGCCTGGCCGAGGCCCAGCAGACCCTGCGGCTGAACGGGTTGCGCGAACGCGTGGTCGTGCAGGCGGATGGTCAGCTCAAGACCGGCCGTGACGTGGTGGTTGCAGCGTTGTTGGGCGCCGAGGAATTCGGTTTCGCCACCGCGCCCCTGGTGGTGGAGGGCTGCATCATGATGCGCAAGTGCCACTTGGACACCTGCCCCGTGGGCGTGGCCACCCAGAACCCGGAACTGCGCAAGCGCTTCACGGGCAAGGCCGAGCACGTGGTGAACTTCTTCGAGTTCATCGCGCAGGAAGTGCGCGAGTACCTGGCTCAACTGGGCTTCCACAGCATTGAGGAAGCCGTGGGTCACGCAGAGGTGCTGCGCACCCGCGAGGCAATTGAGCATTGGAAGGCCAAGGGCCTGGACCTGAGCCCCATCCTGGACTCGTTCCAGTCACCGGGTTTCAAGGACGGGCTGCGCAACACGCGCACACAGGATCACGAGTTGGCGGACCACTTCGACAACAAGCTGATCCCGCTGGCCGCCCCGGCCATCGAGAAGGGCGAACCGGTGCGGGTCATGGAGCGCGTCATCAATACCGACCGCACCGTGGGCACCATGCTGGGTTACACGGTGACCAGCGCCCTGGGTTTGCAGGAGCTGGCCGACGACACCATCGATGTGACCCTGACCGGTGAAGCGGGACAGTCCATGGGCGCGTTCATTCCCCGCGGCATCACGCTGCGGTTGGAAGGCGACGCCAATGACTACACGGGTAAGGGCCTGTCCGGCGGCCGCATCGTGGTGCGCCCGCCGCGCGAGGCGATTTTTGCCTCCCACGAGAACGTGATCGCCGGCAACGTGATCGGCTACGGCGCCACGAGCGGTGAAATGTTCTTCAGCGGCACGGTGGGCGAGCGATTCCTGGTGCGCAACTCGGGCGCCACCGCGGTGGTTGAGGGAATCGGTGACCACGGATGCGAGTACATGACCGGCGGGGTGGCACTCGTGCTGGGCGAGACGGGCCGCAACTTCGGTGCGGGCATGTCCGGTGGCGTGGCCTACGTGCTGGATCTGGACGAGTCGGACATCAATAAGCAGGCACGGGATTCCGGTGAACTGCTCTTGGCAACACTCGACGCGCAGGACCGCGAACTGGTCCTGTCGCTCATCAAACGACACGGTGAGGAAACCGAGTCCGAATGGGCTGCCGAGTTGTTGGAGAACCCCGACGACGTCATCGCGCGCATGACCAAATTGCTGCCGCGAGATTATTCCGCGGTGCTCGCACTGCGTAATCAGGCCGAGGCCGCCGGGGACGACCCGGACGGTGACGGCACCTGGCACAAGATTTTGGAGGTGACCACGCGTGGCTGATCCCCGTGGTTTTCTGAAAGTTCGACACCGCGAAGACCGCCCCAAACGCCCGGTTCCCGTGCGCATCATGGACTGGAACGAGGTTCAGGAACGGCAGAACTCGCAGACCCTGCACGAGCAGGCCGGCCGGTGCATGGACTGCGGTGTGCCGTTCTGCCACCAGGGCTGCCCGCTGGGCAACCTGATTCCGGAATGGAACGACCTGGTGTGGCGAGGTAAGAAGGATGAGGCCGTGGAGCGCATGCACGCGACCAACAATTTCCCGGAGTTCACGGGTCGGGTGTGCCCGGCCCCGTGCGAGTCCTCCTGCGTGCTGAGCATCAACCAACCGGCCGTGACCATCAAGCAGATCGAGTACGAGATCGGTGAGATGGCCTTCGACGAGGGTTACGTCAAACCGTTCATCCCGGCACGCCTGGTCGGTAAGACCGTGGCCGTGGTCGGCTCGGGTCCGGCCGGTTTGGCGGCGGCCCAGCAGTTGACGCAGGCCGGGTTCACGGTGGCGGTGTACGAGCGCGATGACCGCATCGGCGGCTTGCTGCGCTACGGCATCCCCGATTTCAAGCTCGAGAAATCAGTGGTGGACCGTCGCCTGGATGTCATGGCCGCCGAGGGCACGCGTTTCCGCACCGGCATCGAGATCGGCAAGGACATCACCTGGGACGTCCTTCGACGCCGCTACGACGCCGTGATCGTTGCCACCGGCGCCACCCGCCCGCGCGAACTGGATATCCCAGGCCGTAAGCTGCAGGGGATTCACCACGCCATGGACTACCTGGTGCGATCCAACCGGCTGTCCGCGGGGGACGAGGTCGCGGATCTCATTGACGCGCGCGGCAAGAACGTGATCGTGCTCGGAGGCGGTGACACCGGCTCGGACTGCATTGGCACCGCCCACCGGCAGGGAGCTGCGTCTGTGACGTCCCTGGCCATCGGTCGCAAGCCACCGGTGGACCGTGCCGACGAGGAACCGTGGCCCATGATGCCCAAGGTCTTCGAGGTCTCCTCCTCTCACGAAGAAGGTGGTGACCGCACGTACCTCGCGTCCACCGTGGACTTCGTGGGGGACGAGAACGGCCACGTGACGGGCCTGAAGGTTGCCGAAACCGAGTACCTGGACAATGGCCGGCGCGTTCCGAAGGAGGGCACCGAAAAGGTCATTCCGGCCGACCTCGTCTTCTTGGCGCTGGGTTTCACCGGGAACGAGTCGGACGACCTCACGTCCCAGCTGTCCGTGGAACTTGATCGCCGCACCAACGTGGCCCGAGACGAGCAGTACATGACCGCCGTCGACGGCGTGTTCTCCTGCGGGGACGCGGGCCGCGGCCAGTCGCTCGTGGTCTGGGCAATTGCCGAGGGGCGCGCGTGCGCGGCCGAGGTGGAACGGCACCTCACCGGACAGACACGCCTCCCACAGCCCGTGGCGCCGTCGGAACGTGCCATTGACTTGAGCCTTTAGCTAAAGCGATACCCGGCCGTATCAATCCTCGGCCCCCGTTGCTAAACTGGGAACCGAATTCCGGCAAAGTGGCCGTGCTGGAACAGCGACACGCTGTTTCATCGCGGCCACTTTTCTGTTTTCCCCCTCTAGTCTCCGACCGAAAGGGATTCACCCATGCGTCGAGCGAAGATCGTGGCCACCATTGGCCCGGCTATTTCCTCGTACGAGCACCTCACCCAGGCCATTCAGGCCGGAATGAATGTGGCTCGCCTGAACATGAGCCACGGTGATCACAACGTTCACAACGCCTCCTACGAGAACCTGCGACGGGCCAGCGAAGCACTCGACACCACGGTGGCCATCCTCGCCGACCTGCAGGGCCCCAAGATTCGACTGGGCAACTTTGCGAACGGCCCGTACAGCCTGGAGGTGGGCGACCCGTTCACCATCACCATCGAGGATGTCGAGGGGTCCCAGGAGCTGTCCTCCACCACGCACAAGGGTCTACCCGGTGACGTCAACGTGGGCGACCCGCTGCTGATCGACGACGGCAAGGTGGCCCTCAGGGCCACCAAGGTCACGGACACCACCGTGGAGACCGAGGTGATCGTGGGTGGCCCCGTCTCCAACCACAAGGGCATCAACCTCCCCGGTGTGGCCGTCAACGTTCCCGCGCTCAGTGACAAGGACGAGGATGACCTGCGTTGGGCCCTCCAGCGCGGCGTCGACATCATTGCGCTGTCCTTCGTGCGAGACGCCGAGGACATCACCCGCGTGCATGAAATCATGGCGGAAGAAGGCCGGACCATCCCGGTCATCGCCAAGATCGAGAAGCCGCAGGCCGTGGACAGCCTCCACGAAATCATTGACGCCTTCGACGGCATCATGGTGGCCCGTGGTGACCTGGGCGTGGAGCTCCCTCTCGAGGCCGTGCCGATCGTGCAGAAGCGCGCCATTGAATTGGCACGCCGGTGGGCCAAGCCCGTGATCGTGGCCACTCAGGTCCTCGAGTCCATGATCGACAATCCGCGCCCCACCCGGGCCGAGGCCTCCGACTGTGCCAACGCCGTGCTCGACGGTGCGGACGCGGTCATGCTCTCCGGTGAGACCTCCGTGGGTAAGTACCCGGTGCAAACCATCGAGACGATGGCCAGGATCATTGAGGCCACCGAGACCCAGGGTATGGACCGCATGCCTCCACTGGGCACCGAGCCCCGCACCCGCGGTGGTGCCGTGACCCGGGCCGCAGTGACCATGTCACGTCAGTTGGACGTCAATTACATTTGCACGTTCACCCAATCGGGTGATTCCGCCCGCCGCCTGTCCCGGTTGCGGCCCGACCGCCCGATCCTGGCCTTCACTCCCGTGCAGAACGTCATGGCTCTGCTGTCGTTGCTGTGGGGTGTCAAACCCATCCTGGTCGAGCATGTGCACCACACGGACGAAATGACCAAGCAGGTGGACCATTACATGCTGGAGAAGGGCCTGGCCGGCTCGGATGACCTGGTCATCATTTGCGCGGGTTCACCTCCGGGCGTGGCAGGTTCCACCAACCTGGTCAAGGTCCACCGCGTGGGCGACCTGGACGATGCCGGTGAGGCACCCGTCCGCGAACAGCACGAACGCGTTGGTCCGTGGCGCGAGAGCCTGCCGGCCTCGGCTCCCTGGCGCGAATCGTGATCGGCTAGTTTCCCACCGCGTACGCCCACGGCGGCCCGGGCACTTCGGTGCGCGGGTCGCCGTCGGCGTACGGGGCCTTATGAGTGGCCCTACCCTTCTGTGCCGCGTCAGAGCCATACCTTGCGTCCGAAGCGTCGTAAGGACCTCATGCCGAGGCCGGAAGGGTTCTCATGACGCCTGCGGTGTGGTCACAGCACCGGCTGAACATTTTTGGCAGAGGTTCGTCGCGTTGACGGGGCCTGGCCTGCGGACGTCGTCCCCAGATGTCAAGCGCTCGTTCCTCCGCCTCAGTCCGGTTCTTACCCTCGACGCCGACGACGCCGCCACGGCACGTTGTCCCGTAGACGGTTCACGTTCTAGGCGTTGGTAGAACCCCTCACTAAACCTGGTGCGCCGTTAGAACCTTTGGCCGAGGCCGAAAGGGTTCTAAGGAAGCCTGCGGTGCGGTTGAAGGCTCCAACTGCACCTCAGATGGTGGAGATCAGGTGTCGATCCGGCCGCGCGTACGAAAAAACGGCCCCGTGCACACGAGGCCGTTTCTTCACCGCTCTCAATAAGCGGTTCATGGTGCCCAAGGTGGGACTCGAACCCACACATGTTTCCATACTGCATTTTGAGTGCAGCGCGTCTGCCAATTCCGCCACTTGGGCTAGCGTGTTACAGATTCACGGCACGAGGCCGTGAGCAGCGGTAACAGCCTACACGATGAGCGGTAGGCTGGAGACCAAAGCGCCGCGCACGGCTTGCCGTGTGGCGTGTCTCATGCCCAACCCGCCGCAATGGCGTGGTTTGATGCGATATCCAGTTTGATTCCCAGCTAACCAAGGAGTTCCCCCGTGACGGAATCGCCCGAAGCGTCCACTCCCGCTCCCTCGAATGCTCCCGCCAAAACCGTGGTGGTCGCCGAGGATGAGGCCTTGATCCGCATGGACATCGTGGAGATGCTTCGTGAAGCCGGTTACAACGTGGTGGCCGAGGCGGAAAATGGTCAACGTGCCGTGGACCTCGCCCGTGAGCACACCCCGGACCTGGTTCTCATGGACGTGAAAATGCCCGTCATGGACGGCATCACCGCGGCAGAGCAGATCGCGGAGGAGCGGATCGCTCCCGTGGTGCTGCTGACGGCCTTCAGCCAGCGCGAACTCGTGGAGCGTGCGCGTGAGGCGGGCGCCATGGCCTACGTGGTCAAGCCGTTCACCGTGGACGATGTGGTGCCGGCCATTGAGATCGCGATGTCCCGATTCGAGGAGATCTTCGCGCTGGAGAACGAGGTGGCGGACATGAAGGAACAGTTCGCCACACGCAAACTCGTGGAGCGCGCCAAGTCCCTCCTGCAGACCAAGATGGGTCTGTCCGAACCCGAGGCGTTCCGCTGGATTCAGAAGACCTCGATGGATCGCAGACTGTCCATGCGTGAAGTGGCCGATGCGATCATCAACCAGGTGACCTGAGGCCGGCTTCTCCGAGTGCCCCGGGCGAACGCCTAGGATGGACGCGTGAGTGAGACGAGCGACGCCCAGACCAACGCAAGCCAGGACACCTCCGCCGATCCCGTGGTGGTGATCGGGGAGAAAACCGATTCCCCCCAATCAATCACGCTGCCCGGCACGGTGAGCCACCCGGAACGACGCCTGCTCCTGATCGACGGGCATTCCCTGGCCTTCCGCGCGTTCTTCGCGCTGTCCCGCGCCGCGGAGTACGGCAGCGGCCCGGGTTTCGTCACCTCGGAGGGAGTCCACACCGAAGGTGTTTACGGGTTTGTGAACACCATGGTCAAGCTGATTCGCGATTATCAACCGACCCACTTGGTGGTGTCCTTCGACCTCGAAGGCCCCACGCTGCGTTCCCAGGAGTACGGGGACTACAAGGGCGGTCGTGACGAGACCCCCGAGGAGTTCCACGGCCAGGTGCCGAATATCGAACGCATCCTCGAGGCACTCGGAGTCCCTGTGGTCACCCTTCAGGGCTACGAGGCCGACGACGTTCTGGCCACCTTGGCCAGGCGCGGCGCCTCGGAGGACTTCGAAGTTCTCGTTTTCTCCGGAGACCGTGATGCGTTTCAGATGGTCAACGACCACGTCAATATCGTGTACCCGGGTCGTACCCCGTCCGATCTACGCCGTATGGATGCCCAGGCCGTCTACGAGAAGTACAAGGTGGCCCCGCAGAACTACCCGGACCTCGCCGCCCTCACGGGTGAGCAGGCGGACAACCTGCCGGGCGTGCCCGGTGTGGGCCCCGGCTTCGCGGCCAAGTGGATCACGACCTACGGTCCCGTGGAGTCAGTGCTCGAGCACGCGGACAAAATTACCGGTAAGAAGGGCGAGGCGCTGCGCGAGAACATTGAGCTCGTGCGACGCAATCGCAAATTGAACCGGTTGGAAACCGATCTCGACCTCGACATCGAATTCGACAACGCCGCGCTCCCCGTCCCGGACACGGACAGGGTGGACGAGGTCTTCGACGAACTCGAATTCGGCGCCGGCCTGCGCGGCCGGCTTCTGGACGCCTTCGGCAATGCCGGTGCGGGCGGGCCCAGCTCGGACGCTCCCGTGGTGAGCACGGTCGAGCGCGTGACCACGGCGGAGCAGTGGCGGCACTGGCTGGACGAGAACAAGGACACCGAAACTCCCGCCGTGGTGCGGCGTCTGCTGCCGGATCCCAAAGCGGCGTCGGGCGGGGAAGTCACGGCTCTCGTGTTCACCGCGAACACCAGCGCGGTGGTGGATGTCCTCGCCGCGGACCAGGACTTGGCCACCGCCGTGGACCATTGGCTCGAAGACCCCACCGAACCGAAAATCGTGGACGGCCTCAAGGACCTGTTCCACGGCCTCGTGGACCGCGGTGTGACCCTGGACGGCGTGCACGACGACGTCCAGCTCTCCGGCTACCTCGTGCGTCCCGCGCTGCGCAGTTACGACCTCGAGGCCCAGCTCGCCCAGCACCTGGAACTCGAGGTGCCGGACGCGGGTGACCCCGCGGCGTCGTCGGGCAAGGGCAAGGCCGCCCAGACGGAGCTGGACCTGGGCGAGGACCAAGGCCTCGAAGCGATCCCGGACGAGGTACTGCGGCGTGAAGCGAGCCTGGGCGCCGCCTGCGCCCAGCTGAGCCAGCATTTGCGTGCCCTGCTCGAGGCGGACGGCCAACTGCCGCTGCTGCTGGAGCTGGAAATGCCGCTGGCGGTAATTCTGGCGCGCATGGAGAACCTGGGTGTGGCCATCGACCGTTCCGGGATCGACCAGTTGTACAAGGACCTGCAGCAGCCCATTGACGAGAACAAGGAGCTGGCGCAGGCGCAGATCGAGGGCACGGTGAACCTGGGTTCACCCAAACAGTTGCAGACCGTGATGTTCGAGGAACTGGGCCTGCCCAAGACCAAGAAGACCAAGACCGGTTACACCACGGACGCCGCGGCGGTGGCGGACCTGCTGGGTCGGGTGGACCCGGAAACGCAGGGCTCCCGGTTTCTTGTGGCGCTCATGAACTGGCGTGAGTACTCCAAGCTCAAGCAGATCGTCGAGGGGTTGCGCAAGGCCATTGCCGAGGACGGCCGGATCCACACGACCTACATGCAGACCGTGGCGGCCACCGGGCGGCTGTCCTCGACCGACCCCAACCTGCAGAACATTCCGGTGCGCACCGAACAGGGGCAACGCATTCGCAACGTGTTCGTGGTCGGATCGGATGTGGACGGCCCGTTCGAGACCCTCATGACCGCGGACTACTCACAAATCGAAATGCGCATCATGGCGCATTTGTCCGGGGACGAGGCACTCATCGAGGCCTTCCGGGCGGGGGAGGACCTGCATCGTTTCGTGGGCTCGCGCGTGTTCAACGTGGCACCCGAAGAGGTCACCGCGCAGATGCGCTCCAAGGTCAAGGCCATGAGCTACGGACTGGTGTACGGGCTCAGCTCCTACGGGCTGTCCCAGCAGCTCAGCATTCCCGTGGATGAGGCACGGACCATGATGAGCGAATACTTCGAGCGATTCGGTGGGGTGCGCGACTTCCTGCGCGGTGTCGTGGACGAGGCCCGCGAGAAGGGTTACACCGAGACCATCGACGGCCGACGCCGTTACCTCCCGGACCTCACGAGTGACAATCGGCTGGCCCGGCAGTCCGCGGAGCGCGCGGCACTCAACGCTCCCATTCAGGGGTCCGCTGCGGACATCATCAAGAAGGCAATGATCGGGGTGGATCGTGCCCTGGACGAGCAGGAGCTCCGTTCGCGCGTGCTGCTGCAGGTCCATGACGAACTCATCGTGGAGGTCGCCACCGGAGAGGTCGAGGCCGTGGAGAAGATCCTGCGCGAGGAGATGGCGGGTGCCGCTGATTTGACAGTCCCCCTGGACGTCAACGTGGGCACCGGCCGCACGTGGCAACAGGCCGCGCATTAAAATCATTCGACGTCACCCAGGAGACCTTTCCGCATGAGCACGCACCCGGCCAACGAACCCCGCTCCGAGCAGTACAGCGCCAAGGGCAACACCTATGAGGTGAAGACCTTCGGCGCGCGACCGGGCGGAATTGCAGGCAACCCGGAAGCAGTCGAATGGTTGCGCGCGGTGAACCAGGGTTTCCACGGCCCGGAGCCCTCCGAGCAGTCCCTGGAAAGGGATCTCATGTGGCTGCACAGCGAACGCATCCGCTTGCGCGCCGTCCACAGTCAGGACCCGGTGCCGACCGCGGCTCTGGGTGAGCAGCGACCCGTGGCCACGTACTGCTCGTGGGATTCGAACCTCACCCTGGGCGCAGAAACTCAGTTGCCCGCGTGGTTGGTGTCCGAGGTGACGGTGCGTCCCACGCACGCCCGCCGCGGTATCCTGCGCCGCATGATGACCGCCGATCTCACCGAGGCGCACCAGGCGGGGTTCCCGATCGCGGCACTCACGGCGTCCGAAGCGACCATTTACGGCCGGTTCGGGTTCGGGGCAGGCACGTTCAACACCGAGGTCGCGGTGGCCGCGGAATCCGGCTTGACGCTCAAGGCACCGTCCGTGGGGCGAGTGGAAATGGCGGACAACAAGGCGCTCGCGCAGCTGGCGCCGCACATCTTCGAGGAGTTCCACCAGCTGACCCCCGGTTCACTGAGGCGCACCGGCAAGTGGTGGGATTACGTGAGTGGTCAGTACGACTGGCATACCGGCAAGGCCGATCCCGAGATCCGCACGGCGGTCCACTACGACGGGAACGAGCGGGCGGACGGCTATGTCAGCTACAAGTTCGTGCGCGGAAGTGGCTTCAAGGGCACCCTGGAAGTGGTGGACCTTGTCTCGCCCAGCGCCCAGGTGCGCATCGCACTGTGGGAGTATCTGTGCGGCTTGGACCTGGTCACCGAGGTGCGTCACCCCAATGCCCAAATGGAGGACCCCTTGATGTGGGGCATGGTCGACATGGCCGACTACGAGGTACGCAAGCGTTACGAGCGGCTGTGGTTGCGCATCCTGGACCCGATCGCCGCGCTGTCTGCGCGCCCCTATCGTTCGCACCGCACGGTGACGATCTCCTTGGTGGATTCGTTGGGTTTCGCGGACGGCATGTACATGATCGATACGACCGGCGAGCGGCCGGTCGTGGAGCGGACGGGGGACCGACCCCGCACGGACGACGACGTCGCGGGCAAGTCTATGCCGCGCGTCGAGTTGCCGGAGGAGGCGGACGTCGCCATGAATATCGACGCCCTGGGCTCGCTGTACTTGGGTGCCGTGAAGGCGTCAACACTGTATTACGCGGGATTGATCAAGGTGCGGGATCTCGCGGCACTGGATGACCTGCAATCGCTGATGTCCACGTCCGAACACCCGTATTGCATCTCGCCGTTCTAGGCTGCTTGAACCGGTTGCCCTTGAAGCCTAGAATGGTGCAGTGCGTATTCATTTGCGCGCCCAAAGCACGTTTCGTTCACCGTAATCCGGGCCTTACAAGGTCCCAGCGGTGAACACTGACCATTCAAACTAATCCATCGGAGTCCCTACTACATGACCACCACCACCCCGCAGGTTGCCGTCAACGACATCGGAACCGAAGAGGATTTCCTCGCCGCTGTCGACGCGACCATCAAGTACTTCAACGACGGCGACCTCGTGGAAGGCACCGTCGTCAAGGTCGACCGCGACGAGGTCCTCTTGGACATCGGCTACAAGACCGAAGGCGTAATTCCCTCTCGCGAGCTGTCCATCAAGCACGACATCAACCCTGACGATGTTGTTGCCGTGGGTGATGAGGTCGAGGCTCTGGTTCTCACCAAAGAGGACAAAGAAGGTCGCCTGATCCTGTCCAAGAAGCGCGCTCAGTACGAGCGCGCCTGGGGCGACATCGAGAAGGTCAAGGAAGAGGACGGCGTTGTCACCGGCACCGTCATCGAGGTCGTCAAGGGCGGCCTCATCCTGGACATCGGCCTGCGCGGCTTCCTGCCCGCTTCCTTGGTCGAGATGCGTCGTGTCCGCGATTTGGCTCCCTACATCGGCCAGCAGCTCGAAGCCAAGATCATCGAGCTGGACAAGAACCGCAACAACGTGGTGCTGTCCCGCCGTGCATGGCTGGAGCAGACCCAGTCCGAGGTTCGCGCCAACTTCCTGCAGCAGCTGCAGAAGGGCCAGGTTCGCACCGGCACCGTGTCCTCCATCGTCAACTTCGGTGCCTTCGTGGACCTCGGTGGCGTGGACGGCCTGGTGCACGTGTCCGAGCTGTCCTGGAAGCACATCGACCACCCCTCCGAGGTCGTCGAGGTTGGCCAGGAAGTCACCGTCGAGGTACTCGACGTGGACATGGACCGCGAGCGTGTTTCGCTGTCGCTGAAGGCAACCCAGGAAGATCCCTGGCAGCTGTTCGCACGCACCCACGCCCTGGGCCAGGTTGTCCCGGGCAAGGTCACCAAGCTCGTTCCCTTCGGTGCGTTCGTGCGCGTCGAAGACGGCATCGAGGGCCTGGTGCACATCTCCGAGTTGGCGCAGCGCCACGTGGACATGGCCGAGCAGGTTGTCTCCGTCAACGAAGAGCTGTTCGTCAAGGTCATCGACATCGACCTGGACCGCCGCCGCATCTCGCTGTCCCTGAAGCAGGCCAACGAGGGTGTGGACCCCGAGTCCACCGAGTTCGATCCCGCTCAGTACGGCATGGCCGCCGAGTACGACGAGCAGGG
>NZ_JAUNPE010000160.1 GCF_030536815.1 Kocuria sp.
CGCAGGCCTTGCGGGAACAACCGCAGCCATCGATCCTGCTGGTGGATGACCTCGTGGATAGCCGTTGGACACTCACCGTTGCCGCACGTGAACTGCGCCTGGCGGGCGCCACCAATGTTCTGCCGTTCGCGTTGGCATCGCAGGGGTGATCCGGGTCCCGCAGCGCTAAGCCCGAGGGATCAGCCGCCAAGCGCCGCCCCAGAGGATTCCATTAGTCTCGTGTCATGAGCGAATCATCTGACCCGCCCGTGGTCGACGTCGTCATTCCGGTTCACTCCCAAACCCGCCCGCTGGGGCGGGCCGTGGGCTCGGCCATCGCGGCAACGCGAGGAATGCGCCCCGCGGACTGCGGGATCATGGTGGTCGCCCATCACATATCCGCTCGGCAGGTTGAGTCCATGCTCTCGGAAGAGCAGTTGGCACGAGTGACCATTGTTGAGTGCTCGGACCCAGGAACTACACCGGCAGGTCCGCGCAACACCGCTCTGGAACGGACCACCGCAACGTTCATCAGTTTCCTCGACAGCGACGACACCCTGGACCCCGGGGCCGTGGATCGTTGGGTGTCGATTGCCCGGACCCGCGGCAGCGACTGGGTGCTGCCGTTCCAGCACCACTCCGATGGGCGAGCGGACATGACTCCCATCACCCGGCCGTGGCGCAGCTCTGATCTTTCCGCGGTGGCGGACCGGTTGTTCTACCGAAGCTCGGCCTTCGGACTCATCCGTGTGGCCACGGCCAGAGCGGCGGGCGCCCGGTTCGACACGGACGTGATCACGGCCGAGGAACAAGCGTTCATTCTTCGGCTCCACGCGCACGCCCAGCGTATTGATTACGCCCGGGGTATCCCCGGGCTGCTCGTTCATGCGGACGCGACGGATCGAGTCTCCCGGGCCCCCATTCCCGTGGGCGACCAAGCCCTGCCCGCTCTCCGCCTCAGCGAAACGGAGTGGTTCGCTCAGGTGCCGCCGGCCCTGCAAGCTGGGTTCTACCTCAAATTCATTCGGGTCAATATTTTTCCCTTTATTGAGTTGCATGTGAAGACTGGGTCGTGGGACCGCGCACAGGCGCAAGCGGCGTACGACTCGATTCAGTCCTTGCTGCGCGTCGCTCCGCTGAGTAAAAATCAGCTGTCACGGGCCGACTCGCGCGTGATCGAACTGCTGAGCCATCCCGATACGGAACCGGACCGGTTGGTGCAGGCCCTGGCCGCACGACGTCGTTTTGCCTCACCTGCGGCATTGGCAACGCCGCAACTGTCGTGGCTGCTCGCGAGGAATGCACCACTGCGGATCAGCGTCGCGGGAGTCGTTCAAATTCTGCGTCACAAGTGGGGCGGGCGGCGCGGCTCGACGGCGGGTTAGAGTCCGCGCCTGAACAACCGAACCATTAGTTCTTGCGAAACCGTCCCGTGACCATGCGGATGCGGGGCGCCAGATCGCCCCAAGAAATCAAGGCCCACACGGCGCAGAACGCCACGGTGAGAACAACGCTCACCCACAGCTCCGAATGACGCAGACCCAGGAACAAGCAGCCCAGAATCAGGACGTACCCGACCACGATTCGTGTGAGTAGGCCGCCCCAGCGCATCCGGTCATGAACCCAGACCACGATCATGGGCGCCAGAGCGCTGATGAAACAGGCCACCATGTAGCCGATGGCAGACGCCATGACTCCCATGGTGGGGCCCAGCCACAGGATCGTGCCCACACCGAGCATCATGCCCACCGCGTTGCACAACGCAAGAACCCTCACGCCCCACGACTCGCCGCCGTTGAGACGGGAGTTGGCGGCGTTGAAACTTGTGGCCGAGACAGCGAAGAACAGGATGATCAGCAGCGGCACCGATCCCTCGAATTCATTGATCCGGGCGCCGTACAACACGTGAATGAGGGGCTCGGCCCAAATGATGCCCACACCGAAAACGGGAAGGAACACCAGGACCATCACCCGCATGATCGAATCCAGTTGCCGCTTCATGTTCGCGTGGTCACCCGCCGTGAACATGCGCGCCACGGAAGGGGCGAGCGCGACCAACATGGAGGAGGAGAGCATGCTCGCCGGGGTTGCAATGGCCACGGCCGCGGAGTACTGACCCACGGCCGCCAGGGTGTCGAAACGGTACCCGAGCAGCAGGGACAACTGCAGCAACCCCGCGGCCGTGATGATGTTGATGGACGCCCAGAGGGTGAACATCAGAATCTCTTTCTTGAGGGCCCACGGCAGTTTGCTTCCGCCCTTGAGAGGCCACGACGGGATGGCATAAATCAAATACCCGACACTCAAGGGGAGTAACAACAGCGGGGTGAGTTCACCCAGGAGAACAATGACCAACAGCGTGAGGGTCACGAAGGAACTAATGCAGTCCCAGGCCGTGGTCGTGACGAACTGGTTATTCCCGGTTCTGACCCCGCGCACAAAGTTGTAGGCGGACAACGAGATCACCAGCAGGCCCGTGGACAACGCGTAGCCCAGGGGGAGATCCAATGCGAGGACCGACAGCACGACCGCGGTGACGGACAACACGGCCATGCCGACCGCTGCGCTTCGTGAGGCGTACAAGCTCACGGACAATTGTTCGTCCGCGTTTCCCCGGCCGCGTGCCATGGCAATGAACTTGGACGCCGCATTGCCGGAGGCCTGGGGCCACAGAAGCACCAGGAACAGCGCCAGGGAGATAGCGGTATTGACCTTGCCCAGAATCTCGTTACCCAGGAGGTTGCCGATCAGCAAGGTGTAGCCGAAACGCGACAGACCCTGGACGAATACGGCGATGACGGTCAGGGCGAACGAGGACCCGATGGGGTTGTCCTTGTTCTCGTGGTTGGGGGGCGGGAAGAGGATTCCACGCCAGCGCCCTGGAGCGCCCGGAGTAGCGGCCGGAGTGGTCATTGGGTGAATACTAGCCAGAGATCTTGGGTGCGCGGTTCGAGCGGCCGGTGATCAAACGGTAGATCTCGTCAAACGTCGCTCCCACGGTCTTCCGGGAGAATCGCTCGCGGACCGTGTCGGCAATGCGGTCCGGTGACACCGCGTGGAATCTCTCCCAGGCCAGGAGCACGGCATCGGCCAGATCTTCGGGGTCCCAGCTGTCTGTCAGGACGGAATTCTGGTCGGTGCAGTAGTCGTCGAAGCCGCCACTGAGCGGCACGGCGGCGGGACGGCCGGCGGCCTGGGCCTCGGCCACCGCCGTGAAGAAGTTCTCCTGCTTGCTGGGCAGGAAGAACAAATGGGCCCGGGACAGATGCTCGGTGACCTCCGAGGGGCCGATGGGGCCGGTGAAGACCACACGATCGGCAATACCGAGTTCTTCGGCGCGCTTTTGCGCAGCGGCCATCAGCGGGCCTTTACCCACGAGCGTGTACTGCACATCCGTTCCGCGCTGCACCAGGCGGGCCACGGTCTCCAGCGCGAGCAACGGCTGTTTCCGGTCGACGAGCGCACCCACGCCCACGAGCCGCAGTGGAGGCTCGGTCGGAAAGGGGAGAATCGGGTTCGGGTTCTGCACCACGCAGGGAACCACGTGCGTGGCACCCGGACGTGAAAACTTGGCCATCTCGTCCGCGAGTTCCCTCGTCACACCGGTGACAGCGTGGGGTAAACGCAAGACATAGCGCAGCCAGGAGACACTCCGCCACAGGGTTCCGACGCTTGCGGGGTTGACCACGCCGTTCCAGTGTTCGGTGTGGGCCCAGGGTGCCCTGCGGAACAACCACGCGGGGGCGGCAAAGAGTGCCGCCGAAAACGCCATGGTGTGGAGTACGTCAGCACCCCGTAGCCCGCGTGAGACCAGGCGGGACACCCGGACAAAACTCAGTGGATTCGTCACATCCAGCCACACCCGAGTGACCGGGACACCCTCGTAGGATTCTTGAACAGTGGGGCGGGATTCTCGACCGATGTTGATGTGCACCACGGAGACGAGGTGACCCGCCTCCTGAAGCGCCCAGCAGTGCTCCAGGACAAATGGCGTCCGGCTTGGGATATCCGTATCCGGAAACCAAGCTGTAACCACGAGTGAACGCATGAGGTGGCACCTTCCAACGGTATCGGCGGCGCGGGGTCGGCGGCGCATAATCGGACCCGCGGTGTAACAGATTCATAGGGCGATCAGGATCAGGGTGGACCGGACCCGGCGAGAACCGGCCTCAAATTACCATAGCCATGGTCCACGACCCGTTGCGTTTTGACCCCGGCTCTGCCTGACGGATAAGCTGGCCATCGTTGTTTTCCTGGCCGGTGTACTCACCGGTGGTAATACAACGTGGAGACGTGCCAGAGCGGCCGAATGGACTTCACTGCTAATGAAGGGTCCGGATTAAACCGGACCGGGGGTTCAAATCCCCCCGTCTCCGCCATTGTCCTGAGTCGCGACATAGTTTACGAACTAGTCGCGGCTCAGGACTTTTTTGTGCCCGGGCGCGGGCAACGACAACCCGCCAACATACCGGTTTGATAACTTCCTCAGCCGCCAATATTTACGATGGTAAACTCCGACCACTCGCAGTTCGGAATT